>CAYWMP010000041.1:0-36757 GCA_964459445.1 uncultured Desulfobacteraceae bacterium
CCACTGAACACTCGGAACACCTTTGGTTTGTCAACGCTCGTCAGATTTGTTTGACCCATTTAGTCAAACAATCGGGACGTAAGGAGCTAATCAACGGCGGCAAAAGGAAACCTTTTGGTTATGTATGCATGGGCTGTCAGAGACAATGGTGAGAAAAGGGGATTGTGTTGCCTTTTGGGGTGGGTTTTTTCAGGGATAGAGAAGAATCTAGAAGGTGTGTTCTTTTTGAAGCTCCGGAGGCAACCAGCGTTCCAACACCTCTTTGATGTGGTTACGACCGAAGGGCTTGCTGATGTACCCGTCCATGCCCCGGCTAAGGCACTGTTCTCTGTCACCTTTCATGGCATAGGCGGTCAAGGCAATGATAGGAACTCTATGGTTAAGCACTTTGGAATTTGTATCACGAATAACCGCTGTGGCTTCGTAACCATCCATCTGGGGCATCTGGATGTCCATTAGGACCAGATGATAGGGATCTTTTTCAAGGGCTTCAATCGCCTCTACACCATTCACCACGGCATCGGCCTGATATCCATAAAGATCGAGAATACTCATGGCAAGTTTCTGATTCATTATGTTGTCCTCCACCACCAGGATGCGTGCCTCTTTACCATCATGTCCACTTGATGCCTCCGGTTTCTCTGAGGAGGAGGCCTCGGCATCCGGCTCCGGTGTCTCTTGAACAACAATATTTTCCAGAAATTCCTTAAGCTGCGGGCCTCTAACCGACTTGTTGAGGTTTGACGAAAACCCGATCTCCTTCAAATAGGAACGATTGGCTTGACTTCCCGGTGAAGTCATCAGGATCAGGAGAGTGTCTTTGAGTGATGGATCCTCCTTTATGTTTCGCCCGAGAGTAGCCCCATCCATTTCAGGCATTTCCAGATCGATGAGCGCAATGTGAAAGGGATTGGCCTCGGCTGCGGCCTTTTTGAGTTTCTCAAGGGCTTTGACCCCATCGGAGGTCTCATCACATCGACAGTCCAGGGCCTTCAGATCCTCTAACAGGTCAAAGCGATTTTTTGAATCATCATCTACTATAAGAATGCGTTTTGAAAGAAGTTGCTCGGAAATCGCTTCATCTTGGGTTCGACCTTCCTTTTGTTTCTCAAAGAGGATTGTAAAGGAGAAAGTCGAGCCTTTTCCCTCTTCGCTCTCAACCTCAATCTCGCCCCCCATCATTTTAGTAAGGCGTTTAGAAATGGCCAAACCCAATCCGGTGCCGCCATAGGATCTGGAGGCCGAGGTATCGACTTGGGAGAAGGATTCAAACATATGCTCTAAATGGTCTTCCGGGATGCCGATACCGGTATCCGAAACAGAAAAATGAAGGGTAACGAAATTGCCCGTCTCTTTTTTCAGTGAGATTTCGACGCGAACGTTCCCCTTTTCCGTGAATTTGATAGCATTCCCCACAAGATTAAGGAGAATCTGGCGCAAACGTCCGCTGTCTCCGCGCAAAAGGAAAGGCATCGATTCATCGAGCATAAAGGAGAATTCAAGACCCTTTGCTTCGGCCTTTGTATTCAACATATCCTTTAAGTCTTTAACCAACATCCTGAGGTCGAAATCAAGGGTTTCGAGATCCAGTTTGCCGGCCTCTATTTGTGAGAAGTCAAGGATATCGTTGATTATTTCCAGGAGAGAGCTTGCGCTTTTGTTGATGATCTCGACATATTCTAATTGTTGGTCCTCTAAGGTTGCGTCAAGCAACAGGCCGCTCATCCCGATAATACTGTTCATCGGGGTGCGGAACTCATGACTCATGTTGGCGAGAAAATGACTTTTTGCGATGTTGGCGGTCTGGGCATCTTCAAGGGCATTACGAAGGTCTTCGGTTCTTCTTCTGACGATTTCTTCGAGGTTTCGACTGTGATTTCTGATCTCCTTATATAGCTTTGAATTTTCGAGAGCATGGGCCGTATTAAAAAGAAGAACCGATAACAGGTGCGAAGAAATACTGTTGAAGCTCGGTTCATCCCCATCGGATTCGACGCCAACAAACATCCCCATAACTTGAGATGCGGTTGCAAGGGGATGAAGTACGAGCGTGTTATTATAGAATTTGGAGGGTACCTTCACGGCGCGATTCTGATGCAGAGCCCAAGCGAAGGTCCCGTCGCTGACCTGTTGATCAACCTCCTTAACGATGCGTTCTCTGTCGGATTGAGGCTCACAGTCCGTAATGATAAAATCAAAGTCGGACTCATTCACCAGGAAAAAGGCCAGGGTTTCGAAGGGGATCAATCTTTTCAACCTCTCGCGGGTATGGCTGAAGATGGTTGAGGGATCTTCGTCGGGTTTCAGCCTTATTTGAAATTCCCCCAGGGACACCACCTGGTCAAGGGCGTCCATGGTCCACCGGTTGACCTTCTCGAGGTGCTGGATCCGTTCTTCCACAGGATCGGTGTGGGCTTCCAAATTTTTGGGTTCAGTCATTAATCGTCATCCTGGATTATCATTTGGACCACATCGTTGACCTGTCTATCCAATTGATCCAAGGTAGGAGCAAGTATACTGATGGACAGATCCATGTTCGCCCAGCCTTGGCCATCGATTTTTGGCACGAAGCGTTCACCGGTCGAACCGAATTGCAAAGAATGAATGATGATGTCAGCCACATGGATAACCGAGGTCTCGAGGACAAATTGTTTTGCATCCGACGGTCTGTGGTGATAGGCAACGACATCTTCCAGGCTTGGGGGCAAATTCCAGGCCCTGAGTAGGGCGCGTCCCACAGCCGCGTGGTCAAAACCGATGACCTCCCGCTCGCATTCGTGCAACAGTATGCCGGTGGATTGCGATCGCAAAAGCGCTTCCTTGGCCAAATCCGGAACGTTGGAGTTGAGAATCAGGCGGCCGACGTCATGTAGGATACCGCCGACAAAAAACCGCTCTGCATTTTGTTCCCTCCTGTAGGTAGCCAAGATCTTCGCGGCCACCCCACAGCCGATGCTGTGTCGCCAAAAAGATTTCATCGTTACAAGATTTTCCGGAATGCCTTTGAATAGATTGACTATCGCTGTGGCAAGGGCAAGATCTCGTAATTGTTGGAGACCCACAATAACAATGGCGCGTGTAATGGTCTCAATCTTTTGAGGGAAGCCATAGAAAGGGCTGTTGACAATCCTAAGCAACCGGGCAGTCAGACCCGGGTCATCTTTGATGATTTCACCGATTTCCGCACTCGAGGATTTAGGATCGTTGATGGCCTCATTGAGCCGGGTGAATATGGCCGACATGGTGGATAGATTGGCATAATTCTGTAATAGGTCACTGGGTTTATTGTATTTCATGTTCTTGTCCTGCCGCTTTGCCTTTTATTCTTCGCACGGTAAAAAGCCTCATGAGTTCTATGATTACAGGATTTTTAATGTCCGCATGCTTGAACAGGTCAAGGGCCTCATACTCCACTTCCTTGAGAAGGGCTGGATCAAAATCAGAAGTGCAGTTAGCATCTACGTCTTCTTTGTTTTTGCCCTCGATATCCGCCTCGGTGATTCCCCACATCTTAAAGATTTTCAGATGTTTTTCGGTAATCTCGGTTCCTCCGCCGAGCAGCACACGGCCATTGTCGTCTTTTACATCATCGCTCAAGACCATACCGGCTTGTACGTCCTCTATATTAATAAGACCCATTCAAAACCTCCACCAAACGCCGTAGATTCCTCTGATGAAAGAAAAATTTGTATAGAAATGGAATTCGTAGATTGTGCTCAATTCGCGGCATTCCCGGATAACCGGGCGTGATCACCGAATATTTCCTGTTTAGGCTAATTTATTGGAATGATGCGCAAAGTAAGCATCTGGGGATTCCATTTGTATCTTCGGCATGCACGTAGAAAAACTTTAATGAAACTTAACTAGAGTAGGATAGGACAAAAGTACCAGTGTGTGCCCTGCCCCACCGCCTTGCTCAGGGCCGTAAGCCTGTAGCGAAATCCTTCGATTCTGTTCAGGGCCATGAGCTTGTCGAATGGCTAAGCTTCGCTCCTCTTTAAATACATATCGAAGCGGTCGACTGCCAGGGATAGGGTGAGGGTGAGTATAAGGTATAGACCCGTAATGGTTATCCATACTTCATTGGTAAGATGGGTGGCCGCCATCAGCTCCATACCCTGAAAGGTCAATTCTTGAATAGAAATCACCGATACGATGGCGGAGTCTTTGATTGTGGAGATGAATTGGCCCGCCAGGGGAGGAAGGATTCTTTGTGCAGTAAGGGGAAGGATGATATAGCGCATCTGCTGCCAGCGTGACAACCCCAGAGCGTAAGATGCCTCCCATTGCCCCTTCTCAATCGACTGGATGCCTGCCCTGACGATCTCCGTTATATAGGCCCCCTCAAAAAGGGCAAGGGTGACAAGGGCGGAAAGAAAGGGACTGAACAGGGCAGGAGGGGCGAACAAAAAGGAGAGGAGCGCCTTGACCCCTTCTGAACGATTCTGGATAAAGCCATCAATATCCAGGGCGGTCATGATCTGGCTGCTGATGAAAAAATAGAAAATGAAGATCAGCACAAGGGGTGGGAGATTACGGATCAGTTCCACATAGGTCCGTCCGAGCATCCGATTGAAAAGACTATGGCTTACCCGGCAGAGGCCCATGACGGTGCCGATGATTGTTGCAAGGACGGTCCCCCAAAAACTGAGCCTCAGGGTTGTAAACACACCCTGTATCAAAAGGTTGGGGACCCATGCTTCGCTGTCGGCATCGTAACGGAAAAGGTATTGGGGTATGGCGGCCCATTCCCATTTGTAATTTAAGCCGCCCGGGACCCTATAGACCAAATAAACCAGCGCCGCCAACAAAAGAGAACCCAGGATAATGTCAAGGGGGGTGATTGTGGTTTTCTTTTTGATCAAAGACAATCCAACATCCAGCAGATGCGTCTGGGAATCCTCAAGGTCTCTTGGCCTCAAGGAGTCTCCCAAGCGCGGTTAGGAGTTACTTCAACAGACCTTCCCAATCTTTGGTTTCAAACCAATAATGTTTCCGCTCCCTGAGCCACCCTTCGGCCTTTACAACCGTAATCCAATTATTGAAATAGTTGAGCGTATCAACATCCCCTTTCCTGAGCGCAAAGCCGATGGGTTCTTTGGTAAAATTTTCCTTGAGGGGCAGAAAGAGTTTATCGGGGTATTTTATGGCATAGAAGGCAGGCGTTGGTGCGGAACCGACAACGGCATGTGCTTTACCGTTGAGCAACTCCTGATAGGCTTGGGATTCATCGTCGAATTTCCTGAGTTGGGCCTTAGGCATGAATTTTCTCGCAGCGGCCACAGGTGTTGCTCCGAGTCTGACAGACAAGACCACTTCCGGACGATTAAAATCCTCAATATTGTCAAAACCTTTTGCGACTTCTTTGTTGGCCACCATGGACATGCCTGAAAGGTCATAGGGGACGGTGAAGTTGACTTTGATATTTCTTTTCGGCAGGATGCCCATGCCCCCAATGATAACATCGAACTTATTAGCCAGAAGTGCGGGGATAATACCATCCCATTTGGTGGGCACAAATTCCACCTTGACCCCCATATCTTTTGCCAGCCTGGTTGCCACATCGATCTCGAATCCTATCAACTTGCCGGTTTTATCCCTCATGGCCCATGGCAAGAATGTGGACATACCGACCTTGAGTACGCCCCGTTTGAGCACCTGCTCGATGACGCTTTCATTGGTAAGTTTCTGTTGCATTTCTCCTGCAAGGCCGGAACCGGCCAGACCAAAGACCAGGGAGATTACCAATCCCATCTTAACGAGAAATAACTGCATTTTCATAACGCCTCCTCCTTTCGTAATTAGCGATGTTGCATATTCTTTTTATTGTAAGCAATCCGCTCCTACTATCCCGCTGACCAAGAAACAGCGGCTAAGCCCATAAAATCTGACTGAGGAAGAACTTGGTTCGTTCCTCCTTTGGGTCTTTGAAAAAATGTTCAGCCGTCCCTTCTTCCACGATCCGGCCATCTTCCATAAATATAACACGGTCACTTACTTCCCGAGCAAAACCCATTTCGTGAGTTACCACAATCATGGTCATGCCTTCTCGGGCCAAGTTTTTCATGACATCCAACACTTCGCCGATCATTTCAGGATCCAGGGCGCTTGTCGCCTCATCAAAGAGCATAACTTTTGGTTTCATGGCAAGGGCACGGGCGATGGCAACACGCTGTTGCTGCCCTCCACTCAGATGGTTTGGAAAAGTGCTCGCCTTTTCCGGGATGCCGACCTTACTCAATAGCTCCATGGACGTATCAGTAGCCTCGTTCTTGCTTTTTTTCCTGACCAGACGTTGAGCCAAATTCACATTTTCCAATGCCGTCAAATGGGGAAAGAGATTGAAGGATTGAAAGACCATCCCCACTTCTTTTCTGATCTCAAAACGGTTCTTCTTGTTGTCATCCAGGGGAATCCTGTCAATCGTGATGGACCCGCTGTCGATATCTTCAATCCCATTAAGACAGCGAAGGAAAGTTGATTTACCGGATCCTGAAGGGCCGATAACAACAAGAACTTCCTTCCGACGGACCCTTGTTGAGAAATTGCGAAGAGCATAAACCCCATTGGGAAAGGTTTTATTTATTTTACTCACTTCGATGATAAAGTCTTCCATGGCCTTTTCATTCATAGCGGGACCGCCTCATCCCTACGCTTCGACCCTGATTCGGTTTTCCATGACACTAACGATCGATGAAAGGGCAATTGTAATGACAAGGTACATGGCTGCAACGGTGAACCATATCTCAAAGGTTAAAAAGGTCTCGGCCACGATTTCGCGTCCCCTCATGGTAAGATCATAGATTGCGATGGTGCTTACGAGGGCAGAGTCTTTTATCAGGGATACAGCCTGGCTCGTGAGGGGAGGTAAAACTCTGCGTACAGCCTGGGGAAGGATGATGTAGCGATAGGTATCAAAGAGGCTGAGTCCAAGGCTGTGGGCTGCCTCCCACTGGCCTTTATGGATAGAGACAATACCGGCCCGGAAAATCTCCGATGCATAGGCGCCCTCAAAGAGACTGAGTGCCAAAACGGCCGATGTGAAACGGTCAATATCGAGAATGGGACCGAGGACGAAATAAAGGAAGAAAATCTGCACCAGGAGGGGTGTGTTGCGAATGATTTCCAGGTAGGCCCTGGCCAAAACCCTGGCCAGGAATGAATTTGACAATCGAAAAAGGGCGGTCGTAAGTCCGAAGACGAGTGATAGGACCAGGCTGATGCCTGTGATATTAAAAGTGACCTTAAGACCCAAAAGAAGAGGCCCGGCTGAGAACTGACCGTTCTCGATTGAAAAGATATATTGTGGAATTCTATACCAATGCCAATAATAACCGAGCTCCGCGGCGCCGCGTATCAGCAGCCAGGTGATCAATCCTGCCACTAAGAGGAACTTCAGGACATCCATGATGGGGGTGCGTGTGAGATAGCGCCATGCCTTCTTATGAAATTGAGATCCAGCCGTGGTCATGTCCTAGATCCGGTATAAAGTCCCTCCTGCTGATATCCCCAATCCTCCGAATCGACGCTTCAGGGGCGTCACGGATGGGTGAACAACCGGGAGGCTTCGGAATGAAAATTGAAAAATCAATACAGAAACGCGGTATGATAAACGGCGATTCGTCCTTTGTGAGGCAGTGGTCGTTGCATCAACATAAGGAATTAGCACTTATGGCACAATAGGCACTACGGGGTGCTCTGTCAAGTATACTGCACTTCCGTCGCCACAGACACTTTCCAAAAGCCCCATCCCTTTATGGATCCTATATCCTCCTTGACATGGACCCATGGGGCGGCTATTGAAAATAAAGAATAGCGAAAGAACGAGAAACCTATAGCGTTAGAATCCCTTTTACTTTTTGTTGTGTTGTTTTGATCTCACGTTGATAAACAAAGTTAGCCAATTAGACAAGGAGGAAGTTGAAATGGATAAATGCGTCTGTACGGTTTGTGGCTATGTGTACGATCCTGAAGTAGGAGATCCGGATAATGGGGTCGAGCCCGGAACAGCTTTTGAAGATCTGGCCGATGACTGGGACTGCCCGGTCTGTGGGGCGAGTAAAGACGAATTCGAAAAAGAGGGCTAGGCGGCGCAGAACCATCCTTTCCGGCAACTCTATGTGGTTATTGGCCCTTAGCGCCCCTCCCATAGAACAAGCCCAGCTTCAGGTAATGAGAGGGCATATTTGGGCATTATGGCGAGACCTAAACCAAGAGGCGGACGTGCCCTTAAAAAGAGGGTATTGTCTTTGCTTAATTTAGATGAAGCTGCCACGGTATTGGATGAGATAGGCCGTCTTCCGGCCCGCCAGGTGATAAATCCCCTCATTTCCTTTCTTTATCACGGCAACGAACGCACCAGATGGGCAGCGATTGGGGCCATGGGTGCCGTTGTCAAGATACTCGCAGACGAAGACATGGAGGCGGCGAGGCTTATCATGCGTCGGCTCATGTGGAATTTAAACGACGAATCGGGCGGAATCGGCTGGGGATCGCCTGAAGCCATGGGCGAGATACTGGCAAATCATGCGGGTCTTGCGGAAGAATATGTCCATATCCTTTTGTCCTACACTAGGGAGGAGGGTAACTATCTCGAACTGGAAATGCTGCAGCGGGGCCTCCTCTGGGGAATTGGACGGCTTTCTCAAGTAAGACCTGCGCTGGTAAAGGGTGCTGTCGAAGATATTGCGTCTTACCTCTATTCCGATGATGCACATGTAAGAGGGTTATCAGCCTGGGTCCTGGGATTGGTTGGAGACAAGGAGTGTTGCAACAAGCTCGCCGGGCTCAGCCAAGATGAGAACGAAATTACAGTTTTCATAGATGAGAGAATTTCAGACTGTCGTGTTAAGGAACTGGCACAAGAAGCAAGGTTGCGCCTAGAATGTGGTTCGCAGAGTTGATAGACACTAGCCAAGGAGGAGATCATGGCACCGGAAACAAAGAGAATCAATAACAGGCAAAGGGCAGGGGCGGCCATTTTCATAAGTCTGTCAAAGATACAGGCTATTATCCTGGCTTCGCTGTTTTTCTTTGTCCAGGGGTCCCTCGCTGCCGCAGGCAACATCAGCGAGGACACGGAGACCTGCATTGAGTGCCATAGCTCAATCCATCCCGGCATAGTCGAGGGCTGGAAGAAAAGTCGTCATGCGGCCGTTACACCTGCTGAGGCCATGGCCGTAAAGGGCTTGGCACGAAAGATATCGAGCAAAAAAGTTCCGGAATCCCTTCGTGATGTGACGATCGGGTGTGCGGAATGCCACACCCTGCGTCCTGATGCCCATGCGGACACCTTTGATCATAATGACTACAACGTCCATGTCGTGGTCAGCCCAAAGGATTGCGCCACATGCCATACCCAGGAAGCCGAGCAATATGACAAAAACCTTATGGCCCAGGCCTATGGCAACTTTGTAGATAACGAAGTTTATCAACTCCTGATGAAGTCCTCAAACGCAACCCCCATTTTGGAGAAAGGAAAGGTTAAACTGTTACCTTCCAATGCCCTTACCCAGGCCGACTCCTGTCTTTATTGCCACGGCACACGGCTAAAGGTTTCCGGCAAAGAGATCAGGGAAACGGACCAGGGGGAGATGGAGTTCCCCATCATTGAAGGATGGCCGAATCAGGGGGTCGGCAGGATAAATCTGGATGGAAGCAAAGGCTCCTGTTCGGCATGTCATACGAGGCATGAATTCGCCCTTGAGATGGAGCGCAAGCCCTATACCTGCAAGGAATGCCATGTGGGGCCTGACGTTCCGGTCTACAAGATCTATACGACCAGTAAACATGGCAATATCTATTCATCCTTAGGCAAAGACTGGAACTTCAAGGATGTCCCCTGGACCGTGGGTAAGGATTTTACAGCACCCACCTGTGCGGCCTGCCATATCAGCCTCCTAGCGAATACGGATGGCGATGTGGTGGCTGAGCGGACCCATGAGATGAAGAATCGGCTTCCATGGCGCCTATTCGGTCTGATCTATGCACACCCCCATCCCAAAGACGCCGATACGACGATCATACGCAACAAGGATGGCTTGCCCCTTCCCACGGATTTCGGAGGCGGGCTTGCATCGACGTATCTGCGCAATAAAGATGAGCGAGCCGAAGCATGGCAGGCCATGCAGGCAACCTGTCTTTCCTGTCACGATCAATCCTGGGTAGATGGATTTTACAAAAGGTTTCTAAACACCATCGAAGTGACAAATATGGCCACGCTCACGGGGACCCAGATTATGGTGGATATCTGGGGGGGCGGTTATGCGGATGGTTTATCAAAGGGCGAAAATCCCTTTGACGAATTCATTGAGAAATCATGGAGTGATATCTGGCTCTTTTACGCCAATTCGGTCCGCCTCACCGCGGCGATGGGGTGCGGGGGAGACTATGGCGTGTTTGGAGACGGTCGTTATCAAATGACAAAGGCCGTGCGAGAATTGGAAGATTGGCTAAGGCTCAGGAAAGGAAAATAGAGTCCATGCGTTGGAAACAATTTTTGGTTCCGGTTGAAAATTTGAGTGCTGACGAAGCGAAGGCCTTCACAGAGGAACACCCTGAGGGGACCTATATCCTACTGGATGTCCGGCAGCCGTCTGAGTATGAAAAGAAACACATCCCCGGTTCCACACTAATGCCCTTACCCGAACTGCCGAACCGTTTAAAAGATCTGGATCGTGAAAAGCCGCTCATTGCTTACTGAGCCGCCGGGGGGCGCAGCCGTGCCGCTGCACAATTTCTGTCAGGCGAGGGGTTCAGAGAGATTTATAATCTGAAAGGGGGCATGATGGCCTGGGAGGGACTTATTGCCAAAGGTCCTGCGGACTTGAGTATGGAGCTTTTGAAGGAGCGGGAAACCCCCGGAGAGATCATAATGCTGGCCTACGGCATGGAAGTTGGGTTGGGAGAGTTTTATAGGGCAATGGTTCGGAAAACCGAGGATTTAGAGGTGAACGGTATACTCAATAAACTTGCCGACATCGAAGAAAGACATAAACAGAGGCTTTTCGATGCCTATGTTGGCCTCCACCCATCCATGAAAGACAAAGAGAGGTTTGAATCGGACATTGACTCGGGTATCATGGAGGGGGGATTTACTACCGAAGAATTTTTGGAACAGAATCAAGGCGCTTTTGAGACTGTGGAGATGATACTCAACTTCGCGATGATGCTTGAGGCCCAGGCAATGGACCTCTATATGCGTTATTCCCAAAAGACAAAAAGCAAACAAAGCAAGGACATTCTCCACGATATTGCAGAAGAGGAGAAGGCCCATTTAAGAACCTTGGGGGCGCTTCTGGAGGTAAGGGTATAAAAAAGAATTGGACCGCCTGCCAAAAAACCTCACCTGTTGTATAACCCTCAAAGATGACTATCTTTTCATCTAAGTTTTAAGATAAGATCTTTTAAAGCACCCAGAATAAGTCAAATCTTGCATGATTGATCCTCAGAAAAGAGGACATATCCATTCATTCCGATAAGCGTCATTTATCTAATTCCGAATAGATGCCCTAAGAGATAACCCAACAAGACCGAAAAGGATAGGTTATGGAGAAACATCATAAGTTTTCAATCTGGTATGTGCTATTGGGTATATGGGTCGTTTTGCTAATCCAGAATTATCTATCCGCAGCCATTGCCATCCGCACCATTCCCTACAGTGAATTCCTCAAACTTGTAAAAGAGAACAAGGTCACCGAGGTTGCCATTACCGAGAACCAAATACAGGGCACGATCATTGACGACGGGACCTCTGAGGGAGGGGGTCAGATGTTTAAGACCGTCAGGGTTGATCCTGAAATATCCAAACTCCTGGATCAGTATAATATAAACTTCAAGGGCCGGATCGAGTCCACTTTTTTAAGGGATCTCTTTTCATGGATCTTTCCAATATTGGTATTTGTCGGTATTTGGTATTTTTTCATGAAACGAATGACAGGCCAACAGCCCGGATTCATGAGTCTGGGCAAGAACAAAGCCAAGATCTATATGGAAGACGAGGTGGGCGTGACTTTTGGAGACGCCGCCGGGGTGGATGAAGCCGAACAGGAATTGGTTGAAATCATTGATTTTTTGAAGGAGCCCGCCAGGTTCACCAAATTGGGCGGGAAAATGCCCAGAGGCGTTCTTCTTGTGGGGCCTCCCGGAACAGGCAAGACCTTGCTGGCAAGGGCGGTGGCCGGGGAGAGTCGTGTTCCATTTTTCAGCATGAGCGGATCTGAATTTGTGGAGATGTTTGTGGGCTTGGGGGCTGCGAGGGTTCGAGATCTCTTCCTACAGGCAAAAGAGAAGGCCCCCTGTATCATCTTTATTGATGAGTTGGATGCCCTGGGCAAGGCCCGAGGTTTTGGAAACGTTGGGGGCCATGATGAGAGGGAACAAACCCTCAATCAACTCCTTGTGGAGATGGACGGCTTTGATCCAAAGGTTGGTGTCATCCTGATGGCCGCCACAAACAGGCCTGAGATATTGGATCCGGCATTGCTCCGGCCAGGCCGATTCGACCGGCAGATCCTGGTTGACCGGCCGGACAAGCAAGGCAGAGAAGAAATTCTCAAGATTCACCTTAAGGATGTAAAAGCTGTCGCAAATCTGGAAGTTGAAAAGATTGCCAACATGACACCCGGCATGGTAGGGGCCGATCTTGCCAATCTCGTCAACGAAGCGGCCCTGTTGGCTGTAAGAAGAAACAAGAAGGAAGTCAGTATGCCGGAGTTTGAGGAGGCCGTCGAAAGAGTCATGGCGGGTCTTGAGAAGAAAAATCGCCTGATCAATAAAAAGGAGCGAGAAATTGTCGCTCACCACGAATTGGGTCATGCCATAGTCGCGCTTTCACTGCCCGGGACGGATCCGGTCCAAAAGATCTCAATCATTCCCCGTGGCATCGCGGCACTTGGCTATACGATGCAGGTCCCCACGGAAGACCGTTTTCTTATGAGCAAAACCGAGTTGCTCAACAAGATTGCCACACTTCTTGGCGGACGCGCGGCTGAGGAAATCGTGTTTGGGGATATTTCAACAGGCGCCCACAACGACTTAGCCAAGGCAACGGATATCGCACGAAGCATGATCAAGGAATACGGCATGAGCAGCAAGTTGGGGCAGGTTTATTTCGCCCGAAAGAAGAGATCGCCTTTTCTTGACATGGGCGTTGAAGGGGCGGCCGAGTATAGTGAGGCGACCGCCGAACTCATTGATAATGAGGTCGGAGAAATTATCCGTGAAAGGTATGAAAAAGCCGTCGAAGTTCTCAAAGGGCATCGTAAAGTTCTAAATAAAGGGGCGCAACTGATTCTGGAAAAGGAGAAGATAGACGGTGAAGAATTGAAAGCGCTGATGAAAGAGCTTTCACCAGGTTTTGACGCCGGGAGTCCGAATCCGGCTACAAACTAGTGTTTGGTAATTCTACTCTACCTTCTTGAATTTACCCTTAACGGCACCACAAACAGGACATTCTTCCGGCGCCTCATCTTCGGCAATATATCCACAGACTTGGCAGACGTAATAGTCTGTATCTCTGTCACTGAGCATATCATTCATGGCCCGTTTGTATAGATCGGCATGCCGGCTTTCAACATCGCGGGCCTGTGAAAAGGCCTTGAGAGCAGCCTCGCTTTCTTCCTCAGAGGCCACCTTCATGAGTTTTGGATATTCTTCGACATTGGCCTTTATTTCATTCTGAAAGGCCGTTTCAAGATTTTCTTCCGTAGACCCAATTTTTCCCCTCATGAGCATCAGGTAACGATGGGCATGGACGGATTCCGCGTCTGAAACAGCCCTGAAAAGCCGCGCCATTTGAGAATATCCCTCCAATTGGGCCTTTCGGGCGAAGGCCTCATTGCGAATATAGGCCTTGGATTCAGCCGCAAAGGCATAAGCAAGATTTTTTTCAGTCTTTTCAGCCATAGCAAGATACTCCTGACAGATTTCAGATGATTTTTGTTTCTTCTAGTTTCCAGTTTAAAAAAGAATGATTGCTCCGAGGTTCTGGTTTAACCCTTTGGCCCACGGATTCTTCATCCGTTATGTAGGGATCATTTCTCTTCTTTATCCAACACCTCTCTTATCTTTCTTAATAGGTGTTCATAATGGTAGGGTTTTGCAATGAATTCGGCCGAGCCGGATAGGAGGAGATGGTCTATTTCGTTGCCACCGGTATAACCGCTTGATATGATTACTTTTGCTTTAGGGTCCAGCTTGAGGAGTTCCTCGAGACATCTGTTCCCACCCATGCCGGGCATGTTCAAGTCAAGAATGACCAAATCAATTCTTTCTTCATCAATCTCATAACGCTCAAGGGCTTCTTCGCCGCTCGTTGTCGTGAGGGTTTTATATCCAAATCGATGCAAAAAATCCTGGAGCACTTCAAGGACTGTCGGTTCATCATCCACAAGCAAAACAGTTTCACTTCCACCAGGGATTTTTTCACGTCGTTCCTTTTCTATTTTCAGCGCCTCTGAAGAGGCCTGTAACACCGGAAGATATATTTCAAAGGTAGTCCCTCGGCCTACTTCACTATGGCAGGTAATAAAGCCGCCGTGGCTCTTCACAATGCCGTAGACCATCGCAAGTCCCAGCCCGGTACCCCGACCCAATTCCTTTGTAGTAAAAAAGGGTTCAAAGATCCGTTCAAGAATTTCTTTATCCATTCCTTCACCGGTGTCACTGATTTTGAGTAGAACGTAATTTCCAGGAATAGATTCAGGATGGCTTTTGCAATAGGCCATGTCCAGTGTGACATTCTTAGTCTCAAAGGTGATTTTCCCACCTTCCAGCATCACATCCCGGGCATTCACCGCCAAATTCATCATCACCTGCTCGAGCTGAAGCGGATCTGCGCTGACAATCTTAAGATTTTCAACGAGCTTTAGTTCGATATCAATCATTTTAGGGATAGTTCTCTCGAGAAGTATTCTGACCTGCAGTACCTCCTGGTTTAGGTTCACAGGCTTGAGTTTGCTCTCCAATTTGCGGCCAAATATCAAGAGCCTTTTTGTGAGATCACTAGCCCTTTCAGCGGATTGTACGATGGATTCGAGTTTATCGTAATCAGGGTCTCCCGGTTCTTTTCCCATAAGCAATATTTGAGTGTAGCCGGATATGGCTTGGAGGATATTATTGAAATCATGGGCAACGCCTCCAGCTAAAGTTCCAACGGCTTCCATTTTATGGGCCTGTAACAGTTGTGCCTCGAGTTTCTTCTTTTCTGAAATATCCCGGAGTAGAACAAGCATACCGGCCGGCTTACCTTCGTGATCGTTATACCGAGACGCACTGATACTGACTTCAAGTAAATCCCCATCCTTCGTAAATCTTTTTGTTTCGACATCATGCACAGAGTCATCCTTCTCAACAATATCTCTGATATAATTCATGGTTCTCTCCCTCTCAGAGTCAGGGAGAAAAGGTACCCGTTTGCCTTTCAACTCTTCCACGCTCCACCCAAAGAGTCGTGTAAATGCGGGGCTGATGTACTGGGCCCGTCCTTCAAGATCATAAATGACGATAGCATCTGCCGAGGAATGGAGGAGTGAACGATAGACCTCTTCTGCGTTTTTGGATTCTTCGTAAAGCGTTCGGTAACGTTCTTCACTTTGTTTGATAGCCTCCTCGGCCCGCTTTAAATCAGAGACGTCCCTATAGAGGCCATAAACACCGATAACCTCTCCTTCAATGATCACGGGCACACCGAATATCTCGACATCCATCAGAGTGCCGTCTTTTTTGCGTCGCTTCCCAAAGGCATGAATAGTTTCACCTTTAAGAACCTTGTTGGTAATTTCCCCCGCATCCTTTTTATGGTTCTTCCCGGCGAGGATCTCATCAACATTCTTGCCAATAATCTCGGTTTTCTTGAATTGGAAAAGTTCTTCGAAAAAGGGGTTGCATGAAACGATTTTGTGTTCATTATTGAGTGTCACGATGGCGAGAGAGCTGTGTTTGATGAGTGATTCCAGACGCTCTGTTCGATCCCTCAACTCTTCTTCAGCCCTTTTGCGCTCTGCAATCTCCCGTTGAAGCTCTCGATTCGCCTTCTGAAGTTCCTCAAAACTATCTGCCACCAGTTTTTTTCCGTTCCTGTATTCGATAGTTTCTTTTTCGAGTTGTTGAAGTTTTTTTTCGAGCTGGCTATAAGTTGGTTTTGTTGACATTAATTAAATTCCTTTGATCTTAATATCTAAAACAAATGTCTATTACGGCCCGTGTTTTGCTGATATAATACACAAATGTTATGCGCCGTAAAGGCATTTATCAACACCCGAAAGGGCATAGAGCTTCTTGTCATGAAGGACCATCGGGGAGGCAAAGAAAGGTATTTCTAAATATACTTACGGAAAAAGACATTGAGGTGAAGTGAATAATGGGAAAAAAGATACTGGTGGCATTTGACGAATCTGAAAATGCAATGAGGGCAGCGGAGTTCGTGGCAAAATCAATGAAGCCGGATGGAAAAATTACGTTATTTGGTGTGATTCCTGACACTGCTGCGATTTGTAATATGCAGAGTCCTGAATTAACACCCTATTTTGTTTCTCAGCAGATTAATTTTTGCACCATAGAAGACAAAAAGAGGGATCTTATCAATGAGGCCATGAAAAAGGCGAAAGCCCATTTATTGGAGGCTGGATTTAGGGATGAGGATGTTTCTGTCATGGTTCATACAATAGAGAAAGGCGTAGCGAGGGATATCATTATAGAGGCAAATAGGGGATATGATGCCGTCGTCTTAGGAAGAAAGGGGCTTTCAGGCTTACAGGAATTCTTTCTGGGGAGCGTGGCACAGAAGGTACTCCACGGGTGTAAGGAGGCCTCTGTACTTTTAATCAGTTAGGGTGGTCGATCCCATTTCAAATAAATTCCAGACATTTACCCTTTTTCCATAACCATGCGTTCAGCCAGCGAATCAAAGAAATGATAACCTGATCCGCCTGCCGCGAGCGTGTCAAGAAGTCCATCGGGATTTTTCACCCGAACCCCTCCAACCACCCGAACCCCTCGATCAAACAAGGGCATAGGCAGCATGCTGGCCGTCGGACCCACTACCGTAATTTCTGATCCGGACGGTGCCGCATTGAGGATGCCCTCGAGGGTGCCGTTCAGAAGGGTTACGCCGGTAATGATCAGCACCTGAGCGTCATTGAGCACCTCTTCGGAGTCCTCGGCAGGGATAAAATGGGGCATCTCATCCGACTTGAGAACCCCCGGATCCTGTTCAAGAATCCACCAGTTTCCCCCGCGTCTTTTCAGCAATTGCAGGGCCGGAACCAGGGCCCCAACCACAACCACCCGATCCTCCTCACCGATTCTAACCACATCAAGCGCATCCGTTTTTGTTTTGAGGGTGTACGGATACTTTGATGCATCAGATAGACTGAAGCTGCTCAAGGCGTTCAGGGTTGCAATAGCAACAGCTCGTTTGATGGGTTCGGTTGAGGAAAGGGCGGTAAGGATTTCCTCGGAAGGCATCCCTCTAATCTTTGTAGGATCAAAGGTCCGTCCTGCAGAACTGGGACAACAAACTGCCTGAGGGATCTCCTTTACAGGGGTGTAACATATCCCACCGGCCCCGTTGGATAGCTTGACCCCGGTAAAGAAAAGACCAACCACAACACGTTCAATGGTGAGAGAAGAGTACTCGCTACCGAGTTCTTTTTGAACAATCTCCCTTACTTCTTCGAGAATGGTCATGATGTTAAATCACTCTAACACAGCCTGTACATTAAATAGGTGGTGCAATAGTAACCAAAACCCGCATATCCGTTTTTGCCCTTATCCCGTGGGGCTCGGCAATGTCGGAAATCAGGACATCTCCGAGTCGAGCAGGTTGGGCCGTGCCGTCCTCACCCAAAAACTCTCCATTTCCCTCAATGACGGCAATACTCACCTGCCCCTCAATGTCATGTGAATGGACGGGAAGTTCCTGACCCGCTTTGAAGTTGAAGTTCAGGATCTTGAAATAGGGGGAGTCGTGGACGAGCAATCTCGACATGGAGAGATCGTTGAAATCGTTTTCATCATAGAGGTTCACTTTTTTCATTTCGTTCAACTCCTAATCATTTTAAATAGGTCACCCTCGCTCACTATCGAGCAAGGGTGACGTGTTAGTGGTTTACTTCTCGTCTTGAGCGCTACTCAAACTTTTCGCCCGATTGGACCTCGACCGGTTTGAGTTTGGTCAGGGCCTTGAGCATAAAGAGCAAGAGCCCACCCGAGCCGAATATAATGATCAGGAAGTCGGGAATCATCCTGGTATTTCCTATTACCTGAACGACGCCCCTGAACCAGAAATCATCCGAACGGGCATGCCAGAAGCCGTTTTGGATGTTGTCCAGGACCTGAAGGATGCCCACCGGCAGGAGGGTTCCCGCAAACATGATGAAGAGTCCAATGTTCACTCCCCAGAATGAGTATTTCAGGAATCGTTCATCCCATCCGTCTTCCCGGACCAATCCCCGCATGGAGAACAGCAACAAACCGATGGCCAGCATGCCGTAGGTCCCAAAGAGGGCGGTATGTCCGTGATTCACGGTGAGATAGGTTGCATGCTCATAGTAATTAACAATCGGGGTGGTGATGGAAAGCCCCATTATACCGGCCCCGAGGACTTCCCAAAAGACAGCGGCTATCAGAAACATAAGGGGATATTTGTAGGGAAAACCGCTTCCTGCCTTCATAAGGGCTTTCTGCCCATGCCAGACTTCGGATATGAGCAGGAGGATGGGCACGGGCTCAAGGGCGGAAAACGTGGACCCCAGGGCCAACCAAAAGGAGGGTTCACCCCACCAGTAATAATGGTGCCCCACGCCGACGATACCTGCGCCCAATGCGAGGGCTACTGTGAAATAGACTGTCCGCAGGCCCGCCTTCAGCTCCACCAGACCCAGGTTAACCATCACAAAGACGATGGCAGCCGCGGCAAAAAATTCAAAAGCGCCTTCGACCCAGGTATGGACTACCCACCAGCGCCAGAAATCCGCAATGGTCAAATGGGATTGAGGATCGTAAAGCAGTCCAAAACAAAAAAAGCCCACGACTGCCACTGCCGAATAGGCCAAAAAGTGAGGGAGGCCCCATTTCTCTTGGCCGCTGGCGAAATGGTCTTTTAAGCCTCTAACTACCAAGACGAGCCAAATAATCAATCCGACCAGCAGGAGAATCTGCCAGAGACGGCCCAGCTCCAGATACTCCCACCCCTGATGGCCCAACCAGAACCATGACTTGTCCAAAAGGCCTTTGATACCCAACCATTCGCCGGTGAGGCTGCCAAGGGCGACAAAAACCACAGCAACAAACAGGACATCCACCAGAAATCCCTGTGCTTTAGGCTCTCTCCCGCCTACCCTTGGAGAGATAAACAGCGTTGTTCCGATCCAGGATGTGGCAATCCAAAAGACGGCCAACTGTAGATGCCAGGTCTTCACCAAGTTGTAGGGCATCAGGTTTGCTATGAAATCTATGCCCCAGAAAGAAGACGGGTGTACCGTATAGTGCGCCATAAAGCCACCCATGTTCACCTGCAGGAACCAAAGAGCAGAAACAACCAAGAAGTATTTGGCCGTTTTTTTCTGACTCACAGATATACTGGCTGCGGCCAATGCTTCGGCGGGTTCGGGTTTAAAGGGCAAGGATCCTTTATTGAAACCGTACCTGTGAAAGATCCATATCATCAATCCAAGGCAAAGACCGAAAACGACCAGATTGATGGCTGACCAGACAAGGGTTTTCCCTGAGGCCCTATTCCCCACCGACGGATCGTGGGGCCAGTTGTTGGTGTAGGTATGGTTATCCCCGGGTCGAATGGTTCCGGCTACCCATGCGGTCCAATAAAAGAAGTCTGCAAGGTTCATTCTCTCTTCAGGGTTTTTTATTGTTTTCGGGCGAATTGGTCCGCGCTTGTCCCCTTTGGAGAAGAGGGTGTTATAGAATTCTCGTACCTTCTTAAGTGCCGCAACCTGGTATGAGGTCAGGGTGAGTGTATCGGTTGCCGCGTCATACCGGTTGGTTTTTACCTGCTCTATAACGACGGCATCCACGGCGCCCTTTCCAGCCGTATCCAGGGCTTCATAGGCAGCGCCATACTTCTCCCGGGCCATGGCTTCACGCATATCCTGCCCCACGTTATGCAGGGTCTGGGCCGAGAAGTCCGGCCCGCGGTAAGTGCCATGTCCCCAGACACTGCCCAAGTCCATGAGGCCGTATTTCTGCCAGACCTGCTGCCCGGCCATAATCTGATCCTTGCCGGTCAGCAATTCTCCTTTTTCTGTTACGACCTTTCCCGGATAGGGCGGCAAATCCTTTTCCGTGTAATAATAGCCAATAAGGGCCACGATGATAGACCCGAAAATGGCTATTAAAAAATACTTCTTCATTGCCGAACTAATCATAAGCCACCTCCACAATTAGAATTTAAAAAGAACTTGTTCCAAACTCAAAATGAAGTTCGAATTGAAGCACCACCCACCCATCTTCCAACTAACCCAATTAATCTCAAAAAAATCAGACTACATTTGGTCACCAACTCATTGGACATTAGTCTCTTCTATGATGATCTTTAGGATTTTCGGATCAAGCGTTGCAAAAGGGTTCTATGATGCTAAAGGAATAATAGATTGGTCAAGAAGGTTGAGGCATTGACTTAAGTCAAAATGGTCCAAAAAAGCGGTAAGATAGGGTTACGTAGTTAATTTAGCATAGAGACATTCCTCAATTCCACAAGCATTGGATTCGCTCCCTTGGCTACTTAGGAATGAAAGTGTTGCGTAAGCGAAGGATGGACTATTCCCAATCAAGCAGCCTTCTCTGCCCTTTGAGTTGCCGGATTTCTGTGACATCTTGGCTGACTTCCAGGCAGCCTTTGTAATTTGCATCCTTATCACGAAGGGCGTAATAGCGAATAAGGATGAATTTGTCCCCTAATGTAATCCAAAATTCGGCGGTATCTCTTTCTCCGGCCTTGAAGGTGTCCAGAATCTTATTCACCATGTGGACGCTGTCCGGGGGATGACATCTCTGCACCTTCCGGCCGATGATCCCCGGGCTTCGAGGGAAAATTCTCTCATCGCCCTTTGAATAGTAGGAGACCCTGTCCTCTTCATCGACGAGGGTGATATCTACCGGTAGATTGGTAAGCATCAGGTTTATGTGTTCCTTGGACAAATAGCCTGTATCCAGTCTCATCTTTTCCGGCCCCACGGCACTTACTTCTTCGGCTTCGGGTTTAGGAGACCAGCCTTCATCAGGTTCCACCCAGGCAAATCCGATTTCCTCTTCACCCTCCTTGACCCTAATCCAATCCGCATCGGAAAGGGTTTCCAAAGACATGGGGTACAAGATGTTTTCCTCCTTATAGATCATCTCTCGAATGGCTGATAGGGCATCGCTTAGGGTAACAGTGCTGTCCTTTGCATTGTTTTCGGATAGCGCCTTTCGAACTTCTTTAAGAGATGCACGGATATCATCGTGTATGGCCCACATGACCTGTGAAGGACCGGAGATGTCGTGGGCTTCGAGAAGGGGAAAGAGCTGATTTTCCTTTCGTTTATAGTGGATATCCACTTTCCACAATTCGTCCGAAAGTTTGGTCAATTCCCCCTGGTTGTCACTAAAGGATTGTTCATCGGGTGGCGACCCGATCCCGTTGAGCATTTCCTCAATACTATTCATGATCTCTTCCGAGGCCCGGTTCTCTTTCATAAAGGTATGAACAGGATGTCCTGGAGGGGCCCCCGGAATTTCCTGTTTTTCGAGGGCCTCTTTGAAAACGGCCACATGAACGTCACAAAGTCGCTTTACCTCGCTTTCGGGCAAACCCTCAGCAATCAGCTTTTGTTCCATGTTGGCGATCTCTGAGGGCGATACGTCTTGGATGAGTTCCCAGAATCTACTTTTTAGGTTTTCCATATCTACGCCCTTGTGGAGATCACGAATGATTCCTTTAAGGGTCTCTTGCCTGGCTGTTGGATCAGTCAATGGTTCAATTTTGGCTGCAACCTCTTTCATAATATTCACCGATTCATTGGCTTTCGCTTTAATCTCATCGGCAATCTCGTTCATAAATGGATCGAGGTCGAACTTTCCCATGGTAGCCACCTTGCTCAGGGTCGCTATTTTTCCCATGGTTTTTCGCATAATGGGATTCTTTAATTTCTTGAATTCGTTTGATTTATTGATCAAAAAATCGAGAAGAAAAGGGTATGCTTTTAAAAGATCGTCTATTTTGGTTTTGGGCGTCAGATCCATTTTCACCTCCATGTTTGAACTGATTTGTCTCCCCTGGCCACGGCAGGGTTTCGATTTATCCGCCTTCGCAGAAGATCACGGGCTTGCCCCTGGATGAATGCGCAAAAATTTTATGCTACGGCGCGATGTCACCCCAAAATTGAGGCGGATAACCGCGTCGTAGCCGAAGGCGAAGACGGGTAACTTCAAGGGACCACGGGTTT
Organism: uncultured Desulfobacteraceae bacterium; assembly: GCA_964459445.1. Classification (GTDB taxonomy): domain Bacteria; phylum Desulfobacterota; class DSM-4660; order Desulfatiglandales; family HGW-15; genus CAYWMP01. The sequence continues at coordinate 22,443 of CAYWMP010000041.1, forward strand.
ACCCGTGGGGCTCCATTACCGAGTGCAGATCCTGAGTAAAAAATCCGCTGTTTATTTCCAATTTTCTACATGATGATAGATTTAGAGTAATTGACTTAAGTCAATGAAGGTTGTGTCATTCGTCCCTAGAATAGAGGTTCAATAAAGGGAGATGAAAACGCTCTCCTGTGTTGTCCCTCGAACCTGTGGTATATTTAAGGAAGTAGATTCTTGAAATAGAAAAAGGAAAATAATTGGTATTGTAATCCAAAAATATCCATTTGAGAACCCCGGAAAATGAAAAGGAGGGATGCATGAAGCTCAAACAAATATCGGTCTTTATAGAGAATTCGCCAGGCCGTTTGTACGATGTCACCAAGACACTGGGCGATTCGGGCATTAATCTGCGTGCACTAAACCTGGTTGACACGGGCGACTTCGGCGTCCTGAGGCTCTTGGTTTCCGACGTATCAACGGCCCGGCGGCTTATGATGGAGAAACATCTTCCGGCAAGGATCGATGAAGTGGTTGCGGCCGAAATCGTCGACAAACCGGGGGCGCTCGCAGAAGTCCTAAAGCCTCTTCTGGATGAAAAGCTGAGCGTCGTTTATATGTACGCCTTTATAGGTTTTTCTTCGGGTGGGGCCGTCATGATTTTTCGCTTCAGCGACAACGATAGAGCCATAGAGATCCTTCAGAATCAAGGCATCAAATTGTTGGATGCCGAGGCCTTTGGGATGATTGAAGCGGAATGATTGTCAGTGAATAGCCCATTATTACAAATAAAAACGACATATTTCATAGTGTGGTTGGAATCAAAATAATGTCCATACAGAAATGAGATAGTTTTTGCAAGTTCAAGGAAGGCGAAAATTTTAACCACAGGAATACATGTAGTATTTTGAGGATTGGAATTTGAGCCTGATGCTGAAATTGTGAAAAATGGCCATTTCTGGATGGACACTAAAAGGGAAGTAGGAGGAAACAACCCCATGGAGGACAAAACGGATTTTCAGCCCAAATCATTCGCCGTTGTCGGAGCCGGTCCGGTAGGCTGTATCGTTTCAGCCTTTCTTGCAAAGGGTGGGTATGACGTGACCCTTTGCGATGTTGTTCCCGATCTCATCAAACCGGCATTGGACCCCGGAATCCGAATAGAGGGGGCGGAAACCGTCAAGCAGGCTGTTTCAAGGACATGTAGCAGCGTAGATGATTTGACGGATATTCGTCCGGAGGTCGTATTTCTCACAGTTAAGGCCAACGCTCTTCCACTCATTGCATCTGCCCTAGAGAATTTTTATAGAGAGGGCACATATGTGGTGAGTTGGCAGAACGGCATCGATACGGAGCTGGTTATGGCCCAATCCCTCGGCAGGAAGGCCGTCATGAGAGCGGTCGTGAATTACGGTTGCGGTCTCGTGGCGCCGGCCCATGTGCACATGCCCTTTCATCACCCGCCGCATTTTCTCCAGGAACTCGACCCGGAATCGGCGGATGCGGCGAAGGCCGTCGCGAAGGCCCTCTCCAATAGCGGCCTCATAACGGAACATACTCACGAGATTGTTTACATGGTATGGAGAAAGGCCATCCTCAATGCCTGCATGAATCCCGTGTGTGCGGTCACAGGCATAACCATGGCGCAGGCCATGAACGATCCCATTGTCTTTCAGATTGTCGATGCTCTGGTCAAGGAATGCGTGAAGGTGGCAAGGGCGAACGAAATCTCCTTGGGTTGGGATTTCTATCGATACGCCATGGAATATATGAGCAAAGCCGGGGATCACAAACCGTCCATGCTCGTTGATATTGAAAACAAGCGAAGGACGGAGATCGATTTTATTAATGGGAAGTTTGTCGAATACGGGGAACAGTCAGGTGTGGAGACGCCTTACAACATTACAATCCGTGCCCTGGTAAAGGCCCTGGAACCGAAATAGAGAGGCGCAGGGAAAAGGGCAGAAGCGAAAAGATGAATCGGACGTCTCGGAAGATCCGGCTTAAGCAGCCGTTGTCTTCTTCCAGAGAGGTGAGAAGGAACGAAGCCTGCTTACGGCCTCAGGAAACTTGTCCAGTACATAATCAACGTCTTCTTGGGTGGTGCTGGCGTCCAGAGAAAACACGATCGATCCATTTGCCAAATCGGGAGGTACCTGTATCGCCACTAGAACAGGCGAAGTCTTCAGGGCCTTGGATGCACAGGCCGAACCGGTGTTTGCATAGACGCGGTCCTCATTGAGCATCAATATCAGCGCCTCTCCTTCAACGGCTTCAATGCAGAAGCTGGCATGATTGGGTAACCGCTGAGTCGGATGGCCGGTATATCGTATGCTTTCGATTCGTTCTTGAATCCCTGAAGCCAGCTTATCTCTCAATTCCCGAACAAACCCCATTTTTTTGGGGACTTCATCCATGGCAAGTTCGGCGGCCTTTCCCAATCCCACAATAGCAGGAACATTTTCCGTCCCGGCTCGCCTTCCGTATTCTTGAATACCGCCATGGATCAAAGGCATGAGTCTGAAGCCCTTTTTGAAATAAAGCGCTCCGATCCCTTTGGGACCGCCCAAGGGGATGCCGGAAAGGCTCAGCATATCCACATCCAGTTCGTTTACATCCACGGGGATATTTCCGACGGTCGCGACGGCATCCGTATGAAAGCCCACGCCCTTTTCCCGGCAGATGGCAGAGATTTCTGATATGGGTTCGATGGTCCCGATTTCATTGTTCGCGTGCATTATTGAAACGAGAAGGGTTTCCGGCCTGATTAAATCTTCAATGCGCTGCGGATCAACCAAACCGTGTTCATCCACCGGAAGAAATGTCACCTCGAAGTCTAGGACTCTTTCCAGAAATCTGGCAGGATTAAGGACCGAGTGGTGCTCAATAGATGATATGATGACATGATTTCCTTTCCCCTTCCTGGCAAAGCAGGCGCCTTTTATGGCAAGGTTGTTCGCCTCAGCACCCGAAGAGGTGAATATGATTTCCTTTGCATTGGCGTCAATGAGTTTGGCTACATTCTCCCTCTGCTCTTCAACAACGTCTTTGATCCTGGCGCCCAGATCATAGACCGTTGATGGATTGCCGTATTCCTCTTCAAAATAGGGAAGCATAGTTTGTACAACTTCCTTTCTCACAGGTGTTGCAGATGCATGATCCAAGTATACCGCTCGCATGGAAGCCCCCTTATTTCCTCTTCTTGATATAGAGTTTATAACAGTCGTCTTCTTCTTCAATGCCGAGAAAATCCTGACCGCACTTTTCGCACCATGAGGGGATATCCTCCAAAGCGCCATCATAGTCCGTCAGGACCTCAAGGACCTGACCTTCTTTCATGCAGGCAAGCTTTTCACCGGGCTCCAAAAGGTGCAAAGGACACATACGACACACGAGGTCCAAGGTGTCGTCAGCTTTTAGTTTTTCTACGAATTTCATCTTTTTCTCCTTATGGCGGTGTCCGCTATTTCACAGCAGATGCTGATATTTTTAGAATAATTCCGATACTGAGTAAAATAAGTAGGCTTAGGGCCCATGTCAATGTACTTCCACGTTCGCATATATCGGTATTTCATGTGACCGTTTTTCATTAAGCCCACCATCCAAATAATATTTAGGAAAGCGTTCTTTTTCTTGTTTTGTATACCACGGCGTGGTATATGAATCAAGAAAAACATACAACTCAATTCTTGCCTCCGTTCGGCGTTCTGATTTCAGGGTCTTTACCGCCGCCGGTTTCCCTATAAAAAGGGTAAGTAATCTAAGGCCCTGATAATATTGGTTTAATGGGGGCATTTCAGGCTAAACTGCCGCAAAAGGACAAAAGGATGAAAGACATCTATTCGGAAATTGTCAGGTTGTTAAACTCAAAAACACCTGCGGCCCTGGCAACTATCATTCAAGTACGGGGGTCTTCACCAAGAGGCATGGGATCAAAGTACCTTGTTCCAAAGGGCGGCCCCACCATCGGTTCTGTTGGAGGAGGATGTCTCGAGGCAAAGGTGTGGCAGGCCGCCATGGATTCAATAGAGCGCGGGAAAAACGCGTTGATGAAATTCAAATTGGATGACGAGGAAATGGCCGACAGCGGACTCATTTGTGGAGGGACAGTCACGATCCTCATAGAGCCGCTTCAGACCGATGAAGAAACCCTGCTCCCTATATATCAAAGAATCGAAAGGATGCGGGAGCGTGGTGAAAGGGGAATTCTTGCTTCCGTTGTTTCAACGAGAGAAGCTGCTACCCGCTCGCAGGGATCCAAGGTCCTCTTTGAAACGGGCGAAGAGCAGTTGGGGGTCTTGTCTGAAGGAAAGGCATTGGAGAATCAATTAATGGATTGGTGTTTGGAGAACACCCTGAAAGAGCTGGAAGTCAAATCCTTAAATGAAAAAGATGGTCAGCAAATCGAGGTCTTGCTGGAACCGATCCAAGCGGATCCAACGCTGTATGTCTTTGGGGCCGGCCATATTGCTCAGGCCCTATCGCCGATGGCCAAAATGGTCGATTTCAGAGTTGTAATTTTGGATGACAGGCCCAACTTCGCGAACAGGGCACGCTTTCCAGAGGCAGATGAAGTCCTCGTAGAACCGTTTGAAATGGTGTTCGAGAAATTGAAGGTGAATTCTCAATCCTATGTCGTCATTGTGACGAGGGGACATCTCTATGATGGAGAGGTCTTGGAGCAAGCCTTAAAGACTGAGGCGGGTTATATCGGCATGATCGGGAGCAAGAGAAAGATTGCGATCCTATACAAAGGACTGATGAATGACGGGATCAAAAAAGAGGTTCTGAATCGCGTCTACGCCCCCATAGGACTCGATATCCATTCTGAAACCCCAGAAGAGATCGCCGTCAGCATATTGGCCCAACTTGTGAAAGTGCGTGCGGAGAATAACAAAGGCAGGTAATTATATGGGCCTCAGCTGTTTTGGCTTTTGAGTGCCCGAAACGAAACAAATGAAGGTTCTTGCGGAGCGTTACAGCAATGAGCCCATTTCTTCAACGAGTTTTCGATTGTTTTCAATCACATCTTGGCCAGCCTTCTTGCCCTCCTCTTCAAACATCTCCCCAAGCCCCTGCAACTCGCTTTCGGTGAATACCTCCCTTGCCATGGGGAAGAAATGGTGGTCTTCTTTGTGGATGTGGTGCCTGAGCAGGTGGATATAAGCCCCCACGTTTTCGAGCAAGTTGGTAATGTGCAAATCATTTCCCTTGGCATACCCTTCTAAAGAGGAGGATATCTCCGAAATAAAATTGCGTCCCCTTTCGTGCTGAAATCTTAAGGATTCAATGGCGCCATCGAGGGCGCCTGCCTTTTTTTGTGCCAATTGGGTAAACATCAGGTGTTCTTCTTTGTAATGATGATATTTGTCCGCGAAAACGCGAGCGAATTGGACGGCCCTTTCGAAGAATTCCTTTGGCGGGAGATCGCCGTTATCAACCATATCTGCGGCTATTGAAAGATTGTCCAGGAATTGCCGAATCAGGCCATGCTCCTTGACCAGGATCTCAATCGCATTCAATGCCCGAATATGCCTGCGACCGGGTTCGAATTCCCTGGCCAGAGGCAAAAGTTCCTGCATTCCCTCATCCACACTCTTGTATCGGCGGCTTGGGTCGCGATGGCAGGCTTTGATTATGAATTGACGAAGAGGTTTTGGTATAAACGGCATGGCCTCCGCCGGATCGGGAATATCCCGCTTCGTGTGCATGTCCATCAGGGCCTTCACGCCATCTTCGAGAAAGGGGAGTTTTCCCGTAATCATTTCGTAGGCGGTGACGCCTAAGGAATAGATATCCGTTCGTTCATCTACAGGTTTGCACACTATTTGTTCCGGGGCCATGTATTGAAGCGTGCCATCGAAGATACTCCTATCGTCAGCGCCGGGAGGGCAGGCCAAGCCGAAGTCGAGAATCTTCAATCGATCATTTTGTTGTACGAGTATGTTGGTCGGATTCACGTCTTGATGGAGGATATTATGCTCGTGAGCATAGCAAAGGCCGGAACATATCTGGACCAGGAAATTGGAGGCCACGGAGGGAGGGATTCCCTTTAGACGCTGAATCATTTCTTTCAAAGATTCACCCTGCACCAGTTCCATGATGATGAAAACCGTTCGATAGCGCTCCTCTATATCGTACACCTTGACGATGCTCTCATGATTAAACCTCGCAATGGTTCGTGCTTCATTGCGGAAAGTGTTCAAAAAATCAGGGGAAAGGGCAAGGTTGTGTCTCATCATCTTGATAGCCACCGGCATGTTCAGGTGTGAATGGTAGCCTTTATAAACGATACTATATCCGCCGCTCCCGATTACATCAGTGGCTACGTATTTGCCTATGGCTCGGTCCGCCGTGGGCCTTTTGGAATCGAATCGATCGGCGACAAGTTCGGTAAGAAAGTCAAGCACTTCCGGGTCTCTTTCGGAAAGGTCATCAAACTGGCCCTTGCTGAGGCCCCACAAATCCATATCCGTCAGGGCTTCTACATGGGCATTTTGAGGCTCTCCGGTAAGGAGTGTTAACTCACCGACAATATCCCCTTCTCCCAAGTGACGCACAGGGTGAAGCTCATGGTCTTTCTCTACAATCAATAGACAAGAGCCACGTTCAATGACGTAGGCCCTGTCTGTTGTTTCACCCTGACTGATAAACCGTTCCCCCGCCCTTACGCTTTTATAAGTCAGGTTTTTTAGAAAGGATCCTTTCCCATTTTTTGAGATGAACCTTAAGAACTTGGTGCTAAGATTTGCTGTGCCCTCTTCCCCTTGAACTTTTTGAAAAAAGTCGCAGCTAATGCAGGAAGCCCGTTTTTCGGCAAATGATCCCTGAACTTTTCCCCCACAAAAGGTCCCTGCCACGGCCCAGCATATTCTCCCCGCGTTTTTGCCGAGGTGAATGCCATCAAAGGAGATATCCGCCGCTGCCGGACAAACGCCAAGATGAGCAATTTGGGCGCCTCCCGGCTCTCTCCCGCATTTCATGAATTCCCAGCAATTCAATCTTTCTTGCGCCATCTAACGCCTCGTTGGGCTTCAAGAAAGCCCCATTCACTGACACTTCCAGATCGTTAAAACCAAAACTCGGGATATCTTCGGCTTTTTGGGATGTTGTTCACCAGAAGGGCAACAATAAGCATGATCGTGGCGCCAACACCGGCAGGGATGACCGCGTAAAGATAGCCCAAGTCATGCACTTTTTGACTTCCGATCACAGCAATCAAGGCAGTGGCTCCTCCGGGCGGATGCAGTGTCTTTGTCGCATGCATAGCCGCTATCGCTGTAGCCACTGCAATTGAACCCGCAAGCCACATGTGAGTCTGCAACAATTGATAGGAGGTGACGCCAATCAGAGCGGAAATAACGTGTCCGCCAATCAGATTTCTCGGTTGGGCCAGCGGGCTTTTGATGGCACCATAGATCAGCACGGCTGAGGCCCCGAAAGAACCGATGATCATAATAAAATCCGTACTTTCAAGAATGTTGTAGTTGATATAAGCGACGGGAGCCATACCGAGCACAGCTCCCACCCAGGACCAGATAATTTCGGAGAGGCTTACAACAGGAGGACTCTTTGTGGTTCCCTTCATTTTGCCGAAATATGCCATGGTCTTCCATTCCCTTCCTAACCTCTAGCTAAGCGATAAAGGGCCTTGAAGTCCCCCGGCGTGATATCGATAAACCCCTCTATGTCCTTCATGGCTTCGAAGACGTCGTCATCTGAAATATCAAAGGGTTCAATCAAATCCCCGTCTCCGGTTTGTGGTCTTTTTGTCATTCCACAATTCCTCCCCTATTGGATGATGCGAGGGCATTTGGTCTCCAAGGAGCAATTATTTCAAACCCTTGGTTGCATCTTGCGCCAACCCTCACTAATAAACCTTTTCTCACGACTCAATCCCCATTCCGTCATGGCCTTCATATAGGCCAGGAGATCGGTCTTGGCCAGTTCCTGGATTTTGGCCCTTTCCTGTTCCCTCTTCTGATAATCATCCGGTGTGATGCCAACCCATGTGGCATATCCTTCATCAAAGACCCAGTCAGCGGTTACACTTTCCGGAGAGATGCCCATTATGGAAGCTCGGGTTCTCACGAAATCCATATTCAATTCAAGGACCCAGCCGTTGTCATAGACCCTGCCAACGGTGTTTATGTCAATGTCTCGGCTGCATTTCGGACAATAAACCTCGGCAATGGCATTTTCGTCCAAAACCATTCGACCAAAGAAAATTTCGGCCGTTTCAAGACCGCAAGAACAGGTGACTCTGTAACTCTGACACATTCATGACCTCCAATGAAAAAACGCTCAAATCGTTGTTTTGATGGACTAAATCTTTTTTCTTCTCGATCTCATATACTATAGTGACTTACAGAAAGGCGTTCTTTGACTTAGGTCAAGGAGAAAGCTATTGAATGGGCCCTATGATTTGCAGCAGATAATCTGCGTTGAGTTCAGCAGGATCGTCGTTGCGGAGATCATAAACCAGCACAAGCCGTTGCAAGGCCCAGAAAGGAGAAATAACGATGGCCAAGCGAGTCTATATCGATGAAGATGAATGCATAGGTTGCGGATCATGCGAGGAGATCTGCCCTGAAGTCTTTCAGCTTGACGAAAGCACGGAAAAGGCGGAAGTCATTAAGCCCGAGGGAGGACCGGAAGACCTTATCGAAGAAGCCATGGGGACCTGCCCTGTGGATTGTATCTACTGGGAGGAATAACCTAGCCCTTCCCGGGCATTTCCTCGGCTTGGCCATGGGTTTCGAGGCTAATCTTTTTGAAATGTTCTGTCTCAGGGGTATACATCCAGGCCTGTGCTTTATCCAATGCCCCTCCTCTGATTGAAACGATAATATAGAGGTATCCCTCCCAGGCCATCTTGCGGTCATATTCCGAAGGGGTGGAAGGGTGATCCGGATGGGAGTGGTAAAAACCGCAAATATCCAAATCCTTCTCCTCTGCCCATTTGTGCGCCTCCAGGAACGCCTTGGGGTCAACCAAATAACGTCTCGCAGGATTCTCTTCCGTGGCGTTTTCAGTGGGATAGGCCTCTATGATATGCTGTGGCTTTTCACAAGAACACATCAGGATGCCGCAGGCTTCACTCGGATAACCGTCGACCGTGTGACGAACCATTCGATCCCAGGATTGGTTTTCAAAGGTCCAAGTCATTTTTTCCGCCGAAATCATTTCCGACTCGTTTTTTTGACAGGATAACCTGCCTACGCCAAGGCTTCGGCAGGCAAGCAGGATCCACTCGATCATTTTTTCATCCTGTTGATCATTTGTTTTAATTCTCTGATTCAGACGCGGCTACAAGGGCAGTGTTCCCTGTACGCGATTCTTAATGAACAAAGGTGAGCCATTATCGAGTCTATCCTGTGATCTTGTCTAATTAGTTTCTTACGGTCAGGCGGATGCCTCGCAGAGGTATTGATTCTGATAATCCGTGAGTTCATCAAGGTGAGCATCTTCACCGCAGGCCTTACAATAGGGGTTTTTCCGGACCTTCACCTCCCTCATCTCCATATCCAGGGCATCAAATAGCAGGAGACGGCCAATAAGGGGGTTTCCAATCCCCAATATCATTTTTATGGCTTCCGTGGCCTGCAGGGTGCCAATGATGCCAGGTAAAACGCCCAGGACCCCTGCTTCCTGACACCTGGGCACCGAACCCGGAGAAGGTATTTCGGGAATGAGGCACCTGTAGCAGGGCCCCCTGTCAGGGGCGAATACGCTGACCTGCCCTTCGAATTGAAGAATGGCCCCATAGACCACGGTTTTCCCTTCAAGTACACAGGCATCGTTTAAAAGAAAACGGGTGGGAAAATTGTCTGAACCGTCCAGGATTAAGTCAAAATCCGAGATGATATCCAGGATGTTTTCCGTACTCAGCCGATCTTCGTATTCGCGAACCTCGACGTCTGGATTGATGGCTTGGATGGTTTCCCTGGCAGATTGCACCTTGGCCTTACCCAAATCCCCCGTGGTGTGAAGGATCTGACGCTGCAAATTGCTCAATTCAACCGTGTCGAAATCCACCAATCCCAGGGTTCCCACACCCGCAGCAGCAAGATAGAGGGCGGCCGGAGAACCGAGCCCTCCCATACCCAGAAGAAGGACGCGGGATGAGAGAAGTTTTTTTTGCCCCTCTCCTCCGACATCCGGCAGGATAATATGTCTGGCATACCGCTGGATTTGATCCTTCTCGAAAGGAATCATGGTCACCGCCCCCCTAATCCCCCAGCCACCGGGGGGATAATGGACAGCTGATCGCCGTCCTTCACGGGCGTGTGGTTGTTTATTTCATATTTCCCCTCTACTTTATTTAGAATCCGAATATCCTCATTATTGAGATAGATATTCATGAACAAGCGCCGGTTTTCCTTGTCATAGAGTTTATCCGTGATTCCGGGATAATGGGATTCCAGGCTTTGAAGAACCTCGGAGACCGTTCCGCCTTCAGCTTCAACGGTTCTTTGACCATTTGTTAATCCCCTTAGGGGAGTAGGTATTCTAATCTTGACAGACATAATAGAACCTCCATGGAGTTTGAAAAGGATTCAATAATTCTCATGTTGTTTTAGATGTTTTGACTGAGTAGAAGCGGTGAGGTGATGAGGAGAGAATAGTCTTGAAATGGGCCTTGAAAAAATCGGCAAGAGGCGATGATATGCCCTATGGGCTTTTCAATCCTGCAAACCACCCCATCATCCGGACGAGCGCTCCACCCGTGTTCGAACAACAACACACATCATCGGTGTCTTGCATATCCATCTTCATATCCTCACCTCCCTTCTTTAATCATTCAAATTGAAAATACCACGATGTGGTATTTCGTGTCAAGAGGTTTATGATTGAAAAAGCCTATTCCGCCTGAAATTTTTCCACATAGGCCGCAAAGATTTTTTCTTCATTTTTTTTAAGAGACAAAACCCTGTGTTTTTTCTCTTTGCACCAGTTGATCACGTCTTCTTCGAAGCCGGCGTCATCGGCAAAAACCTCTACGACCTCACTTCCCTCTAAGCCTTCGAGCGCCAAATTGAGCTGCACGATAGGCATGGGGCAAAAAAGACCGACGGCATCTATCGTTGTCGCAATCTCTATTTTCCGACCATCTATCTCGATTTCCTTCATCTTTAGCCTCCATAAAGTTATTATTGTGGTGTTGGCTCGTTCGCTGAAAGTTCATGCAATATAAAAGCACAATCAATTCTATTCTACGCCTTCCCAATCATGAAAATGCCGTAGGTCGCCCGTATGTTCGGGTAGAACTCAACGATCTTACCACGTCGATCTTGGCTGTTGGTATTGATCGCCACCTCCTTGAGGACCTTAAATCCCACCTCCTTGGAAAATTTGCGGAAATCCTTGAGTGTGATCACACGGATATTGGGGGTGTCGTACCATTCATAGGGGAGTTGTTTCGTAATGGGCGCATAACCCGTCAAAAGAAGCTGGAAACGGCTTCTCCAGTGGCTGAAATTCGGGAAGCTGACAATGCCCTTTGTGCCGATTCTCAAAAGAGACTGTAGAAGGTTGGCCGGATCGTAGACCTGCTGAAGGGTCTGGCTCAAGATAACGTAATCAAAGGTGTGGTCGGGGTAGTCCAGCACCTCTTGGTTGATGTCTCCTTGAAGCACGGAAAGCCCCTTTTCAATGCATTGGGCGACTTTTGATTCCCTGCGTTCAATGCCGGTTCCCGTCACTTGCTTATCCCTTTTAAGGAAATGCAATAGATCCCCTTCGCCGCAACCAAGATCAAGGACCTTTGATCCGGGTTCGATCCAGGAGGCAATGATTTGCAGATCGTAACGCATAGACAGTCTCTAATCCTCCCCGTATACCCGATCCAAAAACCCATTTATCAGGGCGGTTAGTCTTTCGTTAGGCAGAAGGAAGGCATCGTGACCCCACTTTGCTTCAATCTCCAAAAAGCTGACGTCCAGCCCGTTCTTTTTCATGGCCTGAACCATTTCTTTGGATTGATAGGTCGGATAAAGCCAGTCAGAGGTAAAAGAGGCCACAAGGAATTTAGCTCTGGCCTTGGAAAAGGCCTTAACCGCCGATCCCGAGTCATGCTGGATTTCCATGTCATAATAGTCCGCCGCCTTGGTGATGTACAAAAATGAATTGGCATCAAAACGATCCACGAATTTCTTGCCCTGATAACGAAGGTAGCTTTCTACCTGAAAATCAACGTCGAAGTTGAAAGAAAAATCGCTTTTGTCTTGAAGGCGCCGGCCGAATTTGTGCCTCATGGACTCATCCGACAGATAGGTGATGTGGCCGATCATACGGGCGACAGCCAAACCAAGATCCGGCTTTGGCCCATTGTAATAGTTACCGTTGTTCCAGTTGGGATCGGCCATAATGGCCTGTCTCGCCACCTCATGAAAGGCGATGGTAAGGGCTGAATGCTTCATGGTGGTTGCCAAAGGGATGGCGGAGACCACCATCTCTGGATAGCTGAGGCACCATTCGAGGACTTGAAGGCCACCGATGGAGCCGCCGACCACGGCAAGAATTTTATTAATACCAAGATGATCCATTAATTTATTTTGGACGCGAACCATGTCTCCAATAGTGACCACTGGAAACTCCAGCCCAAAAGGTTTTCCAGTCTCCGGATTTATGGAGGAGGGTCCCGTCGAACCCATGCAACTGCCCAGGATATTTGGACAGACAACAAAATACTTGTCCGTATCAATGCCCTTCCCGGGGCCCACCATGATGTCCCACCATCCCGGCTTGGGGTCGTCCTCGCTATAATATCCTGCAGCATGGGAATCGCCTGAAAGGGCATGAAGGACCAATACTACGTTGCTTTTGTCAGGGGCTAACGTCCCGTAGGCTTCATAGGCAACGGTGATCGGGCCAAGCTTTTCTCCGTTCTCGAGCACCAACTCATGGGGGGGGGCCGCAAAAGTGAAGAACTGCTTTTCAACGATTCCAACTGAAATGCCGCTCTTATCATGTTCAATATATTCGCTCATATCTCGCCCTCCGGGCGTGATCGAAACTGGAAACTAGATTGAAAACGTGAATCTTATCCCCGTGTCTTTTCCAACGCCTGCTTCAGGTCTTCACAGATATCTTCGACTGCCTCGATCCCAACCGAAAGCCTTATCATTTCGGGCTTTATGGAAAGACTCTCCCTGGTGGGATCATCAAAGGAGACATATTGGGAAGAATAGGGGTGAATTGCCAAGGTCTTACAGTCACCAAGGTTGGCTAAATGATAGATCAGTTTGAGATTATCGATGAACTGAAAACAAGCATCCTGATCCTCGAGGCCAAAGGTAAGCATGCCGCCAAAGCCTTTACCCTCAAATTGATTTTGCGCACTGCTGTGGCTCGGGTGATCCTCAAGCCCGGGGTAGTTTACCCAGGCGACCTCCGGCCGCTCTTTTAAAAAGCGGGCTACTTCGAGGGCGTTGTTCATATGTCGCTCCATGCGAAGGGCAAGGGTGTCCAATCCGATCATGGTAAGAAAGGAATGGATAGGCGCCTGGGTGGTCCCGAAGTTGATGTGATGTTCACGCCATACCTTATCCAGGTAGGCAAGCGGGCCTTTTCTTTCGATGAAGGGTTCAAAATCCGGAAACCTTTCCCCGGCCCAATCGAAATTTCCACCATCGATAACGACGCCGCCTGAGGCGTTGCCATGACCGCTCAGGTACTTCGTCATTGAGTGGATCACGACATCGGCCCCCAGTTCTAACGGGCGGCAAAGATAGGGGCTGGGCAGCGTATTGTCAATAAGCAAGGGAAGGCCGTTTCCATGGGCAACTTCCGCCACTCGGGCAATATCCGGGATATCCATCTTGGGGTTGCCGATGGTTTCCAGATATACCAACCGTGTTTTGGGGGTGATGGCGGCTTCTATGGCATCGATATCCGTAGATTCGACCATGTGGGCGGTTATCCCATATTTTTTAAAAACGTTCGTGAATAGAAGATAGGTGGACATGAAGAGGGAATTACCGGTCACAAGCTCGTCCCCGGTCCGAAGCAAGGCCATGCATGCGTTAGATACTGCAGCCATGCCGGAGGACATGACCACCGCACCCTGACCCCCCTCAAGGGCCGTCAGCTTTTCCTCCAAAATTCGATTTGTGGGATTCGTGAGCCGCATATAGATGTGATCCTTTGTCATGCCTGAAAAGGTCTGGCTCAGGTTCTCTGCAGTGGGGTGGAGATGAGAGGCCGTTTGAAAGATAGGTGCAAGCGTTGCGCCTTGCCAGTCCTCCGAGGATTGGGCCGCATGGATCACCTGTGTGTGGAATTTGTAGGATGTCTTCTCATTCATTGTCTGCCTCCTATCAGCATTTGATCTAATTCTT
>CAYWMP010000042.1:0-36433 GCA_964459445.1 uncultured Desulfobacteraceae bacterium
GGAAATGATTGATGCAGCAATCCTAACAGAAAGAATAAGCTCATTAAGTGTGAAGGAGCAGATACGAGAGCGTCTTCTTCAGTGGGTGAAAACCACCGCAGAGGAATTGGAAGGTCCGCTATAAAGCGGGAGATTCGACCAAAGAAAATAGAGTCAGGCTACCCAATTCACAAAAACAGGTTCTTCTCTATTCTTATTAGCAGCTTGCCAAGCTTTTTCTCCTTTTCTGCCTTCAAGCCTATCCGGCGACTCGCCTGAGTGACACCCGACAGGCCGATGCCAAACCGCTCTCCAATATTATTGTCCCTGATAATTGCGGCTTCCCTCTTTTAGCCTTGCTTCCCCTGATATCGGCTGCCCAGATTCCCAGGAATGATCTATCCTATATTAATTTAATTTTTTTGCCAGCGCTCCGCCTTACAGGCCTTACATCAATGAGCTAAATGAATGAGTATTTTAATATTTAAGGTCGTCCCCCTTTCCGGTGAGATCATGTGCCTTTTGGAAAGGCTCAATAATGACGGGATGACGATTATCATGGTCACTCACAGCCCTGAGTGCGCCAAATACGCTCACCGGATTCTTCAGATTTCGGACGGGATGTTGGTTGGCGAGGGTTCATCTCAAGAAATACGGGAATGCCCAGAAGACTCTGCGTGAATCCTCTTCTTGTAGCGGCGAGGTTAATCCACGCCCCTTAAACTCCCGGTGTTTCTTCGTCTCGCGTGCAATGCGCTAAACTGCAGTTGCAAGCTGTGACTCTGTCCTTAGTATTTTTTTTATAAGACCTTCACCAGGAAAGTATGGCCCGGCTACTACATTAGTTGCCCTTGAATATTTAAGCCCGCCCCAATTCACCTTAATCTTACAATCTTATGTCCCCCACTGCGCCCCCCATTATTTTTAGATAAAAGCCACGCTTGTCAACGACGTTCCCCAAATCATTTATGGGTGACCCGTTTATTCTTTTCGTTTTCAAAAGGTGAAGATAAATGAATTGACAATATGTCATATCTGACATATTTTTTATTATATGAGTCATCAAGATAAGCCGTTGGTGTGGATTCATGGTGCGATTAGGACACCGCCCTTTTCAGAAAATGCACGTATCGAAGCAGGGTACCTGTTGCGGCAACTCCAAAAAGGCCTAGCGCTATCGCTTCCTCAATCGAGGCCGATGCCTTCGATTGGAACGCAATGCCACGAATTGAGAATAAACGATGAAAATTTGACATGGCGAATAATCTACCGAATCTACACCGATGCGATTTTGATTCTGGAGGTTTTTGAGAAGAAGACAAACAAAACTCCAAAATCGATTATTGACGTCTGCAAACAAAGAATCAAACACTATGAAATGGATGTCAGGGAAGGGTAATTATATTATGGATACGAGGAAAAAAAAGGCTTTAGAATCTAAAGGTTATCGTGTCGGTACTGTCGGAGATTTCCTTGGATTGAGCAAAGAAGAATCGGAATATATCGAACTAAAACTGGCACTCAGCCAGGCTCTTGCAGACCGCCGCAAACAAAGCAATCTGACACAAACACAGTTGGCTAAGATGCTCAAATCCAGCCAGTCAAGGGTAGCCAAAATGGAAAAGGGAGATCCGACGATATCCGTGGACCTCCTTGTCAAGTCCCTGCTGGCAATGGGTGCCAATAAAAAGAGTATTGCCAAAGCGATTGCTTGATCTGATTCAAGAGTCAAAAAGGAACCTCTTTAGATCAACTTTCACACCGACCTGCTTTCCTCATTCACGTTTACCACCAACGTAGTGTACTTTCAAACCTCTTGCTCTGCCGCGCCATCTTGCCTGCCTCGCCATGGTTCAACGACGGCGGGCTACGCTTGTCAACAACCTTCCCCGAGACCGTGAGATAGTAGTAAATGGATATGATGATCGAGTGGAAATTAAAGGAAAGAAGATTGCAATCACCAATTTCTTCAACTGGCTCAAGAAGGGGCACTAACTGCTTTTTTTAAAGCGCCGAGTTCTGGATTTCCTCCCAGCCAGATCAAGGAATAAGTGCTGATTGAGTTTTCCTAAGTTCTTTTGGAACCAACGTTATATATAAGAATAACAATAGGTATACCGCAAGGTGGAGTTAAGCTAAGAGACATTTGTCAAAAGCCTGCCCACTATAGCTTCTTAGCGAAGGCGGGTCAGTGGTCACTGGCTTGTCGTAACGAAATGAAGATCCCGCTGTCGGGGCTTCGAGCCAGCAAGGGGGACAGGCGTCCACCGGAACATTGATTCTAAAACAATTTGCGCCTTTGGCAAAATCTCCTGGCAGCAATGCAGAAAAAAACCCGCTCTCATTTTGAGATGCGGGGTTTCTTTCTTTACCTAGGCCATTCTTGACCCTTTCACTGTGCCAATGTGGCAAATAAATTTTATTTCTTGGGTAAAAACATGGGGTGCCTCATTGTTCGTTTCATGAACTCATGAATTAGTGTCAGGATCTTCGGATCTCAGCAAGGGTTTCAGCAGTGGTATTAATGGCGGCAGATTGTTCTGGATGGTATCCCATATGATCTTATCACTAATACCAAAATACTCGTGAACAACAAAGTTCCGCATGTCTCGCATGTCTCGCCATGGGATATCAGGGTGAGCTGGTATAACGTCATCTGGTACGTGGCCAGCCGCTTCTCCAATAACACTCAAATTTCGTATAACGGCATCCACCGTCTTCCGATCGGCCGCAAAAGTTTGATATTTCATACCTTCGGTATACCCCAGTATTGCGCTTATGGCATCCATGATGTCCTTAATTCGCAACTTCCAGTCTCTAGGTGGCATGAACAGCCTCCCGCAATATCTCATCTCTCATCTCCGGGCGTATCGCATCGCGAGTGACCAAATCCACCTCTCTACCCACCAACTCGCTAAGCCTACGTCGAAGTCGGGCGAACTCGAATAAACCGATCGGTGCATCAGTTTCAAACTCAACAAGAATATCCAGGTCACTTTCCCTAATCGCCTCTCCTCGTACATAAGAACCAAAAAGGTAAAGACCCTTTACGGAGAATTTTTTCTGCTCATTACGAAACAACGTGAGCTTCTCAAGAACTTCGCTCTTATTCACAATCGACCTCCTGCAAGTTTAGGACTTTTATAAGGATCTTTTTAGTAAGATAACTCTTTAGAATTCTTATAACATTTTGAAATGACCATTTCAAACAGCCTTTTATACAACTTGTGCGCCGGTTTGACCGCGACCGGAAGGAAGGCGACTAACGTCCTCACCCTATTTTTGGAGGAACCGGTAAAGCCTGGCAAGGGTGTTGGGCGAGATGCGCAAAAACGGATCTCATGGACCGATATTTCGCACAGATAGAGATCGGACCTTTTTCCTGGTCAAATTTCCTGTTCATCCTAAATTTGCCGAAACCTTGAAAAAGAAGGTCGCCACGGAAATCACAACGGAAGTCACCATGGAAGTCGCCAGGGAAGTCAAGCGGCCTATGAATGTTAGGACCGGCGATCATTCCCGCAAGGAACTTCGGGAAATGCTCAGGAAATAGTGAAGGTTATGCAGAAATTGCTGGATGGGTTATTCCCTCATGTGAAATCCCCCTTAGCAAGACTAGACGCCCCTGGTGTTCTTCATCATGGTATGGGCAGGGGGGTATCGAAGGAAATTAGATGCCTTTAGAAAGCTATGTACGTTCTGCACGAAAGTCCCCTCTTAGATCACGAGGATAGCCGGGGGACAGGCGTCCGTTGTTTGTTGTCAATTGTCTTGGATGGATGACCCGCCTGAGCGTTGTCCATACTGAGGCTATCGAAGGGTAAAAGGTTACGATATCAAGGTATGCGTCGGCGGTTGAAGGCTTACTTGCTGTTGATCTTCTATTAGGCTTTATCCGGGCCCAAATCTATAAGGCCTGCTTTTAATAGCTTCTTTGCAATTTGATAGATGTCCTTCCTGTCTCCCTCCTTTCTAATTCCTGCTACAAGCACATAAATGATTACCGTCTGTTTATCAACCATGTAGATGACCCTATATCTTCCTGCGGCATGTATTGATCGAAATCCGGATAGTTTTTCAACCAACTTTTTTCCCTGTTTTTCGGGTTCATCAGCCAACTTTTCAATTCGTTTTAAAATCGTCCGCTGGATTTTCTTTTCAGGGATTTTTCCTATCAGGTTAAGACAAATGTCGGTGATGCGAATCCGATATCTCAAAGTCCCAGCCTTTCGTATGCTTCAGAAAGTGAATGGGTCCTCCCCGTTTTGACGTCCTCAATACCTTTCTTCAAATTGCCCATGAGTTCGGGATCAGACAGGACTTCCAATGTCTCCAATAGCCCCTCGTATAATTCCCAGCTCATAACAGCCATGACTTCTTTGTTTCTTCTGGTAATGGCAAGAACTTGATCTCCGGCTGCCTGATCAGGGAGTTTCATGAATCGGTTCCGAGCTTCGGTGATCGGTATTTTTTCCACTTTTTGATCCTCCCATCAAAATTCACATATCAGCGTACATAACAATGGGGGTCGTATCAAGAATTCTCCCTAATTCCGGAATTCTACGTTAGGGGGGCGAGGCGCATGAATGTCTGAAAAAAGGTGCAGGCGCCCGTTGGGTGTTGTCCGTGGTCAATTGGTGTTGGATTTTAGCGACGGGTAGATGGGTCAATGATCAAATGCATGAATTTTTTATCATCTGTCATCGGCCATCGGTCTGGTCAAACGCTTTCTAGAGCCTATGTTATTTTAAAAGCACTTATAACATTAATTTGTTGCTTTAAAATAACTTTTCTCCAGTATTATCTTGACTTGGAGGCAGAACCCCTATATGTTACTTTAAAATTACATATAAACCTTATGAGTCACTTTAAAGCAACATGACTAGAATCAGTAAAATTTCAAAAGCACCTCCTGCCGCTGTTGAAGAGGCGCTGATCCGATTGGGGCGCAACATCCGTACCGCCCGTTTACGACGCAGGCTGACAGGAGAGGAGCTTTCCCGGCGTATTGGTATATCGCGTCAGGTACTCGCGCAAATTGAGAAAGGCAAGCCGACTACGGCCGTCGCCCCCTATCTTGGGGCCCTGTGGGCACTTGGCCTTTTGAATCCGTTGAGAGATGTGGCCGACCCGGACCGCGACGAGGAAGGCAAGATCCTGGAGAGGGCCAGAAGCCCGAAGTCGGCTCCTAAGAGAAAGAAAATGGACGATGACTTCTGAGCGCGAGTGCTATGTGTATCTCGTTCCCCCGGGGGCGACGGAATTTGTCACGGCCGGGCGCTTCCGTGTGTCCCCAACGCCTGAAGGTCCATCCGTAGGTGAATTTGTGTACGGGCGTCGCTATCTCGAACGGGATGATGCGGTCGAGCTTGACCCTGTTGAGCTGCGGCTTCGGAGGGGTTCTTACGAAACCGCTCGGATGCAGGGCTTTTTTGGCGCAATTCGGGATTCCATGCCTGACTTTTGGGGTCGGCGCATCATCGAAAGAAACGCAGGCCGTGCGCAACTTGAAGAGTTTGATTATCTTATGCGGGGGCCGGACGACCGGGCGGGTGCTTTGGGATTTGGGCTAAATGTAGAGCCCCCGGCGCCGCAAAGCTCGTTTAACCGCACCCTTGATTTAGAGAGACTGCAGGTCGCAGCCGATGCTGTCATAAATGATGAACCCGACATCGCCGGCTCTGCCAGCGGGCAGGTGGAAGCGCTCATGCTGCTCGGCACATCGATGGGGGGTGCTCGCCCAAAAGCCGTCGTGGAACATGAGCAAGATCTCTGGCTTGCGAAATTTACCCGGCAAGACGATCGCTGGAATCACGCGCGGGTTGAGCATGGTTTGCTGAAATTAGCGCAATCCTGCGAACTAACCGTCGCTGACAGCAAAATTACCACTGTTGCCGGACGGGATGTTCTGCTTGTGCGCCGTTTTGATCGCGACCGGAAGGAGGACGGGTACCGGCGGCACCGCATGGTGAGCGCGCTCACGCTGCTGCAAATTGACGATAATCCGGCGGCGCGCACGAACTGGTCCTATATCCTCCTTGCCGATGAAATTCGTCGGGTAAGCGTTGAACCGGCTGCAGATCTCCGCGAGCTTTTCGGACGGATGTGCTTTAACGCAGCTATATCCAACCTGGACGACCACCCTCGCAATCATGCCCTATTGGCAAAAGAACGGGAGTGGCGACTATGCCCGGCGTTTGATCTGACCCCCTCGCCCGTGATTGCGATGGACCGCCGCGATCTGGCAATGATTTGCGGGCAATTCGGCCGTTACGCCAATCGGGAAAATCTCCTGAGCTTGCATGACCGCTTTTTTCTTTCCGAGACGGATGCAAAGGCAGTACTTGACCGCATTGTTGAGACCGTTCGCACACAATGGTGGTCCACAATGCGTCGCGCAGGCGTCAGTGAGGTGGACTGCGAAACGATTGCCCGCAGCTTCCTTTACAGCGGATTCTTTTACAAACAAATCCCCTGAAAGCACTATCTCTTTTGACTAAAAATTTTCAGAATTTGAAATTTTTTAGTGTATGGCCCAACAACAATTAGAGTTCCTGACTTTGAAGTTTGGGCAAAAAGGAGCGTTTTGCAAAGGCGTCAGCCTATTTTCGTGGCAACCTGTAAAGCCTGGCAAGCGTGTTGGGCGAGATGCGCAGTGCAAGCCCGGCAACGATGAGCAGGTTGATAAGCCATGTTCGCAAGGGTCCAAAGGTTTTCATCCGCCGCGCAGAAGTGATAACGGCGGCATCAATGGCCCTGATTGAATGTCTTGAAGGGACTTTTTGAAGGAATAAAAGGTCCTCAGCTATGGGGGATTCTGGAAACCCCCCAACCGATTCGAATAGACTCTTCCGCATAAAAAGCCCCTGATCCCCATAGGGCCTCCCTAGGTATCTGGTTCGAAGATTTGCCCCCAATTCAATGAACCGCATGGACGGACTATCAAGATCGGTTTTGAATCGAAAGGCCCCGACACTGGTCCTTTTGTCCATGAGGGCCTCAAACACACGGCTTTCATAACCCTTGGGCAGTTGCGTATCCCCATGCAGGAAGAGGAGAACCTGCCCCTGAGCAGTCCTCGCTCCCGAGTTTTGTTGAAGGGCCCGACCCCGTGGGCTCTCAACCACCCGGACCCCAAGCCCGACAGCCCTTTTTACCGTTTCATCAATGCTTCCCCCATCAGCAATAATAATCTCTGAATCCGGGTTTTTTGCGCTGTTTATGGCCTTTGTGATATTGTCTGCCTCGTTCAGGGCGGGGATCACAATGGAGAGATAGGGACTAAGTCCTTTATATTGATGGAAACAATGCTTTAGATCATCTTCTGTATCAATATCCGTAAGTGAAGGCAGGAGTTCGAATTCAAGGGTGTGGTGTTTTGCCAAAGAGAGTGTTTGCTTAAGGACCTTTTCCGATCCCCAAAGGACATCCCTGAACAAATCCACAGGTTGCTTGAGGCCCATGAGCCAGTAACCGCCATCGGTACTTGGCCCCAGAACAAGGTCCTTTTCAGCCAATATGTCAAAGGCGCGGGTGAGCGTGCGTGAGGTGAGATCGGAAATATCCGTCCCAAGAAGAAGGACGCGATTATCGCCCCGATCAAAGGCCTCAATAAAGGCACGGTGCATTTTCCGGCCGAGATTGCCGGCGCTTTGATGGGATAGATAGACATCTTTTCCCAACCAACGCCTGATCTGTCCTTCCGTCCCCCCTTCAATACACACTTCTACGGTGATGCCCTGTTGATACGCGGCTCTCTGGACTGTACTGAGGGTCTTTTCCGTGAGCTGTCGTTGAAGCTCCGCAGCCCCGACCGGCCCAAGGGCAGGGATGAGGCGCGTTTTGGTTTTTCCGGGCTGGGGGTACCGGCCGAATATGATGATACGATCGGTTGCGGTTGGCTGAGCCATGGGCATAAATTAAAAGGATTTGGCCATTTCCTTGGCCCTAGCTATGGCCGCTTCCCGCTTCTCCCTGGCAATCTCCGGTCCCGCCAGGGTAGGCTCTATGATCAAGGGACGAATGTCCGTGAACCCTATAAAACCCAATATCATATTCAAGTATTTCGTCTGAAAATCAAAGGCCTCACTTTCGCTGCCCTGGGGGTATTCACCCCCTCGTGAGTAAGCAATAAAGACCGGTTTGCCGGTCACCAACCCCTTATATCCTTCCTCCGGTGAGAAACTGAAGGTGTAGGTGGGCTGAACCAGGATGTCGATATAGTGTTTCAGTCTATAGGGCAGGTGAAAATTCCACATGGGTACGGCCAGGACATATTTGTCGGCAGATCGAAACTCGTCGATAATCTTTTCAACTTCACGCCATGCCGCCAGCTCTTCTTTGGAATGCTTTTGACCGTGAAGGATGCTGTACTTGGCCTGCAAGGCTAAGCCGTCAAAGGGCGGTAGTTCTTTGTTGAAGAGGTTTATGGTTGTCACCTCATCATCCGGATTTGCCGCTTGATAGGATTCGATAAATGCATCCGCGGCAGCTATGGAATAGGACCTCTCACCTCTTGGGGAGGCCTGAATATACAATAGCTTACTCATGGTTTGTTCCTCCTCTCTTTTCGCGTTATCCCTCATCTCCTAACGTTTAAGGACTCGCACGCCGTCCTTGCCCGCCACAATAACCTCGGTCGCAAGGCCCAGGAACAGGCCGTGCTCCATAATGCCCGCCCGCCGGCACATCTGGGCTGCCAGTTTTTTGGCATCGGGGATGGAACCGAAATGACTGTCTAGAATATAATTTCTTTGATCCGAGATGAAAGGGCTCTGATCGTCATTCTTCCTCAGTTTAACCGTTGCACCCAGAGTTTCCAGGTATCTGGCCTCTGCCGGCCATGCAAAGGGGAGCACTTCCACGGGAACCGCCCAGGTATGGCCCAACCGGGGAACGAGCTTGCTCTCATCCACGATGATGACGTTTCGGCGGCTTGCCTGGGCCAAGATCTTTTCTCGAAGCAGCGCACCGCCGCCCCCTTTGATCAAGTTCAATGCCGGGTCGACCTCATCGGCGCCGTCAATGGTCATGTCCAGTTCCCTATGCGTTTCAAAGGTCGTCATTGGAATGCCGTAGTCCCCGGCCTGCCTCTCTGTCTGAAGAGAACTGGGTATGCCGACTATGTCCTTCAGCTCCCCGGATCTTATCAGGTCTCCGATGCCCTCCAATACAAATCGAACCGTGCTCCCCGTGCCCAGGCCCAGAACCATGCCTGATTCAACAAGACCCGTCGCATGCTGGGCCGCCAATTTCTTAAGAAGGGCCTGATCTTCCAGTTTCCCCTTGTCCCGACTCTCAGTCATGTTGTCTCCTTCAAAATCTGGCTCCTCATCCATTGGCTTCATCGATGATTCGCTCTGCCGTTGCCAGTAAATCCGCTGGAGAATCAACCACCCAACGGGGGTCCAATAGCCTGCTTTCCTGAACACCTCGGCGGGTGAAGTCCGTGGTCACCGCAATGCATCCCATCCCGGCAGCCACCGCCGCTTTTACCCCGGAAGCGGAATCCTCTATGACCAGACATTCCAAGGCGGAAACCTCCAATTCATGGGACACCAATGTGTAGATCTCCGGATCCGGTTTTCCCTTTTCTACATCGTCCCGGGTGGCGACAAACTCGAAATTCTTTTCCAAGTCCAGGATTTGCAGCATGCGGCTTGCCTGCAGGCATTGGGACATGGTCGCCAAACCGGTACTGTAACCCCTTCGGCGCGCCCACTTCAACAGCCTGACATTATAGGGGCATCGATGTTTTCTGAGCAACTCGGGATCGGATACCATCGCCTCGTAAAGCCCCAACCTCACCTGGACAAAGGCCTGCCAGGGCGCATCCACGTCGAATTCTTCCATTCTGGAGCGGGCGGTCTCTTCCAGCTTGAAACGCGCCATCAGTTCCCTGGCAACATCTCTCCTCGGCAGCCCCACAACATCCTTAAAGGCCTCTATCACCTCCTCCTCAGTGAGAGAATCGGGGCGCAAGGCCATCGCAGCGCGGGCGTATGAGATCGCCTTCAGGGTTTCCGTCTGCACCAGAGTGCCGTCCAAATCGAAGATAATGGCCTTGATCATATCAGGGCTTCCCGTAATTGCTCCAGGCCGGCCGTTACATCCATTCCCAAATGGAAACGTATAACCCTGCGTCCTGCATCCAAGAGGGCCTGACGATCTCCCAAAGCCTGGGCCGTTTTCAGTACCCCGAAGCTGATGGATGAGCCCTTGCCTGTGGCCTCGTCAGGTATGGGTATATCTTCGGGCATATCAGCGGTAATTTGAATGAACAGACCGTTACCCCCGTCTCCTTTGTGCAGTTGGCCGGTCGAATGTAGAAAGCGAGGACCGTATCCCAGGGTCGTGGCCATGCGGGTTTTGATCTGCAGTTTTGTTCTCAGATCCTGGAGTGCTTTGTAGGCATCCCTTGAAGGCTTTACATAGGCATGGATACCGAAGTAGCTGCGGCCCTCTGACTCATCCCTTCCCGGTTCCGCCTGAGAGATGAATTTCACCAGTGCCTCTTGAAGGCTCTCACACTCAAAATCCGCATACACCGAAAGGCCGTCGGATTGAATGGATGGGGTCATTTCAGGCAGCTTGCCTTCATCAGTGTAGGCCGCCACCATTTGCCTCGCCAAGACCTTGGCGGATTCCACATTAGGCTGATCAAAGGGGTTTATTTTGAGCATGCTGCCCGATAAGACGGTAGCCATTTCCCAACGAAAAAGCTCTCCACCGATGTCGTAATGATCTCTTAGATTTAGTTCAAAAACCGGATGCCCCGCTTCCTCGAGGTCCTTCACCTTTGCATCATAGGTCGAATCCTTTCCCAATCGCAAATACACAAAGAAACGGTCGCGGCCATATTCCTCCGGTGACCCCACGACTTCACCTTCTACAGGCAGAATACCCGTTCCCTCCTTACCGGTACTTTCCGCAATGAGCTGTTCCGCCCATCCACTAAAGGCTGAGACAGCAGGGGATATGATCAACGTCACTTTGTCTCTGCCGTTTCTCGCCATGACCCCCAGGGCCGTGCCCAGTTTGGCCGACACATTGTCCCCCGCCACCGGGCAGTTGCACCCTTCGGAATTACAGGCAACGATACTTGCCCGATTAAGCAGCGTCTTGAGATCCATGCCGATCAATCCTGCCGGCACCAAGCCGAAAAAGGATAATGCCGAATACCGCCCGCCGATGTTTGGATCATTAAGAAAGGCCTTTCGGAACTTAAGCTCCTCTGCCGTGGCCGCCAGGCTGGATCCAGGATCGGTAATGGCCGTGAAGTGCTCCCCTGTATGCTCTGCACCGAGCGCATCAGAAACACGGTTGTAAAAGTACTTCATGAAAGAGAGTGTTTCGACCGTTCCTCCCGATTTGGTCGAGACAATGAAAAGGGTTTTAGACAAATCAATTCTTTTTTCATGTTCCAGTACGGCGCCCGGATCGGTGCTGTCAAGGACTGCCAGGTCAAGATATCCATCCCTTACACCAAAGATGAGACGATACATCTCCGGCGCCAGACTGGACCCGCCCATGCCCAGAAGTAGCGCCTGGGTATAGCCTGCGTCCCGGACCTCATCCACAAAGGCGGTAATCTCCGATACGGCGTGTACCATCACGTCCGGACTGTGCAGCCACCCCACCCGGTTGATGATCCCTTTAGGCTCTTCTTTCCACACCGTGTGATCATGGGCCCAGATCCTGTTCATGAGTTTGGCGTCCCGGATTTCTACTAACGACTGATCGAATTGGGATTGAAGGTCCCCGAATTGGATCTCATGCGTTTGGTCATTCGAAAGAATTCTTTCTCGTTTTTCGGAAATGCTCTGGATCAAGGAATCATAGGACTTGGCAAAGGCCTCAACACCCTGCTTTTGCAATGTCTTTGTGATCGCGGCCAGGTCGACACCCAATTCCGCGAGTTGTTCCAATTGACTCATGGCATCCTCGCCATCCCTGGTCAAGGTTGATGCAATGGCGCCATGATCGAGAAAGGCATTCAGGGTGGAAGGGGGAACGGTATTGACCGTTTGGGGTCCAATGAGCCCGTCTATGTATAGGGTATCTGAATAGAGTGGGTTCTTTGTGGCTGTGCTGGCCCATAGGGGTCTCTGCGCTCTGGCGCCCTTAGCAGAAAGGTTTTCCCAACGCTTGCCGCTGAAGATTTTTTCGAACTCAAGATAGGCTGCTTTCCCGTTGGCAATGCCTATCTTTCCTTTCAATTCATTGTTTCCAATTCGGTCAAGTTCACTATCAACGGCTGTGTCTACTCGGCTTACGAAAAAGGATGCTACAGATCCCACCCTATCCACCTCAAGGCCTCCCTTTACGGAAGGGCCATCTTCAGCCAATTGCTCCAAGCCATTTAGATAGGCTTCTGCCACATCTTTGTAGATTGAAATATCAAAGATGAGGGTGACGTTCACGTTCACGCCTGAACTGATCAATGCCACAATGGCCGGGATGCCTGCGGCGGTTGCCGGCACCTTTATCATGATATTGGGGCGATGAAGCGTCTCAAAAAGCCGTTTGGCTTCGGTAATGGTCTTCTTCCTATCATAGGCCAGCTCGGGGCTGACCTCCAGACTGACAAAACCGTCTTTCCCTTCGGTTTTTTCGTAGACGGGCCTGAGTATGTCAGCGGCAGTGCCGATATCTTTGATCACAAGGGCCTCATAAATCTGTGCTGTTGATTTATTGTCTTCGGCAAGACGCTTCAGATCTTTGTCATAATCAGCACTGCCGGCAATGGCCTTCTCAAAGATGGACGGGTTTGAAGTGACACCGCTCAACCCCTGGTCTATAAGTGCCCTTAGCTCACCGGAGGTGATGAAGGAACGGCGGATGTAGTCATACCATATGGATTGGCCCAACTCAGATAGTTCCTGAAGCTTTGTCATGGTGTTATCTCCTTCGTCACTTATGAACCTGCCGAGGCGCAATAGGCTGAGCCCAACAGTGCCGCCTTATCGTTCATAATCACCTTTACAGGAATTTTTTCTAATAGGCCCTTGAACCTGCCTTTATTTGTAAAGGATTTCATGAACAGGCCTTGTTTGAGTTTTGGGAGAATCTTAGGCGGAATCCCGCCCCCCAAATAAACACCTTTTGTCGTCATGCCTTTTAAGGCCAGATTGCCTGATTCAGCCCCGAGCGCAGAAACGAATATATCCAGGACCTTTTCACACAAGGGGTTTTTGCGCTCCAGGGCAGCTTGCGTAATCGCCCTTGCCGGATCCATTTTCCCGGTCATCCTTTTCAAGTAAGCCGGTTCCTTGTAACGTCCGGATGCCTTTAACCAATGATAGATATTGACCAGCCCGGGGCCTGAGAGCAACCTTTCCATGCTCACATGTCCCCATTGACGATGGAGGAATCGCCATAGGTCGATCTCTTCTTCGTTGGAGGGAGAAAAATCCGCATGTCCTCCCTCAGAGGAAACAGGTGTGAAAATCCCGTCTTGAAAGATGAGCAACGCCTCACCAAGCCCTGTACCGGGAGCCACTAGGGCTATGTTTTTTAATCCACCAGGTCTTGCATTGTTCAGGGGGGTAAGCTCCCGCCCCCGCAAGAGGGGAATAGCCATGGCCGTGGCAGTAAGATCATTAATGATGCTTATGCGATCCCATCCAAAGCGTCTCTTGATCTTGTCTTCAGAAACCGTCCAGGGCAGGTTGGTTGTCTTTGAAACGCCTTTGACCACGGGGCCTGCAATGCCGAAGCAGGCACTGAAAATCCGACAGGGGTATTCACCAAGAAACCGTTCAATGTTTGTTTCCAGGTCCGGTGATTCCTTGCTCGAGAAGCTCCGAAATATTTTCAGGTGGGGCCTGTTTTTGCCTCGTTTAAAGAGCCCTAGGTTTGTCTTTGTCCCTCCGATATCGCCGGCCAGAATATATGTTTTTGCTCTACCGCCCATGTTGGAGCCCTCCAACGGGAAGCCGTGATGCAGCAGCGCGATCCAACAGCCATGTCAATTGCCCCTTGACAGGGTTGATCCTTTGAGCTGGCAGCGGCATGCTGCTTTCTTCGAATATTTCTTTCAAAATCCCGGCTTTCCCCTCTCCCGAGACCAAAAAAACGACATGCCTGGCATGATTGATGACAGGAAGCGTCATGGTCAACCTATGAACATCGGGATTGCCGCCTTTGACAGACACAATCCATTGCTCTTTCTCTTCCAACGCCGCCTGCCCGGGAAACAAAGATGCTGTGTGCCCGTCCTTCCCGATACCGAGAAAGATAAGGTCAAAGACCGGGAAGCCTGCGTTCTGTTGAAAAAAGGCCTTGAGTTCCCTTTCATAGGCCCTGGCGCCATCCACCAACGTGGTTTCACCGGGCATGGGATGAATATTTTCAATGGGCAGGGGCGCTTGCTCGATCAAGTCTCTCTTTAAATCCCCAAAATTGCTGGCTGGATCATCAATAGGAACACAACGCTCATCAACGTAGAAAATATGCGTTTCATTCCAGGGTATTTGCGAACAAAAGGGTTCCCGGGCCAAATTCCTATGCATGGTTCTCGGCGTTGAACCGCCGGAGACAGCCACGCTAAAATGACCTCTTTGCGATGTCGATGCCTTTGCGTCACCAAGAAACCGTTCAGCTCCGGTAAGAGCCAGTTCTGTGGCGTTTTCCTCTATGATAACTTCAAATTCACCCATGACCACCTATCTCTACCACAAAGCCTTTCCGATGCAACCGACAACGGGAACCCCACTATGAGTTAGCAAAGTTCCGCTTCAATCCGACGAGTCGAGAAGTCGATAAATCAGTTGCTTTGGCGTAACGATACTGGTTGCTAGATGCTCGATATTGGATAAAACACAAAAGAACCGTTTCTTAATATATTTCCGCGAAAGCGGAATCTTCGACCAGCATCTAGGGACCAGAATCTAGAATCTGTTCGCGAATTACACTACAACACATAGAAAATTGATTTAAATCTTAAGAACACGGTTTATATAGACTCCTAGTTTCCCACCTTTTCCACCGTCATCTTATATACATATTTTATCCAATCATAGCCATAATAGCCTTCCGCAACCACCCGCAAAGGAAATCCGTGTTTTATCGGAAGCGGATTTCCGTTGACCCCAAATGCCAGAAAAACCTTGTTGGAAATGACATCTTTTATAGGGTATTGCTGCGAATTCTCGTAATCGCCTTCAGGACCTCGAAATGTCACATGGGTTGCTTTCATATCGACATCAACCTTGTTGAGAAGTCTACCCATGTCCAGACCTTTCCATTTGCCATGATTGGCGAAAAAACCCGGACAAATGAGGAGCACTTCCCTCTCGATGAAAGGCAGGGCTATAATCTGGTCGCGGCTGAGGCCAAGCGGATGACGAACATGCCCGGAGACTTGGAGACGCCAGGTTTTGATATTCACCTGGTGGTTCGTGGGCCCCATGGTTTCAAATGCTTCCAAGGGGGTAATATCGAGGTTTCGGGTGTCGAGTTCGGCAGGGTTCTTGTCTATGAGATCTTCTCTTGGCGTCCCTTTGGGAAGGATTGATTTTGCCTTTGCCCAGAGTTTCTGTATTGGGTTGAAAAGGGGGCTAAGGAGAAAAAACAGGTTGGTGAAAAATCCTGCCAGCCCCTTAATAAATTGTCTGCGATGAATGATCAATAGGACTTCCCTCTATCCGGCGATGGGTTCCGCTTTTCCGGTCCTTGCACGGTACCATCCCATAATCTTTTTCACAATGAGTGGGAATACCCCCAGTATGACAAAGGAAATAATCAAACTAGGTGAAAGAATGCCTGACAGGGATTCCAACTTGCCCAGCTCTTTTCCCGCATTTACATAGACGATGGTTCCCGCAAGCATTCCGACCTGGGAAACCCAGTAGAAGGTAAAGAGGCGCATCCTGGTTAATCCCATGACAAGGTTGATCACCCAGAATGGGATGACGGGGATCAATCGCATAGTAAAGAGATAGAAGGCCCCTTCTTTTTCAATCCCCTGATTGACGGTCTCGAGTTTGTCCCCAAACTTGCCCTGTACCCAGTCCCTCAGCACGAAACGTGAAAAAAAACAGGCAAGGCTTGCGCCTATGGTGCTCGCAAAGGAGATGATGATCGTTCCAACGACCAACCCAAAAAGGGCGCCGCCTGCCAGGGTGAGAATGGCCGCGCCGGGAAGAGAAAGGGCGGTTGCCAGGATATAAATCGCCATATAAGAACCGATCACAAGAAAACGGTTCTGGGCATAAAGGGCTGCAAATGACTCTCTGGACTCCTTGAGATATGACAAGGTGAAATACTTGTCGAGCCCGAAAAACTTGAACGCCGCGATCAGCAGGATCACAATCAAAACGATAACAATTCTTTGCTTTGCCTTTCCGCTCATGATCTGAACTCTCTTTCCAATAGATCCTTTGGAGAATACCAACAGGATTCAGCGAGACCTTTGAAAAACGCCCCCTTTCGCCCAATTTCCGTGTCAGGCTCAAATTTCAATCCTCAAAATACTCAATGTATTCCTGTGGTTGAAATTATCGCCTTCCTTGAACTTGAACAAAATCGGGCATTTTTCAAAGACCTCTTCAGTTATATTTCATTCTAATCATCAAAATGGGCTTTTTAAGAACACCCTGTCATTCCACACCAAGGGCCCTGACGAAATACGTTTACTTGACGTGGAAGCTTTGGACATTAGTCGATAGGATTGCGTAAAGCTTACGATATGCCGGGCCGGACTTCTCGGCCACTATGCTCTTGTTATCTATGCAAAAAATTTGGATAGCAAAAGGGGTTGGGAATACTTAGGAAGCGATTGAGCATCCATGACCGGCAACCTATTGCTTGAATCATTCTTCGATGGACTCCAGGAAGCTCAAAATACAAACCTGAACTCAGGTATTAATGGCGCCGCCTCAGGTAAAGCCTGCGCCGGCCGTGCAGGTGTAGCAGTGATCCGCGACAGCCACCGGACTCCCTGTTTCAGGAGAACTCTCCATCTCTGACACATGGATTTTGCGCCCACCCAGGTAAAGCCCTCTGGCCAGATTGAAGTCGCAGTCATAAAGGTGTCCGTCCCACGAAACAGATACCAGCGTGCGGCACATGAGTCCCTCTACGGCGCAGGGGTTGAAACCGGAGGCCAGCTTTTCAATATATGGATCTAAATTGCCCGTTTTTAGGAGCCATTGCCGAAATCTTCCCAAGGGGACGTTTGCAAAATTAAAAAGATTGTTGAAAACAATACCCCACTTTTGTTGAAGGATCTGGCGAAACCGCTTCTCGGCATTTGCTTGAGTGGGTGGGAGAAACGCGCCGGTTGGATTGGATACCAGATCAAGCTCCAGATCTGTTCCCTCCTGTCCGTAACCCATTTCGTTCAGTTTTCTGAGAGTCTCCACACTCTTCTGGAACATCCCGTCTCCCCGCTGAGAATCCGATTGTGCTTCATTCAATGATGGAAAGGAGGCAACGATCGCCACTCGATGGGATTTGAGAAAGTCCATCAACGAGCCGTTACGGGCGCTCAAGGCGGAAAGGTTTGAGCGAAGCATGATCCTTGACACGATGGGAAAAAGCCCTTCGATGAGTGTTTCGAGATTGGGATTCAGTTCCGGTGCGCCACCCGTGATGTCAACCATCTCAAACCGGCCCCTCCTGGCATAGGATATCACCTCATCGACCGTCTCCGAATCCATGTTCTCTTTTCGCCCGGGTCCGGCATTCAGGTGGCAGTGGCGACAGGTCTGGTTACAAAGGAGGCCTACATTGACCTGGAGGATTTTCGTCTCTCCTCTTACGAGCTTAAGACCGTGCTTGGCAAGGGTCAAATTGAATGGTTCAATGGTCATGGCCTTTCTCTGTGGGGCCATTTCTGACGATTGTAATGCCGCTTCGGGACACATGGGTTCCCCCTTCTTATAGCCTCCCCCTTACATGGAAAGCTTTTCAGCAATATTTCGCATCTGAATGCCATGTACCAGGGATGCGCCGCCCCGGATGGCCGTTACCACGTGAACGGCCTCGGTCATCTCTGCCAGATTGGATCCTTTTTCCAGACAGGTTTGCGTGAATGCATCGATGCAATAGGGGCATTGAATGGTGTGGGCAACCGCCAGGGCGATAAGGGCCTTCTCTCTCTCCGTGAGTTCCCCTTCTGAAAACACCGCCCCATAATAATCAAAGAATTTTTGCGCCAACTCCTGCGCTTCTTTCCCTATTTCTTCAAATTTGGGTAGATCGTCAGGTTTGTAGTAGGTTTCCATTCCCACCTCCTATTTTATTGCATTATCTTCAGATTCTCAACGGCTTTTGGGCCCCAGGTTCCTGCTTCGTAGGTATGAAGCCTTTGGGCTCGGTTTCCGCATGTTTCACATTCCTCAAGTATTGGGGTCAAAAACGACCAACATAGCTCCACACCGTCCTGTCTCCAGAAAAGCATGTGATCCCCCAGAATACAATCCAAGAGTACTTTTTCATAGGCATCGAGTATGGGCCCTTCGTAGTTTTGATGGTATTGGAAGTCCATGGTGACAGAACGAAGACAGACGCGAGCGCCCGGATTCTTGGTCTGAAATGTCAGCGTGATTTTCTCCTCGGGATATATGCCGAGGATCAGGCTGTTTGCGGTGATATGCTCTCCCAGCGTTTGGCGAAACATGGAATGGGGGACCTCTTTGAGCTGAACTGCGATTTCGGTCAGTTTACTTTTTAAT
Organism: uncultured Desulfobacteraceae bacterium; assembly: GCA_964459445.1. GTDB lineage: Bacteria > Desulfobacterota > DSM-4660 > Desulfatiglandales > HGW-15 > CAYWMP01. Next base: position 18,660 of record CAYWMP010000042.1, read on the forward strand.
CTTTTTCCGGACATAAGATAGAAGGGTACGCCCTGCCAACGCCAATTATCCAAAAACACTTTCATCATGGCAAAGGTCGGCGTCAGGGAATCAGGACTGACGCCCGTTTCCTTTCTGTAGCCCGGAACGTCCTTTCCGTTGGTCTTGCCCGGACCGTACTGTCCAAGTACAAGGAGATTTTCAATATTCTTTACCGGAAAAGGCCGGAGAGCACGGTACACCTTTACCTTCTCATCCCGTACCCTGTCCGCCTCAAATTTTGAGGGAGGCTCCATGGCGGTTAGTGCCAACAACTGCATCATATGATTTTGGAACATATCTCTCAGGACACCCGCCTGTTCATAATACCCTGCCCGATGTTCCACCCCGAGACTTTCAGCAGCCGTGATGCTTACATAATCGATATATCGTCTATTCCAAATGGGTTCAAATATGGCATTTGCAAATCGAAGCATCAGCATATTTTGGACGGTCTCTTTTGCCAGATAATGATCAATCCTGTAAATCTGGTATTCTTTGAAATACTCATGTAGCGATTGATCCAAGGTCATCGCTGTTGCCAGATCCCGGCCAAAGGGTTTTTCTACAACGATTCTTGACCATCCGTTGCCCTTTTGCCCTTCGGTCGAAAGACCGGATCGCCCCAGCATTTGGGCGATTGATTCATAGATGGACGGAGGAATGGCAAGATAAAAAATTCGATTCCCCTGGGTTCCATTCTTATCATCCAGATCTCTTAAGGATTTTGCCAGCTCTTGAAATGATGAGAGATCACTATAGTCAATGGATCGATAATGGAGAGACTTTGAAAAGGCCTGCCATTGGGAAGAATCAAAGTCCTTTTCCGTCTCCAGGGCCTCTTTCATCCTGGCCCGGAAATCCTCATCTTTCAGAGCCGTACGGCTGCATCCCACGATGACGAAAGGCTGGGGCAACCCACCATTCAGGAACAGATTGTAAAGTGCCGGAATCAGCTTTCTTGCCGTCAAGTCACCTGATGCACCGACAATCACAATTGTACAGGGCTCAAGGTGACCTTCCACGAGGCGCTCTATCGGAGGAACATCCATATCCGGGGCGCTGGCTTTTACAACAGTTTCAAGTGGGTTACTCTGATCCATAAATTCTCCAGCTGTGCGTTTTCATTTCAATCTGATCATGGGTTCTTCACCGCTGTTCTTTAATTATCGCATAAAAAAGCAGGCCGGATCTCACTCCTGAGTCTGTAACAGTTCCTTACCTTTTAGACAGGATCAACATGATTGACAGGAAGTGTTCTCTCTCAGAGAGAACTGAGAGCATTATCTTCTATTGCCCTTTATCAGTAGGGATCGTCAAAAAACATTATGTTGCGGTGCTTTTTGACAGTTTCCGGATCGTACTTAATATCCTTGTTAATCCTGTTATCCGGTCAAATATTTAGTACCAGATTCACAATAACCTATTTTTTATCTGCTGCTACCACTGCATGGCCCCCGAATTCCCGGCGAAGGGCCGCGACCACTTTGTCGGAAAAGGTGTCGTCCTTTTGGGAACGAAACCTTTCCATCAATGACAGGGCGATCACCGGGGTGGACACCCGCGATTCAATGGCCTGTTCCACGGTCCATCGTCCTTCCCCGGATTCCTCCACATACCCCCGAATGTCCGAGAGTTTACCATCGTTATTGAAGGCCGCCTCCGCAAGTTCCAGAAGCCATGATCGAATCACACTCCCTTGATTCCATAGGTGTGCAATATCGGCATAATTGAGTGTGTCGGAATAGGGGGATGCTTCCAGGATTTCAAATCCTTCGCCATAGGCCTGCATCATGCCGTATTCGATACCGTTGTGAACCATTTTCACAAAATGGCCGGAGCCGGCGGGACCGCAGTAGAGATAACCCTCTTTAGGGGCCAGGGTTTTGAATAGGGGTTCGAGATATTCAAAGGTCTCCTTCTTTCCGCCTACCATGAGACAGTACCCGATTTCCAGACCCCATATGCCTCCGCTTACGCCCGCATCCATAAACCCGATGTCTTTTTGCGCAAGCATTTCGGCACGACGAATATCGTCTTTGTAATTGGTGTTCCCGCCCTCAATGATCGTGTCTCCTGGGGCCATGAAGTCCATGAGCTGTACGAGGTGATCATCCACCGTTGTCCCTGCCGGAAGCATCACCCACACGGCACGGGGAGGAGAGAGTTTCTCCACCACTTCCTTCAGACTAAAGGTGCCTATTGCACCTTCCGCAACCATCTTTTCAGTCTTTTCCGGCGTGCGATTGTAGACCACCACCTCATGCCCGCCCTTCAGCAACCGCCTGGCCATATTCATTCCCATTCTTCCCAACCCAATCATTGCTATTTGCATCTGATATCCTCCTCAAAAAGAAAACCCGAAATCCGAATATCGAAACTCGAAATTCACCAGTTTTAGGCTGGCAAGAATCTAAAATTCAAATGATTAAATTCCAAAACTATCTGGCTGGTTAGGGCTTAGAGAGTGAAGCAGAACTCATCGTGGCTCGCAGGCCCTCCCCTTGAGATTGAAAAAGAATTTCAATGTCTTTTTCACCTTTTCAGAAAATATCTTGGGCGCAAAGTATGTCCCTGCAACCCTTTTGTTGATCTCCCCCAGTGTTGGATAGAGATGAACCGCGGATGCGAGAGTCGAAAGCTTAACCTTTCCATTGAGAACCGCCACCCACTCGCTGAGCAGCTCTCCAGCTTGAGGCCCCAGGATCTGAACACCAATGGGTTTCTCCTTTTCATCAAGGATCATTTTGATCGTCCCGACCCTTTCACCCTCTGCAAGGCTTCGATCGTTATCCTTAAACTCTTCGCGGAATACAGAGAACTTGATCCCGGCTTCCTCGGCCCTCTTTTCATTCATGCCGATGCTCGCGAGTTCCGGGTCCGTATAGGTGCACCAGGGAAGGAGTGTATAATCGACCTTTCTTGGGAGATGGAAAATCGCGTTGCTGATGACCACCCCCCCTTCGTATCCGGCCGCATGGGTAAACTGGTAAGCTCCCGTGACATCGCCCGCGGCATAAATATGCTTTTGATCTGTCCTGAGTCTATTATCGACCTTGATGCCTTTCCGATCTATATCCACCCCGATGTTATCCAGGCCAAGGCCTTCCAGATTGGCCTTTCGGCCCATGGCCACCAAAAGTATTTCCCCCCTAAGATTCACTGTTTGACCTTCGCTGTCCTTAATGATCACTTCCCTTTCACTGCCATGGTCCCTTGTTCCGACGATCGAGGTTCCGAGATGAAATGTCACGCCTTCTTTTCGCAGCACGTCCATGATGACATTAGCCATGTCTTTGTCTTCTTTGCTGAGTATCTGTTTGCTCCGCTGCACGACCGTGACTTGTGATCCAAGGCGACAAAAGGCCTGGGCCATCTCCGTGGCGATAGGACCGGCACCCAGGATGATCATGGATTTGGGAAGTCGATCTAAAGAAAAGATTTCCCGATTGGTGATAAAGGGCGTCTCGCTTAGGCCATCAATAGGAGGTATGCCTGCCCTGGATCCGGTCGCAATGACCCAATTTTTGGCTGAGTAGGTCTTGCCGTTCATACGAATCCTATGTTCATCTTCAAAGTTGGAAGAGCCGAACTCTACCTTGGCGCCCAGACCACAAAAGCGTTCTTCGGAATCATGTTCCTGGATGGTCTCAATGACCGAATGAATTCTTTTTGCCACGTCTCGATAATCCACCGGCGGTACATCAACCTCAGGAAGCCCGAAGGACTTGGTGTTCTTTATAAAATGGTATATATGGGCCGTTCTGATAAGGGTCTTGCTGGGCACACACCCATAATGAAGGCAATCACCGCCTAATGCACTCTCCTTTTCAACAAGCAGTGTCTTGGCGCCAGCCTGAGCAGAACCGGCCGTTACGGTCAATCCAGCAGATCCGCCCCCTATGACTCCCATATCGAATTCATATTCCGCCATAACCGCCTCCCAATATCCATGTCACCAAAATAGGTCCTTTATAGCAAGCTATTTTGTCTATGCGGTGAAGCCACGCTTTATTTGATTTTAGCTCCCATTCAATGACCAATCATATTTGAGATACTTGACCTTGATTCGATCTCTTTGGGCTTCCAGATTTTTTTTCAGATCACCCTCAGCGTACTTAAGGAGGAATCCCACCACATCCTTGTTGAAGTCCTTTGAGAACCACTTGAATATCCTGCTGACATAGAGGGTTTTGCCCTCCAGGTAATTGTTCTTGGAATCATTGAGAAACTTCCTGGTCATTTCATTGAGTTGCTGGTCCAGTATGTCTTTCTCATAGGGTTCGCTTCGAAGGGGAGGGCAGCTCTTGGACGCACAATTGATGGCAAAATGGACTCTGGGATCTTCGTACCGTGGTCTGAGGATTTTGTGTTCGATATCGCCCAAACTCAGGACTTTGCCATCGATTCGCACAAAGTCCTTCTTAAAAGGCCCAAAGAAACCGCCAAGATCCTTAATGGACTTAATTCCTGGATATCCCGAAAGGATCAGTTTAATGGTCCAGGCGTTGTAGGCATTCACATAAAAAGCAAACTGGTCCTTTCGCGACAGATCCTGGGTGTTGGTATTCTCTAATATTTTGAGGTATCGATCCAGTTTGGCCTCTTCGTTCTTAAGCCCTTGATAATCCACGATGCCATCTTTCACGTATTTATCCAGCAATTCCGCATAAATGCGATTGTTCACCATAGCTACTGCCTGATTTGTGCTGAGAAAACTGATGGATATTCCCCAGAGAATAAACAAGATGAGGATACCCCTGCTTGCCCTTCGGCTTATCATTTTATCTCTCTCCTCAATCTGCCCATCGTCCACAGGTGGGATTCTCCCAAAGGTTGGATCGCCGAGAAGATTTAAAGCGATACATCAATCTGTCAGGTCTGCCCTCTAATACTGTTGTAATCTAATCAGCCTTGAGCCTCACGTCCACCGTTGGACCTCTCCAAAAACGGAATTACATATTATCCACGAGCCCGTCGTCGAATTCCTGTTGTGAAACCAAAATATACTTTAAAATCTAGCGTGTTTTTAATGAATGGTTTTTGTGAAAAGTCGTTTCAATACATGAATCCTTACGCAGGCGAATCCCGGTTTTCTTATTTTTCGGATGGCTTAAAGGTCGTGTAGATCAGTCTATCTGTTGATTAGGTTTTGCAAGTCTCTGATGGTTTCTTCGGTTCCGGGGCTTCTTCCCATTTAATACAATCCGTAGGGCACATGGCGATGGCTTCTTGGATCGCCTCTTCGGGATATTCCGTCAGGTCCACAACCTCGATCTGACCGGTTTCCAGGTTCCTTTTAAAGACCTCCGGGCAGACCTCCAGACAGGATTCACATTCATTGCATTCACTGAGATAGACAACCGGAATTCTTTCCATAAAAACGGCTTTACCTCTAATGTTATTTACTCAGAAAAGCCATGCCATAGGGCCTTCAGGGGATGATTGGCAGGAGTCCGGCACTTCAGCGGAAGTGCCGGACTTGCGGATAATATGAAAACTTAGTTCGCTTCGCTCACGTTTGGAATGCTGGAATGTTGGAGCACTGGAATAATGGGTCCTGAGACCAGGTGTCGGGTTTCAGGAGTCAGGAGCGTTGGCGTAGATGTTTGAAATCTCGTATCTGACTACGCAGCGCCGGAGTCAGTTTTTTGATCAAACTGGCCGCTTCGGCGCCATGAGGCGGCGCTGAACACTGAAACCTGAAATCCATCACGCCATGTGAGTTACAAAAAATAAGACTCCAACATATAACTATAATATCAATAAGTTATGGAATTCCCGAGACGCATCTTTATGAAAAATTTACATCATGGGATGTCATGCAGGCAATGCCTCTGCCACTTTCTTTGCCAGGGCGCGGCATGCCGATCTTCCCTTTTCATCCGGTACATACTGTATTCTCAGGCCGGGGTCCACCATGTTAAATTTCATTTCTTTAAGTTCTTCATTAATCAGCTTGACCGCCTCGCCGCTCCAGCCGTAGGAACCGAATGCCGCCCCGACCTTGCCCAGGGGCTTAAGGCCTTTCATATAGGTCAAGAAATCGCTGACCGTTGGGAAAAGACCGTTGTTGAGAGTGCAGGACCCGACGATGACGGCGCCTGCATCCAGGATTTCGGTCATGATGTCGCTTCGGTGCCAGGTGCGCAGATGATAGGGCTTGGCATCCACGCCTTCTTCGGCCAGGGACTCCACAATGGTCTCGGCCATCATTTCGGTGCTGTGCCACATGGTATCGTAAACCACCAAAGCCTTTCTCTTGGGCTTCTGTTCACTCCACTCCGCGTAGGCATTGATAATTTTGGCTGGAGTCTTTCGCCACATAATCCCATGGTCGGGACAAATCATGTTGATTTCTAACCCGGACTCCTTGACCTTGTTCACAAGTTTTAAGATGAGGGGTGCATAGAGCATCAAGATATTGGCGTAGTATTTCATGGCGTGGGGCATGATAGCGTCGCCGATTTCATCGTCGAACCGCTCGATTCCGGCATAATGTTGTCCGAAACCATCGCTCGAGAAGAGTATCTTCTCATCATTGGCATAGGTGAACATGCTGTCCGGCCAGTGCACCATCCGGGTTTCAAGAAATGTGAGGGTGCGTTTTCCTAAACTCAACTGTCCGCCGTCCTCTACGGGCTGATAATTCCATTCCTGTGGAAAATGCCGGGAAAGGTTTTTGTGTCCCAATTTGGAGCAGATCAGGGGTTTGTCTTCACCGATTCTGTGCATTACCCTGGCCAGTCCCCCGGAGTGATCCATCTCCGTATGGTTGCTAATGACGTAGTCGATTTTTCCGGGATCCACGATCTGACTGATGTTATCAAGGAGTTCGTCTGCGAACTCTTTTTTCACAGTATCAATTAAGGTTATCTTCTCATCCATGATGAGAAAGGCATTGTAGGTCGTCCCCAAATGGGTTGAATACCCGTGAAAATCACGGATGTTCCAATCAATGCAGCCAACCCCATAAATTCCATCTGCTATTTCTAATGGCTTCATGTTTCGCTCCTTTCAACCTTCTCATTCAACCCCATCCCCTCACCCCAATGATTAAACAAACAAAAATCCCCCAGTTCTCGCAGAAGACTCTTCAGCTGCGAGATCTCCATTACAATGATACTCAATTTCTCGTGGTTTTTAGGGTCACTGATCTTTTGGATCAGTTGGCGGGCGAATCCGCCAATTATCATAGGCGAATTCTCGATCTCGCGGGCGATCCCTGCTACAACCCGTTCGAAGGTTGCAAGCCGTTCCCACAACCTCTCTTTCGGGTGCCTATTCCTTCTCGAACTGATCTTTGCCGGCTCCACAAATAGGGCAGACCCAGTCATCAGAAACATCATCAAAGGCAGTTCCGGGTTCTACACCGCTATCGGAATCTCCCAGTTCAGGATCATATACATAACCACATACCGAACAAACATATTTATCCATAACAGAATTCTCCTTTCAGCGTTCTATGCTGCCAAATTTTTAATGCATGTGCAACGCATAATTCAATTGTCTTGCTGTTTTAACCCATGTAACGCCCAAACAAAGGGAGAGGGAAGTGCCATCCCTCTCCCTTAGAGGTTCTCAGGATGGATAGGGATTGTCGTTTAGGCGGCGATGTCTCGCCGGTCAGCCATATCAACCAAGACCCTTTCCCTGGCCTTATCAATACCTAGGGCCTTTCTTTTCTTATCAATGTGCGCAATCATCATTTGTGCCATCTCATGGGGATCAGCCGTAAATCCCCATTTTCCGAATCCCATTTCTTCGAGGCCTCCGAAAAGGAGCTTATGGAACTTTGTTTCCTCGATGATTGGGAACGTGACGCCAAATACGGTGTAAACACCGGATGCCACAAAATACTGACCGATACAGATGGCTTTCTCGCTCATATATTCCGGGGCCGCGCCAGCCACGGGAAGATCGGCAATGCTGTCACCCAGGCCGCCGACCCGCACCATCTCAGAGCATGCTATCAGGATTCGGCTGTTGTCTACACAGGAGCCGCATCCCAGGACAGGGGGCATGCCCACGGTTTCGCAGACTTCCCTCAAACCCGGTCCCGCAAGATGGGCCGCTTCCGGTGTATAGAGCCCCGCCTTGGCCATGGCTATCTGTGAACAACCGGTCTGCACCACAAGCACATCATTCCTGATGAGCTCCTTAACGAGTTCCAAATGGACCCAATCCTGTTTGACCCTTGGGTTGGTACAACCGACAACCCCTGCCACACCTCTGATTCTCCCGTTGATGATATTGTCGTTGAGCGGGGTGTAGGAGGCCCTGAAAGTGCCGCCGAGCATGTAATTAATGTACTCGTGGGAAAATCCATGGACACCCATGTTCTTTATCTGGGGGATCTCAATGGGCAGATTCCGGTTCTTATACCTTATGATCGCATTTTCGACGATAGCGTCCGTACATTCCCTGGGTGTGTGCTCATGAAATTCGATATGCTCCACGCCTTCGAGGCGGCATCTCGGATTGGTGGTGAAAAGCTTGGTCCCGTAGCAATCCGCAACCTTTGCAAGCCCCTGCTTGATGCACTGAACATCCACGGCCATGGCATCAACTGCGCCTGTGACCATGATCGATTCGGTTGACATGAAGTTACCGGCATGGGGAATACCGTGCCTGCAGATCATCTCGGCTCCTGAGCAGCACATGCCCACCAGATTGATACCCGCCGCGCCAGCATCTTTTGCTGCCTGGATCAGGGTCGGATCATTGACCGATTCCAACATCGACTCAAAGAGGTTGGGCTCATGGCCATGAATAATGATGTTGACCTGGTCTTCTTTCAGGCAACCCATATTTACTTCGGTTCGAACCGGTGTGGGGGTGCCGAAGAGGATGTCGGAAATCTCCGTGGCTACCATGGAGCCACCCCATCCGTCGGCCAGAGCCGTTCGGCTGCACTGGTGCGTCAGATTTTCATAATCCTGGTCCACACCCATGTGGGTGCGATGCATCAGTTCCATGATCTCACGCATGGCGCCCCTTGGAACAACACCGTATTTGCGCCAGGTCTCCAGGGTCTTTTCCGGTACCCGTTTGGCAAAGGGGATTTCCCCTTCAACCTGGGTATAGGTGCGTTCGAGCTCATTATAGAGGTCTGTTGCGATATCTTTGGTTTCCCGGTCTTGGACCTCGATTCCCAATTCCTTGGCCACTTCTTCAAGCTTAATGGGATCCTTGATGCTATAGTCCTTGATGTTGCCGTTGACGACCTCCCGGAAGAGATCCAACATACTCATACCATGGTCCGTATGAGCGGCGCCTCCGCAAGCCACCATTCGTCCGAAATTCCTTGCCATGATCGTGTCAATGGTCGCACCGCAAACACCGACCTTGCCATAGGGATCTTTGGCGTTCATTCGACATGGCCCCATGGCGCAATGCTTGCAGCATGCCGAATCCGCACCGATCGGGCAGGCCTTCATATTGGCTGCACGGTGAAATGCGGTTTCTACACCGTCTCTCTCTGCCTTGGCGAGCATTTGGGCTGTGGCATCGCAGATAGTGACGTCTTTAATGTTCAGGCCCTTCGGGGTCTTCTCGGTCACTTTCTTTTTTTCCTTCTCCATCCTTTTCCCTCCTGTTTGGGTTATGATTTCTCCGTTATGGAGAGTAGTAACTATTCCTAATTGTCCGACAATTCAATTACACTTTTCCAGAACGCTACAAAGCCGTCGCGGCCCGGCAGGACTTGAATCAATTCCCACCCATCCTCGCCCCTTTTGTTCAGGATTTCGCCTAAAGCCTCCAATTGGTCGGTGGGTATGCCCTGCAGATTGCAATCGCCCTGATCGTTACAGAAGTAAACGACGGATTCGAATGCATCGGCAGGATGGGTTGTGATTTCGTATTTATACTTCATGGCCATTTCACTTTCGCCGAAGCCCTATGTTGTCAATGTCCCCAAGCAATCGCTCTGGGGAGAAGACCTCACTGATCTCACCTGGTAAGGGAACCCCCATGAGCGCCAAGTTGCTTTTTAAGATGAACGTCAAACATTGAACACGCGTCTTGCCGTAGCATTTGCGAAGGCAGATCGAACGTCCAACGTCGAATGAAAAACAAACATATAGCCACGAAATTTTTAATAACTATTACCCGTTGGACCGGTCTTTTTCATCGTCTTTTCCATTAAACATTCAATGTTGAACGTTCATTTTTTTGTGTAAACCGATATTTGTGAATCGAAATCCTTAACTCGCGCCTACCGTTCCGGCCTCGGCCTCAAGCTTACATTTGGTGAAGTCGATCTTCTCACCACATCCTGCACAGCTGTGTTCTCTGTTGAATTCGTCCGAAAAGATTTCCTTTTCTTTGCCGCAACTCGGACATTTACAGACAAAGGACTTCAAATTCTTCAGGTCTTGCATTCCGGGGCAGTGTAGGGGTGTCGTCATCAGTAACCTCCTTTTCAGTGCTCATATTTTCAATTCTATCCGGCAATCTTTTTGCCCAATTCACGGCCATAATCCTGGGCCATTTGCGTGCCCCCGCCCAAAGAGGCGGATTTCAGCCTGAGCGGGCCACTTGCCATGTCCATCTTGTAAATGTTCTTCATGGTATCGTAGATGCGGTCGGGAGCTTCACCACTCCAGCCAAAGGCACCGAAGGAGCCCCCGGCTTTGCCCTCAAGGTTCAGCTTTTCAGCCAAAAAGAGGAGGGTCTTCATGCCCTGCATCATTTCACCGTGATAGGTGGCGGAACCGAATACATAGGCATCATAGCCTTCGAGGTCTTCCTCTTTCTTTATGCCTGAAGCATTGGCCACCTCCGCTTCACCGCCCTGAAATCGAATTCCCTCGGCGATCAATTCCGCGATGTCTTTGGTATCGCCGGTCCTGGTCGTGTAAACCACAAGGGCCTTTCCCATTTTTTACTCCCTTATATAATGACTTTTTCTATAATGGCGCTCAGATACGCTTACGCCTCTTCCTCATCCACGTGGGAGTGATACTTGGATCCGCAATGGGGACAGAGAACTTCTATCTCTTCTTCCTTTCCTATATACTTCTCGCGCAATTTTTCCGGACCGAGAAAGGTGACATCGCCACAGGCGCATTCCGGACACTCGGCCCTGACCTTAAACTTCTTTTTTGACATACCTAAATTCCCCTTTGTTCAAATGGTTTTCTGTTTATCCCAATCTGGGATCCTGTCCTGTTTGTCCGCAATCCGGAACATAGCAGGAAACATCTACAAATTCGCATTTTTCTTTGCAGGATGGACACGTTTCAGGCGGCGTGTCTGCCTTCAGGGTGTACCCGCAATCCTTACATTTCCAATCTCCCATGATGATTCCCCTTTCTTCTCTTCCTATTACTCGGCGCCCCCGGCAGGAGGCGTGAAAACCCGTTTTCCAAGCTCTTGATCCAGGAAGAAGAGACTCGTTTCCCCTACCAGGTTTATCTTATCAATGTTTTCCCTGGCACTATCCTCTTCCTCAACCTGCTCCGTGACAAACCACTGGAGAAAGGCATTCGTAGCATGATCGTGCTCCTCGAGTGCCAAGTCCACCAGTTTATTGATAAGACCGGTTACCTTTTGCTCGTGCTCCAGAGTCGCCTCAAAGGCCGCCAGGGGTGAAGCCCATTCCGTAGGCGGAGCATCAATGGCCTGTAGTGTCACGCGCCCGCCCATCTCATTGATGAAATTATAAAACTTGGCCGCGTGGGAGAGTTCTTCCTGCGTCTGAACCCTCATCCAATTCGCAAAGCCCTTCAAGCTAATGGATTGGAAATAGGCTTCCATGGAGAGATAAAGGTATGCTGAATAGGTTTCCGCATTCAGTTGATCGTTTAAGGCTTTTTCCATCTTTTCACTGAACATAATTTCTACCCTTTCCAAAGGCCATGGAGATTGCAGTATTCTCGAGCTTCAACATTTTCGGCCTTTACGTCAAAATTGGCTTCCGGCGCCTCTCCCGGATTAAGAAACTGCCGATAGGCCTTGTCGCCCACAACGAGTTCGACCCATTCTATGTGGTGATTTTCTTCCATTGGATGGGGCACACTTCCGACCTTCACGTTAATACCGGCATCCGTCTTCTCGACGACCGGCACATGCTTTTCCTTGGCTGCGTCTACGGTGTTTTCTTTGAATAGTATCATCGGTTGTCCACAGCATACGAGTTCGCCGCCGCCGGCATGAACGACCTCAACGATGTTGCCGCATGCTTCACATTTATAAATCTCTAATCTCTCTGGCATAACTTGTTCCTCCTCTAGTATGAGATTTACCTTCGATAAATTCTTAGGCTGTTACCTTAAAAACGTTACGTGTTATTTATGTTAAAGCAGTTCATTCACTGCCGCCAACACGGCCTCGTAATCGGGTTCCTCTGCTACCTCCTTAACGAGCTGAATATGCCGGATAATGCCCTCTCGATCCACCACAAAGACACATCTTGCCAGCAGCCGTAACTCCTTAATCAGCAGCCCGTAGGCGGCCCCAAATGATGCATCGCGGTGATCCGATAGTGTAGTGACCTTGTCCACCCCCGCGGCGCCGCACCATCGCTTCTGGGCAAAGGGCAGGTCCATGCTGATAGTCAGAATGGCGACGTCTTCACCCAGCCTTCCAGCCTCTTCATTAAACCTTCGGGTCTCCATATCGCATACCGGCGTATCAAGCGAGGGCACCGCAGAGATCACGCACACTTTGCCCTTATAGGAAGATAGCTTAACCGGTGATAGGTCATTATCAAGGACCTCAAAATCAGGGGCCTGATCCCCGACTTTAAGCTCCTCTCCCAATAGTGTCAGGGGGTTTCCCTGAATAGTGATGATTCCTGATCGTTCTGTCATTTTTGGTTCCCTTTCGAATTTATGCGGCTACATACCTTAACCACACCTTTAAACTGTTTGGGTTAATCCACCTTGCTGATGCAGGAAGGGTCCTCTTCTTCTAACCTGCAGTCTGCGCAGAGGCCGACAAAGTCCAGCCTGTGTCCGAAAATACCATATTTGGTTAAATTCCCTAAGGCATTTTCAAGGACTTCCAAGTCATTGTCCGATGGCGCTATTGGGGCATCTTCGACCTTGCCGCAACGCATGCAGGTTACGTGATAATGATCTGAGACATTGCAATCGAAACGCATCTGGGAATGCCCTGGATCAAGCCTCCCAATAAGTCCATGGGTGCAAAGGATATCTAAATTACGATAGACCGTACCCATACTGATGCGAGGCAATCTCTTCCTCACTCTGTCATAGATTTCGTCAGCGGTGGGGTGAAGATGATCACTCTTTACCTCTTCGAGTATCACCTGTCTCTGATGGGTCATTCTATATTTCCGGTCTGTATTCAAAGGATTTTTTCTCTTGGAAACTATTAGGAATGATTACTAATACTAGCAAGGCCCATGGCCCATGTCAAGCGTGCGCGACCTCTCTAACCGCCCTCCGCCTGGGCAGATCCTGGTCCCGCAAGAGGCTTGAACATCTTTTTCCCTGCTCCGCAAATAGGGCATTTCCAATCCTCGGGCAGGTCTTCGAAAAGAGTGCCCTTAGGGATCTTGCCCTTTCGGTCTCCCTTGTCCGGGTTATAGATATATCCGCAATTGACTGTTTGGCACTGCCACATGTCTTCCGGTCTTGCCATGTGCTATTGTCCTTTATAAGAGATTGGTATTACAGGGGATTGATTACCTGTACACTCATTCTGGAATCCTGCCGATATGGGAGTATCCAACCAAGGCTTAGGAATAAATCCCATCATAATGCCTCAAGCCCCGGAGGGCCAAGAAAAGATCTCACTTTTTCAGCTCTTCCAGTTTTCCATGCCATGCACATTGATCGCAATAGGTCTCCGAATCCTCTGTGAGTTCCGGTGCATCCGAAACTTCGACCTCAGCATTGAAAACGACATTGCCCCCGACCATGTCTAACCCGTAGGTTTCATATTCATCTTCCGGGTCTTTGACATAGAAATCATGAGATCCACACATCGGACATTTCATCTTCTCATCCATCCTAGCTGCCTAAGTACTGTCTGATTATTCTCTTACTTAATAAAATGTTTTCCAATTTATAAACGAGGCATTTTTCGCAAGCTCAAGGAAAACAAGGAATTGCGCTGTTTGACGCGGAGATTGCGGAATAGGACCTTTTCTGGATGGAAATCCCTAGTCCACCTTGAAAAACGCCTTGGCCACAGCCTGACAAACAGGACACTTATCCGGCGGCGCACCTTCAACAGTGTGGCCGCACACGGAACATACATAAATGTCTGTCTCTTCCAGGCCTTCCAAATTATCTAAAGTCTTCTGATAGAGGGCAGCATGGACCTTTTCCACCTCATTGGCAAAGTTGAAAGTCCTTTCCGCCGGTTTGTTTCTTTCTTCTTGGGCAGCCGCGATCATTTCAGGATACATGGTCTTGAACTCATGGGTTTCACCGGCAATGGCTTCTTTTAGATTATCCGCCGTGCTATTGATTCCACCTAGCGTCTTTAAATGATTGTGTGCGTGTACTGTCTCCGCCTCGGCCGCTGCCCGAAAGAGTTTGGCAGCTTGAGGGTAGCCTTCCTTATCCGCCTGTTTTGCAAAGGCAAGGTATTTTCGGTTAGCCTGTGATTCTCCCGCAAATGCGTCCTGAAGATTTTGCTCCGACTTACTCATAACATTTCCTCCTTAATATTTGAGTTTACGATGGACCGTTGTGGTCAATTACTTCCACCAACCTTTTCTTTTGTGCGCTTCGCGCTCTTTCTCAGCAAGTTGTTTAATCTTGTAGGCCGAATCCCTCAAAATACCGTAAAGGACACCGCAGCCATCATCCTCTCGATGGGCATCCCCCTTGTCGGCCAGTTCAAGCATGGTGTCGGCGATCTCGAGGGTGTTCTTTATACTCTCATCACAGGCTCTCATTGATCTCCCTGCCTTTGAATAAAGTCGTTTTACATATAACAAAATCTGTGCCATTGCCGAAAGGGCTCCAAATCACGGTAAATTCGCAAGAATATTAATGGGTTGAATAAAACAACGTCTAAACGGTTTCATGGAAAATCCAGCCTAGGTGAGACACTCGTGAGACAGTTGGGACAAAAGGCTTCTTATAAGTGGTTAACTTTCTGTTTTCTCAACAGATTCCAGGCGCTTCTAGGATTTCGGGCTGGTTTTTCCGCTTGTGAACCGAAATGTTGTGTAGGGGTGTGAATTAAGATGATTATGGAGTCGGTGGGCTTGTTTAATCCTCTTATCCGGGCATATTGGGGGAGCCCGCCGGGGGGTAAATCTCCCGTGGATCAACTTTTTAATGCCCGAAAAGTGTCTCAAAATGATATTTGAGACATTAGTGTCTCATGAGACATTTTTCCAATCCGCCAGGAAACGATAGAGGGTTGCGCGGCCAACACCCAGGAGTTTGGCCGCGCGCAATTTATTCCCCCCGGTTTGCTGGAGAGCAATCTTAACGCTTTCCGGATCCAGTTTGCGTGTGCGCCCGGAAGAGGATCTCGATTTTGGCCATTGTCTCAGTTCCATGGGAAGGTGTTTGACCCCAATGATTCGACCCCTGGACTTTACAAGCGCGAAACGGATGGCGCTCTGCAACTCACGCACATTTCCCGGCCAGGGGTAGTCCAACATCACATCCAAGGCCTCTTTGGAAAGGCCCGGCGTTTGTTGCCCCTCGCCTTTCGCCGTATCCAGAAAATGATCCATTAGAAGCGGAATATCCACTCTTCTGGTCCTGAGGGGCGGGAGATGAATAGGGACGACATTGATTCGGTAAAAGAGATCCTCACGGAAATTTCCGAGTTTTACTTCTTGCTTCAGCTCTCTATTGGTCGCACTGATGAGTCGTACATCCACGGAGATGGTTTTTTCACCCCCAACAGGCTCAAAGGTACCCTCCTGAAGAACTCTCAAGATCTTTGCCTGGACAAACTTTGGGAGATCCGCCACTTCATCAAGAAACAAAGTGCCCCCATCGGCCAGTTCAAAGCGGCCTTTTTTATCCCTCAATGCACCGGTAAAGGCCCCTCTGACGTGCCCGAAGAGCTCACTTTCAAGAATGCCCTCCGGAAGCGCCCCGCAATTGATGGGCACAAAGGGCCCGCCGCCCCTCATGCTCGTATTGTGTATGGCCGCAGCCACAAGTTCTTTGCCGGTGCCGGTTTCACCGCTAATGTGAACGGGATAGGCGTTGGTGGACAACTCCCGGATCTGAGCGTAAACCTGGAGCATATTCGGATCGCGTCCGATAATGCCGGCAAAGTCCTGAATCTCACCGGTTTGGATCTTGAGACCGATCAAATCGGTCACATCGCGAAAAGCTGCAATCACACCCGCAAATTGCCCCTCTTTATCGTTCATACCCGTTATGCTCATTTCAACCTGCCGGACATCACCTGTTTTCGTCAAGATACTCAGGGGGTAGAGGAGGTGATCGATGAACTCGGGTGCGCACTCCTGGAAAGAACAACGACCACCGCAGAAAGGCTGGCCGAAAACCTCGTGGCAATCTTTCCCAAGGACTTCCCGGCGCTGGTATCCCGTGATTTTCTCGGCCCTTCGATTGAAGAACACGATGCGCCTTTCCGTATCATGGGCAATAATGCCTTCGGATAAATTTTCAAGGATTCGTTCAAGGCTTTCCTTGTCTGAAAGTATGTCCTTTAGGTTTAAATCTTCCATGTGCTGCTTATAGTAAAAGAAGGAGTTTGTATTGATTACGGTTTTAGGACGCGAAGAATATATTGGAAAAAGAGGACCCTAGCAAGGAGAAATGAGGATTTAGCGCCTGTGAAAAGGACTCTCGATGCTTGGCATTTCTTCTAATGAGAATCATCAATAGAAAGATCGGGTGGGTGATGATCCTTCGAATCCTTTTTCTATTCCTTTTAATACTACACTGCCTTTCCGGCCCCTGGAGGATATCTATGGCACATGCAAACGAACCAACCCACAGGGATGAAAAACCCAATCGTTTGATTCACGAGAAGAGCCCCTATTTACTCCAGCATGCCTACAATCCCGTTGATTGGTATCCCTGGGGCGAAGAGGCTTTTGAAAAGGCCCGAAAAGAGGATAAGCCCATATTTCTTTCCATCGGCTACTCCACCTGTCACTGGTGTCATGTGATGGAGCGTGAATCCTTTGAAGACGTCGAAGTGGCCAAGCTTATGAACGATGTTTTTGTTTCAATCAAGGTGGACCGTGAAGAAAGGCCTGACCTGGATCACCTCTATATGACGGTCTCCCAGATGTTGACGGGAGGCGGTGGCTGGCCGCTGAATATATTCATGACCCCCGAGAAAAAACCCTTCTTTGCTGCGACCTACATCCCCAAAAGCGGCCGTTTTGGAAAGGCGGGAATGATGGAACTCATTCCTCGAATCCAAAGTGTCTGGCAAAAACGCCGAGCCGAGGTGTTTGAATCCGCCGAAAAAATCATCGCGGCCCTCAAAAGCATGGAGACCGACCGACCCGGTGAAGAACTCGACCTTTCAACTCTTGAGAAGGCCTATAAGGAATTCTCCGGGAGGTATGATGCGACCTATGGTGGTTTCAGCACCTCACCCAAGTTCCCGACGCCCCACAATTTTCTTTTCATGCTCCGCTATTGGAAACGAAAGGGTAAATCCCATGCCCTGGAAATGGTGGAGAAAACTCTTCAGGAAATGCGTTTCGGAGGCATCTATGATCAGATAGGATTCGGATTCCATCGATATTCTACCGATAGAGAATGGCTCGTCCCCCATTTTGAGAAAATGCTTTATGATCAGGCCATGTTGGCCCT
>CAYWMP010000043.1:0-35787 GCA_964459445.1 uncultured Desulfobacteraceae bacterium
GAAAATTGGCTATATTTAATACCTAAAATTGCAAAAAGGCACGAAGTTGGGCTAAGGCCGAGGTGCGCGTGGTTTGGACCAACACCTGGTATGATCCCGTGAAGGAACGGGAAGCTGCCGTGGCATTGCTTGATGCGGGCGTGGATGTAGTTACCCAGCATCAGGATACAACGGAACCCCAGAAGGCGGCTCAAGAGCGGGGGGCCTTAAGTATTGGCTATGATTCGGATATGCGAAGATTCGTCGGTGATTCCGTGCTCGCAAGCCCGGTTTGGAATTGGGGGGCTTATTACACCCAAACAGTAAAAGATGCCCTTGCCGGGAAGTGGTCAAAACATCAATTCTGGGGAGGTCTGAAAGAAGGCATCGTCATGCTTTCTGACTATAGCCCCAAGGTTCCCAAAGATGTCCGCGATCTCGTTACAAAAAGGAATGGCGACATCCTTGCCGGAAAGTGGGATGTGTTTTGCGGCCCGATCAAAGATCAAAAGGGTAAGACCGTCGTAGCAGCGGGCAAATGCATGAGCGATCCGGACATGCTCAACATGAGCTTTTTTGTTGAGGGTGTGGTCGGCACCATTCCCAAGTAAAAAGCCGTCTGAACTTAACGGGAGCGGTTTTTAGTAACCGCTCCCGGTTTGTATAAACCATTTTATCATCCTGATCCTCCGTGAACTCCGCAAGAGTCACAGAAGCATACCAGCCAATGACACTATCCAGAGACGGAACAAAGACCGCTATCGTCGACATGCGGGGTATCACCAAGCACTTCCCTGGGGTTCTCGCTATTGATCATGTTGACTGTGAACTCTTTCCCGGAGAAGTCCTCGCCCTGCTGGGTGAAAACGGGGCCGGAAAAAGCACATTGATGAATATCCTGGCCGGACTGTACCGACCGGACGAAGGGGAAATCTACCTGCGAGGCAAACGGGCCGAAATCCGGTCTCCCCGCCATGCCTCTGCCCTTGGCATCGGCATGGTCCATCAAAACTTCATGCTGGTAGAAACCATGACAGTGGCGGAAAACACCATCCTCGGCATGGAGGGGTTGCGTTTTATTCCCGACATGAACGAGGTGACCCGAGGTATTAACGAACTCTCGGAGCGATATAATCTCCAGGTGGATCCCAATGCCTACATCTGGCAGCTCAGTGTAGGAGAACAGCAACGCGTGGAAATCCTCAAACTCCTTTACCGTGGTGCCGAGATCCTCATCCTCGATGAACCCACTGCTGTACTCACCCCCCAGGAATCCGACGATCTGAACAGGGTCATAGGACAAATGATCAAAGAAGGAAAATCAGCCATCTTTATCACCCACAAGATGGAAGAGGTCATGACCTTTTCAGAATGGGTACGGGTACTTCAGCGCGGCCGCCTTGTGTCAGTCAAAAAGACAGCGGAAACCGATCCCCAAGAACTTGCCAGACTTATGGTCGGCCGCGAGGTCCTGTTCCGCCTTGAAAAGAAACCCTTTGAAATCGGCCATACTGTCCTGGAACTCCGTGAAGCATCTGCGGATGACGATAAGGGACAACCGGCCCTCAGGAAATCAACCTTCAAAATACACAGCGCTGAGATATTGGGGATTGCAGGGGTTGCAGGTAACGGGCAACGGGAACTGGCCGAAGTTATTACGGGGCTCAGGAAGGCGACGAACGGTCAGGTCATCATCAATGGCGAGGATAAGACCAACTGCTCCCCATTCGAAATCATCAGTTCAGGCGTCAGCCATATTCCGGCCGACCGTATTGCTATGGGCGTTGTAGGCTCGATGAGTGTGGCAAACAATCTGGCCATGAAGGCCTACAGGAAACCTCCGGTATCAGTAAAAGGGATGCTCCGTCCGAAACGCATCCTTGATTTTGCAAAAAAACTTATAGATCTCTTCCGTATTGCCACACCTGGACCTCAGACGGAAGTGAAATTCCTGTCCGGAGGCAATATCCAAAAGACCATCCTTGCCCGGGAAATCGATGCCTGCAAAGGTCTTTTAGTCGCTGCCTATCCCTCTCGAGGCCTTGATGTGGGAGCCACGGAATCGGTCCGAAAAATGATCCTGGAACAGCGGGAACGAGGTTATGCCATTCTTCTGATCTCTGAAGATCTTGAGGAGCTTCTGACCATTTCTGACAAAATCGCCGTTCTCTTTGAAGGGGAGATAAAGGGCATTTTGCCTGTTGAGGGCGCAGATGTTGAAACACTCGGCCTCATGATGGCAGGCATGGACTACCAGCAAATCGTGAAGAGCGTAAATCGGAGTAATGGAGGGTTGGAGTAATGGATAAGATCCTATATTCTTTTTTAGTGACCTACACCCCTATTCTCCAATACTCCAGTCTTTAATTTCTCACAGAGCTCTCTGAGTCACAGAGACAGACGTTGATGAAAGTGAGGGGAGAAACACTGAACACGCAGATTTAATAGATACGCATAAGTTGCTTATGATGCCCGCGATAGCGGGCCTCAATCCTGCAAATCAGGATTGAGTTCTGGGGAGTTCATTATGAAAACAAAACATATTTCTTGTTTTCATGATGACCTCTCCCATAAGTATGAGCAACTCTCTATTATCCCTGATTTTATTTTTCTCTGCGATCTTTGCGGGCTCTAGCGATCCTGAGAACGATCGAAGGAGAGCGAGTGTGAGACAAACAATTACGAAATGAAAGAGCAAAGCACTACTACACCTTTAGATTAGCCAATGGGCTTTGGAAATGATTTGAACATCCTCTTGACTTCGAGTTAGCCTGATGCGATTTGTTTTCGAAAAACGAAAATCCATTTCTCGATCTGCCATTTTTTTGGTGCCAACGGTCTCATTCCTAACCTCCCTCCTCCTGGCCGCCATCCTTCTCGCCCTTTTCAACGCAAACCCCCTGACAACCTACATCGCAATGTTCAAGGGAGCCTTCGGCACATGGCCGGGTTTTACAGAAACCCTGGTCAAGGCCATCCCTTTGATGCTTACCGGCATGGGTGTGGCCATTGCCTTCAGAATGGAATTCTGGAACATCGGTGCGGAGGGTCAACTCACCATGGGAGGCGTGGCAGCCGCATGGGTAGCGCTTTTTTGGTCCCAGGGAATGCCCCCATGGCTCGTCCTTCCGACAGCCATTCTTGTTGGTGCCATTGCCGGTGCCCTTTGGGCAGGGATTCCCGCGGCACTCAATGCCTATTTAAAGGTCAATGAAACCCTTACAACCCTTATGTTGAATTATGTGGCGATTCTATTCTCCGAGCACTTGTACTATGGGCCTTGGCGTGATCCCAAGGGATACGGCTTTCCGGGCACGGCACCTTTTCCGGATTCGGCGTGGTTGATGAGGCTCGCGGGGCGGGCCCATTTGGGTCTTATTTTCGCCATTATCCTGGCGGTTGTTCTTTGGTTTGCCCTGAACCGAACACGCTGGGGATTTGAAAACAATATTATCGGTAAAAACAGAACCGCTGCCAAATACCTGGGTATCAGCATTGGAGGAACGATTGTATTGTCGCTCCTGATATCGGGGGCTTTCAGCGGCCTCGCCGGGGTATGCGAGGTGACAGGTATATCCCACAGACTCCAGCAGGGGCTCTCCATCGGTTACGGCTACACGGCTATTATCGTAGCCTGGCTCGCACAGCTCAATCCAATCGCTATCCTTTTTGTTTCGGTGCTTATTGCGGCACTGCTGGTTGGGGGGGATCAGGTTCAAATGATCATGGGGCTTCCTGCTGCCATGGGACTGGTCCTTCAAGGTATGATTCTCTTTCCCATGCTTGCGGGTGCTTTGTTTACGGAATATCGCCTGAGAGTTATCAAGCCAAAAACGACCGAAGAGACAGACACATGATTGAGTTAGTCGCATCCATTCTTGCCATCACCATGCGCGCGGGGGCCTCCCTGATCTTCGCAACTGTGGGAGAGGTGTATACAGAGCGTTCCGGAATTCTCAACCTCGGGCTTGAAGGTATGATGTTGATGGGGGCGGTGACGGCCTTTGCCACTGCCTTTTACACAGGAAGTTTACTGCTGGCTATGGCAGTGGCTATGGCGACCGGCGGTGTTCTGGCAGCTATTCACGCCTTTCTATCGATCTCCATGCGGGCAAACCAGGTTGTGAGCGGACTGTGCATCACCCTTTTTGGATCCGGACTTGCGAGTTTTTTGGGCCAAAGGTTGGGGCCGGAGTCTAACGGTTACTATCTTGTCGGGCTGACCGGTCCGCGTCTAAAAACTGTTGCCATCCCCCTTCTCCATGAGATTCCCATTCTTGGCGCCCTCTTTAATCAGGATATTTTGACCTATTTTGTTTATGTCCTGGTTCCCCTGGCATGGATCTACCTCTTTAAATCAAGGGGAGGGCTGAATCTCCGTGCAGTCGGCGACAACCCCCAAACAGCCGATGCCATGGGTATCAATGTTTTCAGGGTGCGTTATCTCGCCACTATCGTCGGTGGCATGTTTGTCGGGCTGGGGGGCGCTCACCTCTCCCTTGCCTATACGCCGGGGTGGGCTGAGAATATCACGGGGGGTCGAGGTTGGATCGTCATCGCCCTCGTTATATTCGCAATGTGGAATCCGGTCCGGGCCGTATTCGGCGCCATTTTGTTCGGTGGGATCAATGCGGTGCAATTCCGGCTCCAGGCTTCAGGGACAACCATACCCGCCGCCTATCTTAATATGCTTCCCTATATTGCGACCATCATGGTTCTCGTCATCGTGACCTGGTGGGAAACCCTGAGTAAACGCGTGGGAGCGCCCGCCGCCCTCTGCAAAGCTTATATCAGAGAAGAAAAATAGGATGCATCGGGTTGCATTATCTGCGGGATGGATGCCTAGAAATTAATTGTGAGGAAAGCACATGGACGCACTACTTGGCATTGATTTAGGTACAACGGGGCTTAAGGCCACGCTTCGTGAAGCCTCGGGTAGAATCATTTCCTCGGAGTATGTGGAATATCCTATTGATTCGCCCCAATACGGGTTTGCCGAGCAAGACCCGGAACTCTGGTGGGCGGGCTTGGTCAAATGCTGCCAAAGACTTCGAGACGGTTTCCCTGAAAGGATGGGCAATCTCCTTGGTATTGGAATTTGTGGACAGATGCACACACAGGTCTATTTAAACGACCGAATGGAGGTGCTCAGACCCGCCATTACCTGGATGGATCAACGCGCCAGTGCATTCGTCTCCAGGCTAAATGAAGACAGGGCGGCCAAGGCCCTCATATTTCAAGAGACAAAAAATTTTCCTACAACCACCTATACGGCCCTCCATATGAAGTGGGTTCAGGAAAACCAGCCCGATCTTTGGAAGAAAGTCAGCCATATTTTGGTGGCTAAGGACTTTATCAAGTACCGCCTTACCGGGGAGATGATGACGGATTATTCCGATGCGGCCGGGACCCTTCTTTTCGATGTCGAGAAATGTCGATGGTCAGAGGAGATGTTTCATCTATTCCAATTTCCGCAATCTATCATGCCTGGCGTTTTGCCTTCCGACGAAATCATCGGCCGGATAACAAAGCCAGCCTCCGAAGAAACCGGAATCCCGGAGCATACACCCGTCATTAACGGGTGTGCCGATCATGCGGCATCCTCTTTGGGCGCCGGTGTGGTCCGGCCCGGTCAGGTAACCGCAATCATAGGTACAGCGGGCGTGATTTCAGTCTGTTCGGACCGACCGCTTCCGGATACCAAGAACCAGACCCTTTGTTGGAACTATTGTCTAAGAAACAAATGGGTCATTCTTGGCATCACCCAGACCGCAGGGGAATCCTTGAATTGGTTTAAAAAGGCCTTTGATGAGAAACAAAGATCCGATGATCATGCGAGCGACATCTTTATGGTTTACAATCAGATCATCGAACATGTGCCTGACGGAAGTGAAGGCCTCATTTTCCTGCCCTATCTAAACGGAGAGCGCACCCCTTACTGGGACCCGGATGCCAGAGGCGTTTTTTTCGGTATCGGGCTTTCCACAGCAAAGGCCCACTTTATTAAATCAATCATGGAGGGGGTTTCCTTTGCTTTGCGCAATAATGTTGAAACCATTGAACAGCTCGGAATTGATATCGACGAGATTAGATCTATCGGTGGAGGCTCCAAGAGCCCCATATGGCTCAAGATCCTGGGAAAGATCATCCGAAAGCCGATAAAAACTCTCAACATAGCCGATACCGGTTCTCTTGGATCGACCATCCTGTGCTGTAAAGCCCTGGATATTTATCCTTCCGTCGAAGCCGCGGTAGATCAAATGGTGCTCCTCGATCAGAGCATTGCCTATGGGGAGCCCCAACCCGTGTACGAAAGCCAGTACAAACGGTTTCTCAATTTGTACGATAGCCTTAAGGAGAGTTTCCAGGACGCCAGGACAAATTAGGTTCCCCACACTTATTTTACTCGAAATTCGATTGTCTCCATTGCGACACTTGCAATTAAGTATAGAGCGCAATATGTTTTCCTAAAATAAGGTAAGACCCTATGAACAACGCTTTTGAAATCCCTCCCTATGGATACATGGGGAACATCCTAACAGTCGATTTGTCTTCGCGGCAGGCTATTGAAAAATCCCTGGAGCCCGGATTGGCTCATCTGTTCTTTGGGGGCAGGGGACTTGGAATCGCACTCCTTATGGAACATTTCATTGGTCTTGAGAAGGCGGGCAAATATCAGAACGCCTTTAGAGAAGTTGATCCTTTATCCGAGGACAATACCCTTGTATTCACCACTTCCCCTCTGACGGGAACCGGCGCACCCACATCAGGTCGGCTCCACGTGAACTTCAAATCGCCCCTTACAGGCGGGCTTGGAAGTGCCAACTCAGGGGGTCATTGGGCGGTGGCCTTCAAAAAAACCGGTCACGACATCCTCTCCATCACCGGCAGCTCGAAATCACCCCTCTATCTGAAAATCGGGCCGGATGGGGTTGAATTCCTGGACGCTGAAGGGATCTGCAACCTGAATGTTGAAGAGATTACAGACCGATTGATGCGCGACGCCCCGAAAGGGGCCAGGGTCATGGCCATCGGCCAGGCCGGGCAAAGACTGGCCAGAATAGCGGCGATTATGAATGACAGGGGAAGGGCCTTGGGCCGTGGCGGGGGCGGTGCCGTCTTTGGATCCAAAAACCTCCTTGCCATTGTGGTCTGCCCCGATACATCGAAATCCATTCCTGTATACTATGAAGACGGCCTACACCCGAGCAAAGAAGATGGCGCAGGTTATAAAGCCAGAATGAAGATGGATGTGGGTAAGATGACCCGAAAGGAGCAACACTACGGCATCATGCCCTCCATGGGAACTTTGGGTCTGTTGGGTATGGTGGACGCCTTCGATGAACTCATTCACAACAACATGAAAGACACCAAACACAATTTAGAGGACATCGAAAAGATAAGTGGCGAAGCCTTGAGAAATCATCCCCAAGTGGTCGGACCAGGGGAACCCTATATCGAGGTAAAGAAAGGGGCCTGCTATAATTGTCCCATCACCTGTACAAGACGAACCAGGATCCGCAACAGTGAAGATAAAATCGTCGATCAGGGTGAAGGCCCTGAGTTTGAAACGGTGGCCCTGATGGGCGCCAACTTGTCAATTTATGATTTAGTGACGATCACCGAGGCCAATTACTGG
This sequence comes from uncultured Desulfobacteraceae bacterium, assembly GCA_964459445.1. Lineage (GTDB taxonomy): Bacteria > Desulfobacterota > DSM-4660 > Desulfatiglandales > HGW-15 > CAYWMP01. The sequence continues at coordinate 7,619 of CAYWMP010000043.1, forward strand.
GCCAACCGGTACGGACTGGACACCATGTCTCTGGGAGGCGCCATCGCTGTTTTTTTTGATTTGTATGCCCATATCAAAGAAAGCGAAGAGAAGAAAACACCGGAGGAGGAAAAATTCATCAGGGATATTGAAGAATTTGTGACAGAGCACGGGGAACCCCGGTTCGGCCGCAAAGAGATACTCATTCCCCTGGTCCATGCCATTGGAAAATCTGAAGGCATTGGAAAGGCACTTGCTGAAGGGTCCTATCGATTCTGTCAGCGCTATGGTCATGAGGAATTGTCCATGAGTGTGAAAAAAATGGAACTACCTGCCTACGATCCGAGGGCAGCCTTTCTTCAAGGCCTGGCCTATGAAATGAGCAACCGGGGAGGATGCCACCTCCAAAACGGTTATGTGGCGATCCTTGCCTATTGTGCCGGATATGCCGAATGGCCCGGGAACCGGATTGAAGGCTCAGCCGTTATCGCAAAAAATGCGGCATTGGCCAATACCGTCATGGATATCATCGGATCATGCACTTTCGCGTCCACGACCCTCTCTCTTGATGAATTCGCTGCCTTGATCAATGCCGTTACGGGGCTTCATCTCAATGCGGGATTGCTTCAGAGGATGGCCTGGAGAACGCTTACCATGGAAAGAGTTTTCAATCACTTGGCGGGCATGACCAGTAAAGACGACTGGCTGCCTGACCGATTTTATCAAGAGGACATTGACGTAGAAGGCCGTCCCGTGCGCTGTAGAAAAAACGATTTCAAACAGATGCACGGGGAATATTACGAAGCCATGGGATGGGATGAGGAAGGAGTTCCCAAGGGGGAGACCCTGAAAAAGCTTGAACTTTTGCATCTTTTGCAGGATCGATTTACGCCTCCCCTGTAGGTAACAACATGTCAAATTCTACAAATATTCAACAAATACACAAAAAACTCTACACCGTTGGTCATGCCGTGTTGCGGGTCAATGGCAACAATACACACAGCGGCAACCTCTCGATGCGCGATCCTAATAACCCGGATATATTTTATATCACGGCTTCCGGTTCTCAAGGCGGCGCCCTGACCCCAAGAGATATTGTGCCCGTGCGTCTTTCCGGTGTGAGTTGGGGGGATGCAAGGGCCTCCTCAGAATCCAATATTCACCGAAGGATTCTGAGTATTCCGGGCGTAAATGCATGTCTTCACTGTCATTTAATTGTCTGCACCGTCATCACCTTTGATTCCAAAGAAAGGCAGATTTTCCTCAGATATCTGGGCACCGACAGCAAGGGGCGAGAGGAATTCCTTTTCCAACCGGTGGACCTCCAAGGTGCCTCCATTGTCGGCGGCGTGAAAGTGGGCACATACAAGCAACCGGTGGGCTCACCCGAAATGGAAGAAAGAATCCCAAACTACCTCAAAGATGCCTCCTTGACACTTGTTCGAGGCCACGGTCCCTTTTCAAGAGGGGCATCCATTGAAGAATGCCTCTATCGTCTTGGCGTCCTTGAAGGAAGTGCCATGGTGGCACTCTGTCTCAGACGAAGGGGTCTGGATATTGGGAAAATTCAACAGAGGATCATGACTCAAGGTTACGAATCGGTCTTCCCCTTTCACCCCCATCGACTGGATGTGGAAAACCTGAATGAGAGACAGGTGGCCGACAAGTCTACCCTATCCGATTTCGCCTATTGGCTGGCCTACAACTATAATTTCGGGATCGGCGCTTACGGCACAGGCTCCATGAGCCAAAAAGTGACGGCAAAGGAAATCATCTATTGTCCCATGTCCGCCGTTCCCGAAAACATGGATTTCCCACTATATCGAATTTCATTGGAGAAAGGTGAAGATGACTCCCTTGATCTCTCACTCCACAAACTGATATACAGTCATACCAACTATACAACCTGTATGATCACTTCAAGCCCCATGGCAAACGCAGAAGGCATGGCCAGCCTCGCGGAGAGGTTTGGCATGGATGTACTACTCGGCGAGAAGGAAAGCATCCCCTATTCCGCTGAAGATCATCCGGTTGTCTTTCCCATAGATGCAGAAGCCATTTACCTCAATCCAAGACTCGGACTGGTGGATGTATCTTGTCTTAAGGTTGATTCGCCGGAAAATCCCATTCTTGATATGCTCCGTTGGTACAAAGGATGTTGTATTGTCGCAGGCTATGGCGTGGTCTCTGTTGGGGACACAACCCTGGAGCAGACTGCCCACAATGTGGCCTCAGCAGAGAGGATCGGGCGGTTCCGCATGGAAGTATTTGCCAATGAAAAAATGCTCGACGGGCCGCCGCTTCAATCCTATGAGCCTGTGACCATGTGATGCTGAAAGCAGGCAGCCTGTTCTTTTTGGATTTTAATAAAAGGTATCACACGTCTAGAATCCTGAATCCTACATCTTGGACCCCGTACCCCATTGACCCATGCTTCGCTCATTTGGGGTTCTATGCGGCTTTCTTCAATTATGGATGAAAAAAGATCCTCATTGAATTCCACTTATGGAAATGCCCTCGGGCATCATCCTGTCCCTTCCACCAAAAAGCATATTCTTCAAGTATTCTTCAGCATAAGTCGCCTTCATATCACTTCGGTGGCCGCCCTTGGAGCGTTCACCTTCGGATGGTTGTTCACAAACGACTACCCTTGGTTCCTAACTGTGGTTTGCGCTCTGGACTGGTATCTTGTTAACCTGTTCAATGTGACCGTAGATCTTGATGAAGACAGGGCTAACGCCATTGTCGGGACCGACCTAATTGTTCGAAGCCGTGCACCAATTATTGGAATAGGTTTAGGGATTCTGGTTGTTTCTTTTGTTGTCGTACACCTTCTTTGCCCGGCCATCACGGGTCTGAGGATGGCCTTCCACATGCTGGGTGCCTGTTATAATTGGCCGATACTCCCTGGAAAGCGTCGCTTGAAAAAGACCTATTTTTGGAAGAACAACGCTTCAGCATTTGGATTCTTGCTCACGGTTTTCGGGTATCCTCTTGCCTCCTTGGGCTATGAAAAGGGGTTCCAGGCTTTGCCTCCAGATATCACATGGGCGACCGTGGTCTTTGCCGCCACCTTTTTCTTCTTGTTTGAGCTGGGTTATGAATTGATCTACGACTTGCGAGATAAAAGAGGCGATGCCCTCGCAGGGGTTCGAACATACGCTGTTGTTCATGGGGAAAGAACGGCGGTTCTCATTTTGGATGGTCTCATTCTCTCTTCAATGGCAGTTCTTGCCATGGGTTATGTGCTTGCATTCGTTCCCTGGCGTATCTTCATCATGATAGGAGCCCCTCTCCCATTATTTATCATCTATAAACGGGCCCTTCGAAGAGGCGTTTCAGCAAAGGACTGCATCGTCATCACGTGGGTGACGGTCGTCATGCTCATTATCTATCACATTTGGGTGGTAGCTGAACTACCAGGCGTGGGTTTGTAAGCATGATAATTCTGGAAGGTATCGCTCTCTTTTTGGCCGCTCTGTATATCGTTTACCGAACGCTAAGGCACCCCAATACCAAGAAATTTATTGCCGACCTTGCCCTCATTTCTGTTGCAAGCTGGTTTGCTGAAGAGAGTTCTATACTCCTATACGGCTTCTATTCCTATAGTTCCGGTTGGCACCTGTTCGTTGCCCACGTGCCATTGCTTGTAATAGCCGTATGGCCTATTATTATTCACTCTGCGTGGGACATGGCATCTCAGTTTTCACGGTCGAGACATCGATTTGTACCCTATATTGCCGGGGCGATTGTGGGGACCGATGCCCTGTTTATCGAACCGGTTGCCGGGAATGCCGGTCTCTGGTCATGGATTGGCCCGGGCATATTCAATGCTCCCCCCATCGTAATTATCGGGTGGGCCTACTTTGCTTTCATGTGCGTTCTCCTATTGGAAAAAAACAATCAGCGCAACAGTTCCAAAGGTTGGATCTTGGCATTCCCGCTGCTTGCAACCCTAGGAACCCACCTTCTGTTAATGGGCTCCTGGTGGGGACTGCTCCGATGGGTTAATGTCCCTGCCGATCAAACCGTAACAGTTGGCATTGCATGGTGTCTCTCCCTAATATTGGTTTACTCTATCCTGCGACATCCTGCTGGAAAACGGATCAAGAATGAAACGCTTTTGATTCGTCTCCCGGGCGCAATGGTTGCTTTTTCCCTACTTTTATTCAACCCCGGCGGTTCGTCTTTACTGGTTGCCTACGGCTTTGCTTTCGTCCCTCCTTATCTCATGTTATTAGTCCGTCCCCTAAGGAAATGATACCTAGACATCAGGCATTTACGGCAAAGGAAAGGAAAATCATCTCACAATATCGCACCCCCTATCAGGTGCAGCAGTTCCTTAATGCACTGCCCTACAACCAAGAGAAAAAAGGCGAGACGTTGCGGAGCTTCAGAAGCGTGGTTAGGCACCGCTCAGCCCATTGCCTTGAGGCGGCCTTGTCTGCAGCCGTGATTCTTGAGCAACATGGTTACCCTGCCCTGCTCCTCGATCTCCAGTCCCAGGACGATCTTGATCACGTTGTTTTTCTTTATCGAAAAAATGGAAAATGGGGCACTGTGGGACGCTCTCGCGATCCGGGCTTACACGGTAGAAAACCGGTTTTCGCGACGTTGCGGGAACTTGTGGACAGCTACGCCGATCCCTTTATCGACTTGTCGGGGCGTATCGTCGGTTTCGGTACCTGCAATCTAGAAGAACTCGATAACTACAACTGGAGGCTTTCCCAGCGAAACGTCTGGAAAGTTGAACGCTTCCTGATCGAGATGCCCCATCAACCCTTTCACATGTCCAATAAACGGTATCGATATTGGCATAAGCGCTATTTGGCCTACAAAAAGCGCTATCATCATCGCAAACCCCTCTACTATAACAACCGCGGCACCTGGACGCCGGGTTACCCCAAGAATCCATATATGAAGGGAAAACAAAGTTGCGTTGAATGCGCCTTGTAATTTGGAATTTGACAAACAAACCTTCTTTTTGCTAATTTAGTGGCCAAAATAAAGGTATGTTTTAGCCATGCTTAAAAGAATTGCCGAAAAACATTTACATAAATGGTATGCGAAAAAACGCAGGAAACCGCTGGTACTTCGAGGGGCTCGCCAGGTTGGAAAATCCACCCTGGTACGCTGTTTTTCAGAGACGAACAATCTGATATTGAATGAAGTCAATCTCGAACGGCATCTTTACCTGGATGATATTTTTAAAACCCTTGATATTGAGAGGATTATCAGAGAACTCGAGGCTGTAACCGGAAAAAAGGTGCAAACGCCCGGCTCAATCCTGTTTTTGGATGAGATCCAGGCGACTCCACATGCGTTGCAAGCGCTTCGGTATTTTTACGAAGAAAAGCCCGAGGTTCCTGTAATTTCAGCGGGCTCGCTTCTCGAATTTACATTAGCGGATCATCATTTCTCGATGCCTGTAGGCCGAATCGAATACTATCATTTAGGGCCGATGACCTTTAAGGAGTTTTTAGCTGCTGTTGAACCGGAATTGAGTAAATATCTGTCCGAATTTCAACTTGCGCAAGGCATACCCGAAGCGGCTCATCGTAAGTTAATCAGACATCAGAGGGAATTTTTTTTCGTGGGCGGAATGCCGGAAGCCGTCCATACCTACACGGAGGAAGGATCTCTGGTGGAAGTTACCGCAGTCCATCGCTCCATTGCCGAAACCTACCAGGATGATTTTTCCAAATACGCCAAACAAAAAGATTTGGCTTTGATGCAAAAGGTTTTCCGGCAGATCCCGAGAATTCTCGGCCAAAAAGTAAAATACAGCAATGTATCACGAGAAGACAAATCCAGGAACGTTAAGGCTGTTATCGACCTTTTGACAAACGCCCGGGTCTGTCATCAGGTATTTCACAGTCATTGCTCGGGAATACCTCTATTCGCCGAGGTCAAAGAAAATACATATAAAATGCTTTTTATGGATGTGGGCATGGCCACCTATCTTTGCGGTCTGGACTGGATCACCCTCCAATCCTTTGATGACCAATCCATAGTTAATGAAGGCAGGCTTGCTGAACAATTTATCGGCCAGCATCTTTTGGGTCCTTTTGAATCTCCGAAACTAACCTATTGGCTGAGAGAATCCAAGTCGGCTAATGCCGAAGTAGACTATGTTATTGCTAATGGCAGCCAGATCGTTCCCATTGAAGTCAAGTCCGGGAAAAGCGGCACGCTTAAATCTTTGCAGCAATTTGTATTGAACAAGCATGCAAACCGTGCCGTCCGCTTTGATCTGAATCCCCCTGACATTCAAAATGTAAGGCATGCCGCCCGAACCCAAGACGGCAGTCAACCGGTGGCATACACGCTCCTGTCTCTTCCTCTTTACATGGTGGAAGAACTTCAGCGGATACTGGATGAACTTCGCCTCGGAGAATGAGAGAATGAGGGCCGACCTATCGATTTGCCTCTTCTAAATACCGATCCGCATCGACGAAACCCTATTAACCTGCCTAATCAATATTGATATCGAAATCCCCCATCTGAGATGTAGAATTCATCGTATTTGACTTCGTCAACTATTTACTTGACATAGTCAAATAATAAGGTATCTTATCCGTGAACGCAAACCTGGTGTTTAAGGGGGCGGCGATGACAGAAAATCGGCTTCATGAAGGCGTTGATGAAATGAGAAGGTTCAACCGCTTCTACACCAAACGAATCGGCCTCCTCGATCAAGGATTATTGAAAACCAAATTTCCACTCACCCAGGCTCGGATCATTTTTGAACTGGCCCAGCATGAAGAATCCACAGCAAGTAAACTCATTAACAAACTCGGCATCGACGCTGGCTATCTAAGCCGTATTCTAAGGACGTTCGAAAAGGACGGCCTTATCAAGAAGGCCCGATCAAAATTCGACAGCCGCCAGCGACTACTGAAACTCACCTTTAAAGGGAAGAAATCCTATTCAGTACTCAACAACCGGTCAAAATTGGAAATTGAAGGATTGCTGCAGGGCTTATCCGACGAAAATCGACGCAGGCTCCTAAAAGCCATGCAAACGATTGAGACCATTCTTGGGGCCAAACTGCAATCCAACGAACCCTATCTTCTCCGCTCCCACAGGCCTGGCGACATCGGATGGATAACCCATCGCCATGGCGCGGTCTATGCCGAAGAATATGCTTTCGATGAGACTTTTGAGGCCCTCGTCGCTGAAATCCTGGCCTGTTTTATCAAGGATCATAATCCAAAACGAGAACGCATCTGGATAGCTGAACAGGATGGAGAGCAGGTCGGATCGGTGATGATCGTGGATGCACGGGATCAACTAGCCCAGCTTCGCCTCCTCTTTGTCGATCCAAAAGCCAGAGGCAAAGGCATCGGGAAGCGGCTCATCGATGAGTGCATCAATTTTGCGAAACGCAATAAATATCAAAAAATCAAATTGTGGACGCAAAGCATCTTGTTGGAAGCGCGGCACTTATACTCAAAAGCAGGTTTTAAAATCATTGAAGAAGAACCGCATACCAGTTTCGGTCATGATCTGATCGCAGAGATCTGGGAACTACACCTGCGAGACTGAAAAAGTATGAGTAGCTTTAAGATTATTATCCTGCGCTATGGCGAAGGTCGGTTTCATTTTTTCAAACCCTATCTCAAAAAAAATTCCACCCAACTTTGCCGTTCCCGTAGATGGGAAGGTTCACGCCACAAAACCCCTGGCAGGATAATCACTTTCCCTTGAAATGACCAGTTCTATTGAACTCTTCCATCTATGGGAACCGACACCGGTGCCTATAGATAGGGCTTGAAAAAAAGAAACCAACCGTAGCGATGATTCGTTTGAGGTAAAGCCTCTATTTCTTATTCCCGCATAACAGCGATTTCCTATAATGAAATGAACACGCCAACGAGAAGGCATCAGGAATTTGGGGCCATGCTCCTGAGAAAATCATCGATTAGAGCTGAAGCTTCTTTTTTCATTGAAAAGGCCTTTCTGTCAAAGAGCCAGATTTCGACCAGCCCCCCTACAAAGGCGCAGATAGACAGCGACGCACGATGGGGACTGAGATCCTTTCTAACCTTACCAAAGCTCTTTAGCCTCCTAAAGTCACGCTCCAACGAAGTGATAATCATCCGCAATTCCTGGCGGTTCTTTGTCAGCACCGGTTGAAGTTCTTCGGTCCACTCCGTCTTATAGTTTACCAATTCATAGAGGGCCCTGTAGCGTTTGTCTTTTTCAAAGACGGTGAGGTAGGCCAGCATCACTCCTTTTATGTCCTCCAGGCTTTCTGCGGGTATGTCCACGACCTCATCAAGCTTCATGCCCGCCGAACTCTCTATGTCGTCAGCGAGTGCGATGAAGAGCTCAACCTTGTCCCTGAAATGCCAATAAACAGCTCCTCTTGTCACCCCTGCCCTCTCCGCAATGTCGTTTAGTGTCGTCCTCACAAACCCCTTGTGAGTAAACACCTCCAGGGCTGCATCGAGGATATTTTGACGGGTCTTTTCCGCTTCTTCCTTTGTCCTTCGAGGCATTTCCTTAATCCTCTATTCTTTATCATTAGTGTCCGAAATAGACATTTATTCACTCTCTAATGTGCTCTGTAGAAAAGAATATTTACCGCCCGTTCGCTTCGCTCTCTTGAGACGCCGAGATCGCTGAGATTTATTTATACTATTTTCCCCTGAGAGGCGGGAAAATAATATGAATCAGGCCCTTCGGACAAAAGCAAATACCTTTATCAGAATTCCCCTCTCAGGAATTCTGATAAATGTCTTTCTTTGCGTTCTTTGCCCTTCGACCTTGCTCAGGGCCGTGAGCTTGTCGAACGGCGACTTTGCGGTGAAACCGTCTTTGGACAATAGAGATTTTTTATATCAAATCAATCTATCCGGTCATCTTGCGCATCACCCATTCCAATGGCCCGCGGGAGAATTTCTTTCGCCACATATGACTGAACAGAACTGCAAAAAAGAAAAACGCAAATGGGGCGATAGATCTTACGAATGGGGGCGGGTTTTCAAGCCACCCGAATATTTCAAGCGAACCCATACCCAAAATGACATGGGCCACGTAAACTGTGAAAGATAGTTGACCGGTTGATATCAGAGGCTTTAACCAATCAGCCTTTGTGAACCTCTCCCCTAAGCCCACGCACAACCCTACAACAAAAACAGCCGTGCCTCCTGCCTGAAGCATGAATAGCGGCATGGGCGGCATGGGTTCCCTACCTAACAGGGCGTAAATGTCCTCGCTTGAAATATCCAGGCTCATTTGCTGAAGCGTCTCTACCATGATCAAGGAGATGCACTCCGCGATAAGGGCTACTACTAAACCCGCCAACATGATCCTTCTTCTCCTCTCTGGATCCAACAGGTCCTGTTGTCCCAACCAAATGCCGAGCAGCAGGAATGATAGCCAAGGGAATACAGGATGGAATCCATTATAGAAGAGGTTGCGGACAAATCCGGTAGGTGTCCAGAATCCTTTATAAGACAACGTCTCAAAATTCCAACCAATTTCGTAATCAAACAGCATGATCATTACGACAAAGATGGTGGCAGAGGCTACCGCCGAGTGCCAAAGTCTGGGCGGTGGGCCAAACAGCAAAAAGGCACCGATGGCCATATACACACCGTAGAAATGGAGGATATCAGCAGGCCAGATAGGCCAATAGGCCAACCCAATGAAAAATAGGAACAGGGCCCGCTTCAGAATGAGATTCCGAACGGTTTTAATTCTATTCATTTGGCCTGACGTTTTGGCGGATCTTGCCATCAAGGCCATGCCGATCCCAGCCAGCACAACGAATGTCACAGCGGCCCGGCCGCTGATAATCCCCGTCAATAGGTCAATCCAATCCGCTCCTCCCTCCGGAGCCTTGATGACAAGGGTGAAATTAACGATCACCATACCGAAAATAGCCAGCGACCGGGCCAAATCATAGCCTACAACGCGATGACGCATATTATTCATTACGTTTTCCTCTTATCTCTCCTTAGCAAAAATAAGATTTTCAAATTTATACATTCTTGAACGTATGTATAAATATATTTGAAAAGAGAACTTCTGTCAACTCCCTGCTTTAAACTTTTTGAGAAGGACCGCGTTCAGACCTGATTCTGTAGTCGAAAAAAAGAAGTGGCCAAATCCTTCCTATTGACAATGCAATACTCAAGAAATCTATTGTCAAAGACAAAGATTTGGCCCCTTGGAGGAAGTCTACTGGGTTGTATCGTTGTGCTTTAATTTATAAATGCGATGGCTTGCCCGATCCTGCTGCGCCTCTAATTTGACCTTTTCCTTGACGGTGAGTTCACCATCACTCAAGGCATTCCGTTTACTCCGCCGGATTCGTAGTTGCTGATTCTCAAGGCGGATTGCTTCCCCGGCAGTCAGTTCCCCGCTGTTCACGCCTTGAATGATTCTCCCTTGCTGTCTAACCTGCCGGTTGCCGACCCTACGCGCCATGGCCGTGTCAGCAAAAAGTCCTCCCAAAAACACAGCCGATAATATGATCATAGCAATTTTTTTCATTTCAAAACCTCCTTCGCTTTTAAACTATTAGACGGACATTCGACAGAACGGCCCCCAAAAACCTGTTTCAAAAGCTTCATCCCACACTTTCTAAAAAAAGGCTTAAATCAATTGAAATCCTGGCGGTTGGAGGTTGTCTTGGGCTTGACCGCTTCCGAATGTTGGACGTTTGATGGGAATCTTGACCGCATTCACGCTGGAAAGGATAAAATGAAAAAAGTGGAGTATTCGAGTCTTGAACTGACAGTTATCAAAAGCTCATTAGGAATTGATTTGAAAAGTTTTTGGATTGAATAAAAAACTACTTATCCAAGTCTATTATTTGTAGGCAAAAGATCTGGTTTGGACTGACAAACGCAACATGAAAAATTCATGGAATTGCCCTTTATGGCATCGACACGTTACATATCGTTAATCCAAAGGGTCATTGTATTTCATCCAAAACTTCCCGAATTGTCTGGGCTATCTGCCGCATGACGATCGGTTTCATGATAAACGCACTGATACCCATCTCTTTTGCACTTCTTTCATCAATCTGGTCACTGAAACCGGTACATAAAATGATAGGGGTATCAGGACTGATGGACATCAATTCCACGGCCAGATCCTTCCCTGTCATATTAGGCATGGTCTGATCGGTTATGACGAGATCAAAGGCACCCGGTTTATTGCGAAAGGCTTCCAGGGCCTCAATACTGCTCGTGCGGCCCGTCACATGATAGCCAAAGTTTTCCAGCATCGGTTTAATGGCGTTAACAGCAGCTTTTTCATCGTCCACAAAAAGGATTCGCTCTGTGCCTCGATGAAGCCTCACTATTCCCTCTGAATCTTCTGCAACTTCCCCCTCATATTTTGGAAACAATAGGCGAAAGGTGGTACCTTTTCCCACCTCACTTTTACAAATGATATCACCTCCGTGGTTTCTGACAATGCCATGAGCAGCAGCCAATCCCATGCCTGTCCCCTCTCCGGGTCCCTTTGTAGTGAAGTAGGGTTCAAAGATACGATCCAAAACTTCAGGATCAATCCCTTCCCCAGTATCACTTACTGTCATTCCTACGTAAGATCCGGGATTCAAGCCCGTGAATTGACTGACGGCATCGGAATCAAGATCTAGTTCGTCAAGTTCAATCTTAAGCATCCCTCCTTTTTCACGCATGGTATGAGACGCATTGGTACAAAGATTCAATACAACCTGATGGATCTGGGTCGGATCAGCAAAGATGGTATCTTCCTCTGTTTCGATATTATGACTAATATCAATAGTAGAGGGTATAGAGGATCTAAGCAGTTTGACAGCTTCTTTGATAACAAACCCCATCTTTATGGCCAGTTTTTCAGGTTCCTTCTGACGACCAAAGGCAAGAATCTGCTTGACCATGTCTCGCGCGCGTTCACCCGCCTTATAAATCTGCTTCAAATTAAACTGGATGGGATTATCAAGAGGCAGTTCCATCATGGCCATCTCTGAATGCACTATGATCGGAGTGAGGATATTGTTGAAATCATGGGCAATGCCACCGGCTAATGTGCCGATAGATTCCATCTTTTGGGCCTGTTGCAGCTGTATTTGAAGCTTTTTGCGTTCTTCTTCCGCTTTCTTTTGTTCCGCAAGGTCCATAATAACATCTTCCATATATCCCCGTTCCGGGAAAATACGAGTATCGAACCGTACCCAGATTGTTCTTCCATCTTTTTTGTAAAACTGAGCCTCTATATTATGGATGACACCGCTCTTTTCAATTTCAACAAGCATTTTTTTCCGTACCGCCTTGTCCACATAGCGCTCGGAGAAAACGTATTCTTCGGCAAATTTCTCTGTGCTGTCATAGCCAAAAATCTGGGCCATTTTTTTGTTGCATTCTAAAACCTTACCATCACTTATTCTAGTTCGGCCCAACCCGACCTGGGCATTTTGATAAAGGCTTCTATAGCGCTGTTCCGATTCCTTCAGTTGATCGATGAGGTTACTGACTTCCTCCGTTTTAGTTTTTAGGCTCTCCACCATGCTATTGAAGAAAGCCATCAGTTGTCCGATTTCATTATCCCGGATCGGATCGACCGGCTGTAATTTTCCTCTGGATACGTCTTTGGTTGCGACAATGAGCCGGTCGAGCGGTTTTGTGACCGAATGGTGTAACATAAAAAGAAGGGTCACAAAAACGGCGACAAGCACACCCATGGTACTCAAATAGATAATTTGATGCGCTGTCGATATGGGGGCAAGGTAATCTTTTTCATTTACAAAACTGATAATATGCCAATTCCAAGAAGTGAAATAACGAACATGGGCTTTTATCCTTTCCTCCCCCAGCCTGAAATCCATGATCGCGTCTTCTGTATTTGAGAAAGCAGGTAATTTCCAAGTAGCTTGTGGAAAATCGTTCGAAATCGTCTTTATGGATTGCTTGTCCTCTAAAACCAGAATGTGAACATTGGGCACTTGTCCACCAATGGATTCTATCTCTTCCAGCGCTTGTTTTTTCATGGCTTCGTTCATCTCCAGATTATCTTGGAGCTGCATATCGAGCAGTTGGTTGAAACGGGTATCGCAAACCCCCACACCCAACTTAGAAGCCAAGCGAAGGTTTGCTTCAAATTGCTCGATCAAAAAGGATTCAATCGGCGGAGACAGGGTGCCTATCATAACACCAGAGATGGCGATCCCAACGATAACCACAGGCAGCACAAGCCAAAAAACGATTCGCTTGTGCAAAGGCAATTTCTTATTTTCTATTTCAGATCTCATTATGGTTTACAGGATTGGCGAGGTCTCCCGCTTCACCCTTCTTGCATAATACCTTCGTCAAAGGAATATCATGAATACAACTGGTAATCATGATATGTAAGCATCGATCTGGACGCAAACATTCTTGGTATTTTTTTTGCCGGTGGCAGTCTTTATTTTGGTGCCAATTCAATAAAAACCATCAAAAATCCAAAGATTTCCTGTTTCTCAATTTATGTTATCGGCTTTTTGGCTCACGAAAAGCGATCCATACTTAACCTATCTTTTCTTTAACAAGGCCTTGATATATTTACAAATACTGTTTCTAAAATGGAAATCAAGTATGTTGAAGATTGCCCAAATAAATAAACGTGTTGGGGTAACTCAAAACTTGCCTTAGAGATCTGCAAGATCCAATCCTTTATTTTTTTAAAGAATCGAAAAATTACTTCACACCGAATCTGTAAATTGTTTTCTGATGATACGCTTCCCGGGGTCTGAGGACGGTTGATGGGAATTGAGATTTATTGGGAGAATCGGGGAAATGCTGCGCTTCAAGGCATAGGCCATGCCGTTGTCCATAACGCTTGCCTGCTTTGCCGATGATGTCGTTCAAGAAATTTCCCGTATAGAACTGAAGGCCGGGTTCTGTTGTAAAGACTTCCATGAACCTGCCTGAAATAGGCTCATAAACCTCCGCCGCTAAGGTCAATTCATCCGGCTTTTTTTCAAGTACCCAGTTATGATCGTATCCATTGCCGTACTTGAGTTGGACATGATCATCGTCAATTCTGCTACCGATCGCGTTGAATTTTGTGAAATCGAAGGGGGTTTCCGCCACGGCCTTTAAATCTCCTGTTGGGATCGAGAACTTATCGATGGGCGTAAACCTCCCCGCCTTGATCGTTACTTCATGGTCCAGGACAGTACCGTTACCCGCACCCTTGAGGTTGTAGTAATTGTGCTGGGTAAGATTTACGATCGTGGATTTTGAGGTTGTCGCGTGGTATTCGATCTTTAACTCGTTTTTGTTTGATAAAGTATAGACCACCTTTATTGACAAATCACCAGGATAACCTTCCTCACCGTCTTCGCTGACATAAGTCAGTTCAATGCCCGGCCTTTCAGGATCGTCCGGCAAGGGTCGAGCTTCCCACAGTGCCTTGTTGAATCCACTATCGCCTCCATGAAGGTGGTTTTCCCCTTCGTTCTTTGCCAACCTATACTCAACCTGATCTAAAGTGAATGAACCTTTGGCTATGCGATTGGCATACCGGCCTACGATACATCCAAAATAGGGCGAGCGATTGAGATAGTCTTCAAGTTCATCGAATCCAAGAACAACATCATCCGCGTGACCCGTTCTGTCCGGTACATGAAGAGAGACGACGATGCCTCCATAATCCAATACACGCATCTCTAGGCCATGGCTATTAACGAGTGTATAGATATGCGCCTCTTCTCCGCTTGGCAAACCTCCAAAAAGCTCTTTTTTAATGGAACCTTCAGAGAGGGTCCTCGATTGTTCATTGTTCATCTCTTTGCCTGCTTTTTTAAACATAAATCGTTTGCATCTTTGACCTCTCGCCTTGCCCTGACCATTGTTCTTGGAGCCGAAGTCCCTTTGATTCATAGTGGAACGCTATGAATATTTATCAAATCTTTATCAAAATTAGAATACGTTTGACAAGTTAAGAGATTTTTTGTTATATGCCATTCATCTAATACTATTTGTTATATGCCATTCATCTAATACTATTTAATTATCCTTAGAACCTATAAGCGAGGGTGGTATGTACCGCTTTGGTACTGGACGACTGAACCCCATTTCTCTGATAGAGAGGTGGGGTTTTTGCTTTTAAAGCGCCTCTCACGGAGCTCTCTGAGTCCCAAAGATATAAGATACACAATAGTTGCTTAAGATGCCCGCGATAGCGGCCTCAATCCTGTAAAACAGGATTAAGTTCGGGGGAGATCATTGTGAAAACAAGAAATTGTCTTTCTTGTTTTCGTAATGGATCTTTCCCAAACGTATTAGCAACTTGATTTTGCTTCTAATTCATTTTTTCTCTGTGTCCTTTGCGGTCTCTAGCGACCCTGATAGGAATCGAAGGGGAGCGGGTGTGAGAGAAATCAATTGTACAAAACACGGGCAAAACTTTTCTACTCCATCTGCTAGTCGTTTGGGTTCAAATAATTACTAATAACTTCTGAAAGGAGGCGGAACATTGACTCACATTGACGATTGCCTGTCCAAACGCAACGGTCATCTATTCATGGAAGCGTGCGATGCAGTTGGGTTGATCAGAGAATTCGGTTCCCCGCTGTTTGTCCTATCAGAGGATCAAATCCGTCGTAACGTGCGTCGCTTTCAGAAGGCCTTCCAAAGGGGATGGCCGGATGGGCCTGTGAAGGTTCTGCCTGCCGCCAAAGCCAACTGGATTTCCGCAGTTCAACGCATTCTCGCTGATGAAGGATGCGGTTGCGACATCTATTCTCCGGGCGAATTGAGCGTCGCATTAAACGCCGGCTTTGATCCCCGGTTCATCTCTGTGAATGGTGTGCCCAAATCGAAAAACCATATTTACAGGAGCATTCGGGAGGGGACTCGAATTACCATTGACAGTCTTGAAGAGGCGGATGTCATTGAAACGGCCTCTAAAGAGTTGAATCAAACGGCCATGGTACGGCTGAGACTCAAGCCGGCGATCTCCGGTTTTATTGATAGCAGCGACTTTGTGGCCGAAGGCCTCGTGCCCACTGATATCGCCGCCATGGCCTATAAGGGCGGCCTTACTTTTGAGCAGATCATGGCGATTGGGCCGCGGCTACTAAAAATGAAAAACGTTGAGCTGGTAGGCTTTCATCAACACCACGGCAGGCATGATCGATCGACGCGCTATTGGGTGGAGCAGATGAAGGCTTTTTCCCAAGAGCTTGGTAGGGTCTGCCGGGCTTTGGGTGGCTTCAAACCCAAGGAGATAGATATTGGGGGCGGCTTTGCCATTCCGAGGGATCCCTTCAATGCTGTCACGGACTATACGGCCCCAATTCAATTGGGCGCCCTGTATGCCGTGTCAAAGGGACTCAATGCGCTGAGCACCGACATACGGTATAAGGCCCTCTCCAAACTGATCGATACATTGATCACAAGACCGAATCAAAAACCCGCGCCCTCTATCGAGCATTATGCCCTGGCATGTACCCGCACACTGCGACAAGAACTGCCGAAAAACGGCATAAGCACCCACGGTTTGATGCTTCAACTCGAACCGGGCAGGAGCCTCCATGGAAACACGGGCATCCATTTAGCCACCGTTACAAATATAAAACAGACAAATGCCCCCATACGATGGAAAATTGTTATCGTGGATACGACAGAATTCTGGTTTACGGGCGGACGTTATGAACACCACCTGCACGACTATGTATTCGCAAACAAGATGGATGCGGAGATGATTGACAAGGCGGACATTATCGGTCGCAGTTGTTACGGGGACCGTCTGATGCCCTTGGTGCCGATTCCGGAAGTTAAAGTTGGAGACATCCTTGCACTCATGGATACCGGCGCCTATCAGGAAGTCTCTATGAGTAACTTCAATGCGATTCCCCGGCCCGCCACCATATTGGTAACCGGGGATCGGGCTGAGGTCATTCGAAGACGTGAGACAGAAGATGATGTGTTTAGGCGTGATATGATGCCGGAGCATTTAGAATCAGTTTATCAAGCCGGCTCACGCAAACGAATTCATGCATGAGTCGAAGCGTGAAATGAAAGAGGGCAAAATTTTTGACGGGATAACGGGATCAACAAGACACTTTTAGGTATGAATCAAGTTAATCCTGTTTATCCTGTCTAAGATGTCTTACCTGCTACGTATTTGAGAGGTGAAACGTGGATCAGTTTAAAGATAAGGTCGCCATCGTTACGGGTGGCGCGTCCGGAATGGGCCGCGCGCTTTGTGAAGAATTGGGCCGAAGGGGTGCTGTCGTCATTGCAGCGGATATCAACAGCGAAGGTATTGAGGAAGCTGCGTCTGCAATTTCTGCAGGAGGTGGTAGAGTCCGCGGGTTTCAACTGGATGTGACCCGGGCGAATGACGTAAAAGAACTTATCAGTGGGACGGCTTCTGAACACGGAAGGCTCGATTATATGTTCAATAATGCCGGCGTGGTGATCATTGGCGAAGCGCGAGATTTAAAGCCCGAAGATTGGTATCATCATATTGAGGTCAATCTTGTAGGCGTCTTAAACGGAACTATCCCCGCCTATTCCTTGATGGTCATGCAAGGTTTCGGTCATATCGTCAATACGGCCTCCCTAGCGGGTATCATAATCACTTCGGGTATCGTCCCCTATGCCACTACAAAACACGGTGTCGTAGGGCTCTCGACCTCCCTCAGGGCGGAAGGAGCCGGTTTAGGCGTCAAAGTTAGCGTTGTCTGCCCGGGATTCGTCAGGACAGGTATGTTTGAAGCCCCTCTTGTGAAGGCTGACCGGGAAGATCTTCTCGCCAAGATACCGAAAAAGGCCATATGGGATACGCAAAAGGCAGCCCGCTCTATCCTGAACGGTGTTGCTAAAAACAAGCAATTCATCACCTTTCCTTTTTACGTGAAGCTTTTTTGGTGGCTCTATCGTCTCAGCCCTTCCCTCGCGGCCGCTTATGCTCGTAAAGAAATAAGGGATTTTCGTGCAATCAGGAAATAAAGGAGGTGCAAATGAGTGTCAAGATCATGATTGAAAGAAAATTCAAAGAAGCCCCAACCATTGAAAACCTGGAAGCCATCGATGAACTCAGAATAATGGCCATGAGACAAAAGGGGTACATAGGCGGAGAAACAATCGTGAATCACGATGATAGCCAAGAAGTCTTGGTCTTGTCAGCCTGGACAAGCGTAGAGGATTGGAGGACCTGGGAAGAAAACCGGGAAAGGGATGAATTGGAAGATTTTCTTTCGCCATTTCTTGCAGAACCCGCAAAGATCCGTGCCTTCATGCCTAGTGCGGACTATTCAAAAGGCCTTCCCTAAAATTATTTGCCCTCCCGAGGAGAACAAATAGGAAATGGGGCCCCTCATCGCCAGAGCTGTCATATGGTTGTTGTTCGGGTTCTTTGTCTCTGAAATAATCAATGAGTTCAATTTCTTCGAGGCGCCCGTGAAACCCTACTTAACCATGGCGCCGGCTTTTCTGATCTTTCTGATCCAGGAGGTCCTGCTGCGAAAGATAGAAAACAAAAGAAAAGCAAAGGCGGAGGGTGAATCAAAAGAATCCAAATTGTTTTATTTCTACTACTCCTTTGTCTGGCTTTTTGTGATTTCCCTTCTGATCGGTATTCTCCTTGTTTGGTGGGGTGTCATCAAGAAGGCTATCGAAAGGGGGAGTTAGGCCTAATAGGGCAATGAAAAAAGAGAGCGTTGTGTATGAGATGGGAGCGTCTGTGGCAGTAAACCAACGTTTTGAAATTGGCGCTTTATTTGTTATAAAAGACTTTTTGAATTCTGCAGGGCGAAGGCGAATTACATGAACCTATTGGCTTTCATCTCCATTCTGTGTTCGATAATCATCTTCTTTTTCGGCGTGTTCGTTTTGCAGCGGAACCCTAAGCGCTCTCTCAACCGTGTATTCTTCCTACTTTGCGTTTCCGCCGCCTACCTGTCCTTTGTTGAATACGGGTTCCGTCAGGCGGAGACCTATGAAGAAGCCTTTTATTGGCTGGATATTATCGATCTATGGCTTTTTGCAATTCCATTGGAGTTGCATTTTGTTCTGCTATTTACGGAAAAAGATAGCCTAACCAAAAACAAAATATTTCTCGCCTTTCTGTATCTTCCTTCAATATTGTTTCTGGTTCTTCTGCCCAAATATATAAAAGCCGACCCATTCAAAGAGTCCTGGGGTTGGACATTCGACACAATTCCAAAAGAGCACATCCTCATTTCTTTATTTGAAGCCTGGTTTGTGGTTCTCGGGTGCCTGTCTATCGGCATTGCCATACATTACTTTCTAAAAAATAAGGAATACATCAAGAAGCAGCGGGCCAAATTCGTATTCCTTGGCGTGACGATATCCACAGCCATAGCTCTCATCATTCAATTGGCTTTATCCCTTTTTGATATCAGACTTCCGGACATGACAGGGCCAGCCTATGTGATTGAGGCCTCCCTGCTGGGATATGCCATTCGGAAATATCAGCTATTTGCTCTCACCCCGGCAACAGCGGCCGATAGTATTATTTCCACTATGGCGGATGCCCTTTTTTTGGTATCCCCGGAGGGAAAAATTGTGACGACCAATCAAGCCGCCCAGCAACTCCTAGGATATCCGGAAAGGGCCTTGATTGGAAAACCTGTTTCCACGCTTTTCACCCTGGAAGAGCAGATTAGATTTGAAGGCATTTGGAGGGATTGCGTAGCCGGGAAGGACCTCAAGGGAGACATTGAGGCCACCTTTAGTACGAAGAAAGGAAAAAGCTTCCCTGTCTCCTTATCCGGATCTGTCATGCTAAATGAAGAAGGAGCGAAACTCGGCGTTGTCTGTGTGGCAAGGGATCTTACCGAAAGAAAGCGAGCCGAGAAGGCCCTCCACAAGGCAAAGGATGAATTGGAGGTCAAGGTTGCCGAACGCACCAAAGAGTTAGCTCGGACCAACGAAGAATTGCGCATTGAGATTGCCGAACGCAAACAGGTGGAAGGGCAACTGAAACAAGCCAAGGAAACCGCGGAGACTGCCAACAAAGCCAAGAGCGCCTTTTTGGCCAACATGAGCCACGAATTAAGGACGCCCCTGAATCATATCATTGGCTTTACTCAATTGATCCTGGACAAACACATTGGGGAGATGAACGAGCAACAGGAAGAATACCTTAACGACGTATTTCACAGTGCCAAACATTTGCTCTCTCTAATAAATGATATCCTGGATCTTTCAAAGGTGGAATCAGGCAAGCTCGACCTGGAGCTTAAAAAAGTGAACTTAAAGCTCCTATTGGAAAATAGTCTGATCATGGTAAAAGAAAAGGCCCTCAAACATGGTATCCAGATTTCTCTTGATATGGACGCTATTCCCGTGGAGGTTGATGTAGATGAGCGCAAATTCAAACAGATCATATACAACCTTCTTTCCAATGCCGTGAAGTTCACACCGGATAAGGGAACCATTGCGGTGTCGGCAAAACGATATACAGGTTCCGAAAATTTGAATTTAAAACTTCAGCACCATGAACCGGCCCGGTTAATCGAACTATCCGTATCAGATACCGGGATTGGCATCGACCCCAAATACCTTGAACGGATTTTCAAACCTTTCGAGCAAATAGATAATTCAACAAGCCGTGATTATCCTGGAACCGGTTTGGGCCTGTCACTCACCAAAAGCCTTGTTGAACTTCATGGCGGGGAAATATGGGCTGAGAGCGAAGGCTTGGGCAAAGGTTCTACCTTTCGTTTCATCATCCCGATATAGTTTGGCATTTATATAGACTAAGAATGCTTTGCCTTTACGGGACAAGTTGCATCAAAGCAAAGGAGGGTACGATCCCTCCTTTTTTTGGAGGATAACGAATGGATTGGAGTACGGTTTATAAGGCCTTTCCCGTGAATAAGGAATTGATCTGGTTGAATAATTGCGGGACCACACCGGCAGGCGTCCATATGGTTGACGCCGTTTCTCGATTTATGGGGGACTATGCCGGAAAGGGAATTCTGGCAGAGACTGATCCCTATTCACGGGTGGGAGGACGGATAAAATCCATTCTGGCCAAACTCCTCAACTGTCAACCGGAAGAACTGGCGCTCATTCACAACACAGCCGAGGGCATGAATTTTATATCTCACGGTCTTTCCCTTTCATCGGGAGATGAAATCATTCTCCTGGAGAATGAGTATCCGAGTAACATCTATCCCTGGTATCACCTGAAACGTAAGGGTGTGAAGCTCCTTACGGTTCCAATGGGAAATGCCCCGGACAACTTCATGGACAAATTGACGGAATGCCTGACGACAAGGACGCGCATCATTTCCGTTTCCGCAGTACATTGGTGTACCGGGATGCCCCTGCCTATTGAAGACATAGGTGCCCTGTGCCGGGAGAAATCCGTCCGTTTTGTGCTGGATGGCGCTCAGGGCGTGGGGATGAGGCCCATTGATGTCAAAGCGGCCGGCATAGATTACATGGCCTTTTCCGCGTGGAAATGGCTCATGGGTCCTTTGGGCCTGGGAATGCTCTTTGTATCGGGCCGGAGACTCGATGATCTGGATTCGGTGATCATAGGGACTGAATCAGTGGTGGACCCGGAAGAATATCTCCCATACAAGTCTGAGTTGAAACCGGATACCGACCGGTTCACCTACTCTACACCCAGTCTCGGTGATTGGGTCTATTTCCTTTCGGCGCTCGAATTCCTTCATAACCTAGGCTTTAACTTCGTGCGAGAAAGACTTTTTGAATTGAGCCGACATCTGATGGATGGGCTAAGAAAGATTGGATTCAAGGTCATTGCAGACCAGTTTCCATCCTATCCCACCGGAATCATCGTTTGTGAAAAACCGGGAGTGGAATCCCGGTCCATCATGGAGCACCTCAAAAAAAACGGCATTGTGGCGGCAGAACGCCTGGGCAGGGTCCGATTTTCACCCCATATCTATATCTCCCCTGACCAACTTGACCAGGTTACAAACGCCCTCTCAGAACTATGAGTTGATCAGGGGGAACCTCAACATTACGCTCAAAGGTTCTCTGAAATAGTTCCATAAAATATCTGCCCCCCACAAAAAGACCCAAAACTTGCCTTGACATTCTGAATTCTATTTTGTATTCATTTTTCAATTATATTCTGTATTGAGAATTTTGTTGAACCGCATTTATATATTTTTTTCCATAACACCTTTCCCCTAAAAACCGGCATTTAGAAAAAAGGAAAGAATGGTGAACAAAAAATCATCACAGGCCTCAGAAAACAAGCAAAAGCCTAAGATTGACCTCACCCGGGAAGCCTACAACGACATCCGGCGAATGATTTTTTTGAGGGATCTCAGACCGGGCCACAAGATACCCTACAGAGGCATGGCCAAACGGCTGGGAATGAGCCTGACGCCTGTGGTCCAGGCCCTGAAACATTTGGAGTTTTTGGGATTGGTGAGACATGAGCCAAACCGCGGTTTTTATGTTCAAATGATAAATGTCGAGGAAATCCGCGAGGTCTACGAATTGAGAGAGGTATTGGAAATGCGGTTGATCCAGAAGGTCATCGTACGCCTCAATGACGAAAGACTGGAACGGATCAGAGCAGCCTTTGAAGAATACCTCGCGGCTAGTAAAAATGGTTCAAACAAGTTGCGTCTGGCCAAAGACATCCAATTCCATCTTGCAATAGCGGGGGCTTCCGGGGAGCCAATTACCACCCAGGTCATACGCTATTTGCTTGATTTTCTGTACTTGAGGTTCGAGCCGGAGTTCATCTTCTCCCGGCCCCAGGAGACCGCAGAAAAGGAGCATCAGGCCATCTATAATGCAATTACTGAACGGGATGTTAAGGAAGCTCGCAAGGCCATAGGTCACCATATTCGAAGCATTCGTGATAATGCCCTTAAAGGGATCAAAAGCCGGTTAGTTGAGGAGGAAGAGATCAGTATTTGAAATGGAGTACTGGAGTGACGGAGTGATGGAGTAATGGAAAAATTCTTAACTTCTTTCGAAGGTCAAACCGTTCAAAGTCGAATGGCACATCATTCACCGCGGAGACGCCGAATACGCATAGTTAGGAGATACTTATGGGTTGCTTATTATGCCCGCGACAGCGGGCGGTGAGCCCATCTAAAGGTAACAAATGATGAATCAACAGAAATCCTTTTTTGGAAGCCAAGCGAGAAGTATCAAACTCGGCCGGCCATTTGTCAAAATGCACGGCCTTCGCAATGATTTCATCATTGTGGACGCTCGCGATGAGCCTCACCAGTCGACCAAAGAGGAAATAGTCCGGATATGCGACCGTCGGGAAGGTATTGGCGGCGATGAGTTGGTCATCATTGAACCTCCGAGAAAGGAAACCGCAGATCCAGGATTCTATGCCGCCCTGCGAATCTTCAATCCCGATGGTCGCGAGGTCGAGGCATGCGGCAATGCCACCCGCTGCGTGGGCTGGCTCCTTCTCCAGGAAAACGACCGGGATGAGATTGCTATCGATACAATGGGTGGCCCCCTCACTTGTCGCCGGGCAGGAAGCAAGCGGATCGCCGTGGACATGGGAAGACTTCGCACCGGTTGGGAGGATATTCCTTTGTCCCGGGAAATGGACACCCTCCATCTGGGAATTGAAGCAGGGCCGTTGATAGACCCCGTAGGCATGAACATCGGCAATCCCCATGCGGTCTTTTTTGTGGATGACTTAGATGCAATCGACCTGGAAAAATACGGCCCGGAGCTTCAGAAACACGCCCTTTTCCCGGAAGAAGCCAACATCGGGGCAGCCCAGTTGATCGATGAAAAGACCATGAAACTTTCTGTTTGGGAACGGCCGGGCGCCCTGACTACTGCTTGCGGCACAGGGGCTTGCGCAGCCGTGGGGGCGGCCCATCGCCGGGGACTGACCCAAGAAAAACGCATGAAAGTGATCATGGCGGCGGGATCAGTGGACATCGAGATTATTGAGGACAGGGTTATTATGACCGGACCGGTGGAAACCTGTTTTGTTGGCTACTTGCCGGTGTTTGATTGAGGACAATAGCACATCTAAAAAAGAATGTTTGACAGGATAACCCTGGCCCAGACCGATCACATGTACTCTTTATTCAATATGTCAGGTTTGGAAGGATGCCTAGGTTTGATCAACATATATGAACAAATCGCACCAGGGCGGGCAGGATAGACTGGATACTAACCCGCCATAAATCTGGCGGGTAAATCCACCAGACTTATGGTCAGAACCATGGATTTGAATTCGATAAGCACCTTTTGAAGTGGTGGCTTGATTGCTTAGTATGCCTGCATCGCAGGCCTCAATCTCTAACATGGGATTGAGAATGGGAAGAGGTTATCAGGAAAAAAGAAACCTTTCATTTTTCCTGAGAGCTCTTCCTCCAATCATCCTAAGCAATCAAAAAAATAAAACAATCATGTTAATCCTGTATATCCTGTCTAAGAGGAGAAGAAGTGATCTATGAACGCTTTTGAGAGAATGGATACGGCCATCAATTTGAGACCGACGGATCGTGTCCCCAACGCACCTTTTTACGAGGCGCCCATCTGCACCTACTTCGGTTCAACCTTCAGGGACGCGCTGCTCGAAGGTCGGGCCATGGTGGATGCCCATCTTGCGGCCCTCGAAGAATTCAGGTTCGATTGGATCATGGTGGGCATGGGACTTATCGGCGGCATCATCCCGGAGGCCCTGGGGTGTCAGGTCGCTTATCCTGAAGACGCCTTTCCTATCATCAAAAAAACCGTGGTCAAATCCATGGCCGATATCGATCCTGTGTCCAAAGCGGGCAGCCATACCAAGAAAATGGAGCGGTTTTTGGAAGGTGTTTCCTTACTGCATCATGAGTTAAAGGGACAGGTCCCTATCGCCTGCGAGTACATCTCTCCTTTCACCATCGCCACCCGCTTGAGGGGTACCAATGAAATCATGGAAGACATTTATGATCATCCGGGTTTGGTGCACGAGTTACAAAAGGCATTGGTTCCCTTTGATATTGAGGTGGGAAGGCTGCTCATCGAGGCAGGGGTCGAATACATCTTCTATGGCGCCGACATGGAGTGTCCGTTGTTGATTTCTCCCGAGCATTACCGGGAGTTTATCCATGAGCCGACAAGCGAGGTCGTCAACGCCCTTGCCGATATGGGCGGTCGGGTGCTTCCCCATATGTGCGGCGAAATCATCAATACCGGAATTGTGGATATGCTCATGGAAATGGACATCCTTGGCATCATGCCCGGCAACCTCACCCAGGAGTCGGTTCTGGATCTACGGTTGCTCAAGGAAAAGGTCGGGGAACGGATCTGCGTTTTTGACAACCTCAATCCCAACGGCAGTCTTTTGAACGGCACACCCGATGAAGTGGCCAGGGAAACCAGGGGCCATCTCGAAAGGGCCAGAGGCATGTCTGGGTACCTGTTCTCCACTTCGGGCACCACGTCGCCTGTGATACCTCGGGAAAATTTCGATGCGATGAATCGGGAGGTACTGAATTTTGAATAGAGCCCTTATCAACCTCGACGAACAGGCCTTGGATACCATCCATGCTCACTCGCTGGAGATTTTGAGGGATACGGGAATTCGGTTTCCCAGTAATTTGGCCCTGGAGGTCTTTAAGAACCACGGCTTCCGGGTCGAAGAATCCACGGTCTTTTTCAAAGAAAAGGATATTCTAAGCGCCTTGGAAACCGCTCCCGAGGCTTTTACAATTGAAGCGCGCAATCCCGCTAAAGGCATGCGTATTGGAGCAGGCAGCTATGTTGTGGCGCCCGGATATGGTCCGCCCTTTATCATAGAGCCTTCCGGCGAGAAGCGGAATGCCGTTCTGGATGACGTCCATAAGTTCTGCAAGCTGGTACAGACCTCAGAACACCTGGACTTTAACAGCGCCATCGTGGTTCAGCCCAATGATGTGGCGCCGGAAACAGCCTATCTGGACCTCCTCTTGGCCACCCTCTCCCTCACGGACAAGCCCATCATGGGAAGCTCGGCATCCGCTGAAGCGGCGAAGGATTCCTTGAAACTGGCTGAAATGGTCTGGGGACATAGGGCCAAGCCGGTGATGCTTTCGCTTATCAATTCCCTCTCACCCCTTCAATATGCCACGGAAATGGTTGAAGCCCTGATGGTGTTTGCAGAAGCCGGACAGCCCTTGGTCATCCATTCCGCCTGCTCTCTGGGGGTCAGCGGCCCCATAACCATCGCAGGTTCCTTGGTAGTCTCAAATGCCACTACCCTGGCCGGCATCTGCCTGTCTCAACTGATCAAACCGGGTGCCCCGGTCGTTTACGGGTTGGGAGGCACTGCGGTTAATATGAATACAGGCGCTTACAGGAACGCCTCGCCGGAAGATGTCAAACATACCGCCATTGCCGCAGCCTTGGGGCGCTACTACAAAATGCCCTGCCGGGGTCAGGGGGCGTTGACGGAATCATTCTGCCTCGACTACCAGGCGGGCATGGAGTCGACCATGATGTTGACTTCAGGCGCACTCAGCGGTGTTAATGTATGCATCCACGCCTGCGGGACCTTGGATTCCATGATAGCCATGAGCTTTGAAAAATTCATCGCGGACGAGGATCTCTGCGGCGCCCTAAAGAAACTTATCAATCCCATTGAACTCACCGAAGAGGCCTTTGCCATGGACTTGATCAAAAAGATGGGAACCTCCGGGAACTACCTTATGGAAGATCACACTTTGAAGCGGTGTAGGACCGAATTCTATGCTTCCGATTTTCGCCTCAACACCTCCCATGATAAATGGAGAGAAATGGAACACAAAGATGTTGAAGAAAGGGTGGGGTTGATCATTGAAGACCGGTTGGCCTCCTACACCAAGCCCGACATGGATCCGGGACTGGAGAAAGACTTGATCGGGTACGTGAATAAAAGAAAGGAACAGTGAATCTCCTTACAAAAAAGGCGGAGCTCCACGGATTTTCTCAAGACCTCCGCTCTTTTCAATATTTCATGAATATGCACTAATCCTCGGCGGTAGCATCAGCCTGATGAGCAAGAAGCCGACCAGGGCCAGCCCGGTAAGCACGAGAAAAAAGATCTGATAGCTTCCGGTTATGTCAAAGGTGCGCCCGGCCAGGAAAGGCCCGACCGCACCGCCGATCGTGCCGCTGAACAGGACGATCCCAAAAAGGACTCCGTGCGAGCCGGTGCCAAATAGCTCGGCTACAGTGGGAGACACCACTGTGAAAAAACCGCCGTGGGCAAAGCCATAGATCGCGGCAAAGAGGAATAGCGTCCACGCTTCTCTTGCCACCAACAGCCAGATAAGACCACAGATCAACACGATGAAACAGATGGTCAGGGAGCGCTTTCCTCCTATCCTGTCGTTCGCCGTGCCCATCACAATCCGGCCCAGCATACTCATCCCCCCGATCGACGAGAGGACCCCTGCCGCCGTCGCCGGAGGGATCCCCAGATCCGTGGCATGCGGTACGATGTGTACTACCATTGTCAGCAGGCAGAAAAAAATGGCAAACTCTGCCACGCACATAGCCCAAAACTGGCGTTTACGGACGGCCACCCTCAGGGGTACATCTCGTTCCTTGGACCCGGTCTCTAAGCCTGAAGGCTGACTGCTTTTACCATCGGGTAAAAGACCAATCCCCTGCGGATCTCGGCGCAGTAGCTGAGCCACAGTCACGAGTATGACCAATGTCGCTGCACCTATGATGAGGTAGGAGTTGCGCCATCCGTAGGCGGTTATGAGTGCAGTGGCAATCAACGGCACCAGGAGCTGACCGAACCCTGTGCCCACCTTTACAATTCCGGTCATCATACCCATGCGCCTTA
Source organism: uncultured Desulfobacteraceae bacterium (assembly GCA_964459445.1). Lineage (GTDB taxonomy): Bacteria > Desulfobacterota > DSM-4660 > Desulfatiglandales > HGW-15 > CAYWMP01. Next base: position 35,339 of record CAYWMP010000043.1, read on the forward strand.
TGAACCATCGCGCTATCGTAGACAGCGTGATAACATCATGAGTGCTCAGGCCTATGCCTACCAGCACCCCGTACAGCAGATAGAGCTGCCACGACGCCTCCATGCGGGCCATCAGCAGGTAACCGAGCCCGAACGAGATCCCTGACACAACGATGATGACCCTGGGACCAATCCTGTCGTTCAGCCTGCCTGCAAGAATCCCAACAGCGCCCATGATCAAGAAGGCCAATGACGACGCCCCTGATATCGTCGCCCGCGACCAGCCGAATTCGGCCTGGAATTCCTTGAAAAAGACTCCGTAAGTAAACATCGCACCGATGCATACCGCCTGGATGATGAAACCGGCCGCCACCATGTTGTAGCCGTAGAAGTACTTCGCTCTCACATTAAACTCCTAGCCAAACATATTTGAAATTTGCGTCACTTCGATGCCACGTTGGTTGGTATCC
>CAYWMP010000044.1:0-34994 GCA_964459445.1 uncultured Desulfobacteraceae bacterium
AATTTGCGGCATAACATACCCGCAAAATTTCTCTTGACTTTCAACGGAATAACTTGGTGGCTGATCTCCTACATTGACCAAAAGACTATAGCCCGCCTCGGCTGGATGCCGGTACCCGAACATGCGTGGGAACACGAAGATCCCAGTAACTTCGGTGCAGGCATAGATAAATATTGTTATTGTTCCAATTTAAGTACTTGAGTGGTCTATTTTTGTCAAGCAGAAATCCAATCTCAACATTTTTCCCTTGACCTGGACGAACCGTACTGATAAAAAAAATTTACAGCTACATTTTTTGAAGTATGGTGGATTAGATTTTTTCTTGTCCTTTTATCTTGCTATACCGCATTGCTTGCCTGAATTCATTGAGAACTTACCAGGGGTGGAGGTACCCATGGACTTTCAATTGACTGATAAACAAACCATGCTCAGAAAACTGGCATATGATTTGGCGGAAAAAGCATTCCGGCCAGAGGCCGCCAGATGGGATGAAGAGGAGTCATTCCCTTGGGATAATATAAGGATTCTGGCGCAACATGATTTACTCGGGGTCGCAATCCCTGAGCGGTATGGAGGGGCGGGGGCCGGCATTCTTGAGTATATCCTGATCATCGAACAGATCGCCAGGGTGTGTGCAAATACCGCTGTTTTGGTTTTAGGAGCGAACAGCGTCGGGGGACGAATTCTGAATTTTGGGACCGATGAGCAACGCGAAAGATATTTGCCTCCCCTTGCAAGGGGAGAAAAAATTGGGGCCTCTGCGGTGACTGAACCAGATGCAGGTTCCGATGTGAAAAGTGGTCGCACGATTGCCCGTCCGAATGGGGAGCATTTTGTCATTAACGGACGAAAGTGCTTCATTACCCGGGGGGCCGTGGCAGAGATTTTTGTCGTGACGCTTAAGGTGGCTGAGAATGGAATGGAGCCGAGACCTGGCTTCATCATTGTGGAGCGAGGAGCGCCGGGATTCAGTATCGGGAAAGTGGAGAAAACCCTAGGCCTCCGCGGAAATCCCTCGACTGAGCTCATGTTCGATGATTGTGTAGTCCCAAAGGAAAACCTTCTTAGAAAGGGCGAATTAAAGAATGTCTTAATGGGGCTTAACCTTGCCCGTTGTGGGAATGCCACCGTATCCCTTGGGCTTGCCCAGGGTGCCTTTGAGGAGGCCCTAAAATATACCCGGCAGAGGGAGCAATTTGGAAAAACATTGTCACGTTTTCAGGGAATTCAGTGGATGTTGGCAGACATGCTCATCAAGATCAAGGCGGCACGTCTCTTGATCTATAGTGCGGCGGTAAATGCTGCTAAAGGATTTCCAAAAGCATTGGATGCTTCCGTTGCCAAGACCGTTTCAAATGAGATGGCGCTGGAAGTGACCAATATGGCATTACAGATTCACGGAGGCTACGGGTATTCCCGGGAATTTCCCCTTGAGCGGATGATGCGAGATGCAAGGGCATTCTCAATCGCCGGCGGTACGGTGCAGATCCAAAGAAACATCATCGCTTCCCAGTTACTGAAACTCACGGCCGGTGCCGATCTCTCCCTTATTTAATCGCTTTTCATGGCAACCATCGCCTTACTGGGTGTAGTCTATGTCCTTTTTGATTGCTGCGGGGAGAAAGCAGGCTTTTCAATATACCTAGAAATAGGACGGCGCCCTCAGAAAACGATATGAACCCGGATAAGTATAGTTTGGCAATGCTGTTTGAGCCCCAGACGATAGCCGTGGTCGGGGCTTCGCAGGATCCAATGAAGGGAGGTCACCGTCCCCTTCGCTTTCTCTCTCAGCACGGATACCGGGAGAGAGTATGCCCCGTCAATCCGAAATACGGGAAGATCGACGATCTTGAGTGTTACCCGTCCATCCTGGATATTCCCGGCCCTGTGGATGCCGTCATGATCACCGTTCCTGAAGACCGGGTTTTTGGTGTCCTTGAGGAGTGTGAGGCCAAAGGTGTAAAGCTGATCATTATTCGGACGGCCTTCGATCTGGGCGGAAGAATCGCACAGACAGAGGCGAGGACCTTCTTAGAGTCCGTTCGCAAGAGCGGCGTGCGTATTATGGGGCCAGCCAGTCTGGGGTTTGTGAATGTCCACAAACAGCTGGCCGCCTACTTCCACGTCTCCCTCAGTATGGAAAGATTGATCCCCGGCAAGATTGGTTTGATCTCCCAAAGCGGGGGCCTGAGTGGCGTCATTTTCAACAGGGTCCAGGACTTGGGAGTAGGTTTCAGCCATGTGTTTTCCACCGGCATCGAGATAGACCTGGAAACTGCTGACTATATGGAGTTTCTAATCGAAGACCCTTCTACCCAAGTCATCTGTTGTTTCATTGAAGGCTTCCGGGATCCCATCCGCATCCTGGGCTGCTTTGAGAAAGCGGCGGAGGCCGGTAAACCGGTTGTTATGATGAAACTCGGTCGTTCCCATCTGGGAATGAAGGCAGCCAGATCCCATACCGGGAAGATGGTCGGAAGAGATGAGGTATGGAGTGCCCTATTCAAACAGAAAGGCATCGTAAGGGCCGACACGATAGATGAATTAGTAGAAACCTCTGTCCTCTTCGCCAAGGCGCAGAAACCCGAGGGGGCAGGTCTCGGTATCTTTGCCTCATCAGGAGGGGGCGCCAGTATATCAAGTGATCAGGCAGGGCTGTATGGGCTCGATCTTTGCGCGCTGAGTGAAAAGACCCAAAGGAAGCTCCAGCCTCTGCTGCCACGCTACGCTTCAATCGACAACCCTCTTGACGGCGGTCCGCTGGGTGAAGATCAATATATGCAATGTCTGGAATTCTTTGCGCAGGATGAGAGCATTGACCTTGTCCTTCTTCCCCTCACCATCGTGCCGAAGGATTTCGGCGTAGAGCGGGCAAGGCAACTCGTGCGAATGGCAGAGGGCGTGAAAAAACCGTTGATCGTCCTTTGGTTGGGAGGAAGTCTGGTAGGCAAGGCCGTCCGGATTGTTGAAGAAAGCCCTATACCAATTTTTCGCTCTGAAGAAAGATGCGTCAAAGCGCTGCGCTCCTTCATCGAGTATCACGAATTGCAAACGAGAAGCGCTTCGGGCGCTGACCCCAAGGCGACAGTCTCCAATGCGGAGAGGGAAGCTTTTGGTGCATTCGTGAGGGAGAAGGCCCTGACTTTCGGAGATGCCTCTTCCATCGGCTTGCTTTTGGACTACTTTGATATCCCAAGGGCCAGGGAAGGTGTGGTCGCGTCTTCTGAAGAGGCGCTGGGGCTGGCGCAGCAGTTCGGATACCCGGTGGCCCTGAAGGTTCTGAGTCCTCAGGTCATTCACAAAACGGAATATGGTGGCGTGAGGACCAACATCCAAAATGACACCGAGCTTTTGGAGAGCTGTGCCGAAATCATCAACGCTGTCAAGGAACATGTCCCGGGAATCAATATCTCGGGAATACTTGTCCAGGAGATGATCTCAAACGGAACGGAGTTTCTGCTGGGAATGCACCGCGACTCGGAGTTAGGTCCTATCGTGACTTGTGGTTTGGGGGGGATATTTGTCGAGTTATTGCGGGACTTCGCCATGGGCATCCCACCCTTTGATGCTGCCGCTGCGGAAGCCATGCTCAAAAGGCTTAAGGGCTATGCCGTTTTGAGCGGATACCGAGGGAAGAAAGGCATGGATATCCGGGCCCTGGCTCGAACCATTGCGAAGTTTTCAAGGATGTCCATCCTGCTTGAGGACCAAATTGACGATATAGAGATCAATCCTTTGGTCGTTCTGGAGCAGCCAAATGGGGTCATAGCGGTAGATTGCAGAGCCATAGCCAGGGGGCCGTAAGCTGACCGAAACGCCCACAGTGAGGAGCGAAACGAGAAGTTATGGGAAGCATTCTATCCAGCAAAGAGCTGTTCCATGAAGGCCCAGAAGGACCCGAACTTCTGGGAAGCAATTGTAAATCTTGCGGAAAATTTGCGTTTCCCCGGCGCAGAATCTGCCCTGCCTGCCAAAGCGATGAAGAGATGGCGCAGGTGTCCCTTAGCAGGAAGGGAAAACTTTACACATATACGATCGTGAGACAGGGACTCAAAGGATTTGAAACGCCCTATGCCCTGGGTTTTGTGGATCTCCCGGAAGGCGTACGAGTCTTTGCACAGTTAACGGTCTTCGAACCATGGGCGCTTCAGGTTGGGATGGAGGTTGAGTTGGTGCTGGGGAAGGTTGCCAGCAGAGGCGATGGGGAAGATGTGATCTCCTATAGGTTTAGGCCGGTTTTAAAGCAATAGGGAGTAAAAAATATGAGAGATGTCTACGTCATTGGGGCGGGAATGCTTCGTTTTGGCAGATACCCTGACCGGTGGGCGGAAGAATTGGGCGAAGAGGCCGTATGGGCCGCCATAAAGGATGCCGCGGTCAGCCCCATTCAAATACAGGCCGCTGTTTGCAGTCACTCCCTCCAGGGACGGGTGGCCGGCCAGCGCATACTGAAGCGCATTGGCATCCATGGCATAGAGGTATTGAATGTGGAGAATGCCTGCACAGGAGGATCGACCGGGTTTCGCCAAGCATATGTCCTGGTGGCGAGCGGGCTCTACGATCTGGTCCTGGCCGTCGGCGTTGAAAAGATGTTTGAAGGACTCATTCAACCAAATCTCGAGGACTTGGACGGCCTGATGGGCCGAACCATGCCGGCGCAATATGCCATGCGCGCCCGGCGGCATATGAGCGAATACAAAACGACCCTGAGGCAGCTCGCCATGGTTTCGGAGAAGAATCATCGCTACGGCGCGCTAAACCCCTATGCTCAATATCAGAAGGAACTTAGCATTGAGGACATTCTGAACTCCAGGATGATTGCCGAGCCCCTGACCTTGCTCCAGTGCTGCCCCGCGGGGGATGGAGCGGCCGCCGTGATTCTTGCCTCTGGGAAAATGGCGAAAAGACACTCCGGCAGGGCCGTCAAGGTCGCCGCGTCGGTGCTCGCTTCGGGTCTTCTCTATGACTCCAATAGCAGTTGGTCCTCTTCGGAAGCAAGCATTCGGGCGGCAAAGAGCGCCTATGAACAGGCTGGCATCGGACCTGAAGATATCGACGTCTGTGAGCTGCATGACTGTTTCAGTATCGCTGAAATCATCCACTATGAGAGCCTGGGCTTTTGCCAAAAAGGAGAAGGCGGGCGATTTGTCGAGGAGGGGAAATCAGAAATAGGCGGCAAGGTGGCGGTCAATCCCAGTGGCGGATTGCTCTCCAAGGGACACCCCCTGGGAGCAACCGGTGTTGCGCAGGTGGTTGAAATCCTATGGCAACTAAGAGGGGATGCCGGCAAAAGACAGGTTTCCGGGCCCAAAGTTGGCATGGCCCACACGATGGGCGGGCCCATTCCCGAACTGGAAGTGGGCTCCTGCGCAGTTCATATTCTTGTGAGATAACCGAGATTCGTGGCGTTATAGCATCATTGGGGGATATAATGAACAAGGGTTACATGGGAAAAATTCTCGTGGTGGATATGTCCAGAAAGACGATAGAGGAAGAAAGTTTGCCTGAACAAGTGACCTTGAAGAAATATGTGGGGTGCGTTGGTCTTGGGATGAAGATTTTGTTTGACAGGATCGAGCCAGAAGTACAGCCCTTAGACCCAGAAAATCCCCTCATTTTCATGACCGGCCCCTTAACCGGGACTGCTGTGCCCAGTCCCACCAATTGGACGGTCGTCACGGTGAATCGGAACTTTCCGAAGGCGGCAGGAACATCCCATTCCCATGGGTTCTGGGGAGTGCGTCTCAAATCATGTGGCTACGATGGAATCATCATTAAGGGTGCGGCAAAAAAGCCTTGTTACTTGCATGTTCACGAGGGCGGTGCCGATTTGAGGGATGCTACTCAATACTGGGGCCTGGATACCCATGATACCGAAGATGCCGTGAAAGGCGCCTTGAAGGACGAACATAGCAGCGTTGCCTGTATTGGACCTGCCGGGGAGCACATGTGCAGGGGGGCTTGCATTGCCAATGATAGAAACCACCTCGCATCAAAGGGAGGGACCGGGGCGATTATGGGATCAAAGAAACTTAAGGCAATCGCCGTTTCAAGAGGAACGCGTAAGATCGCCATTCACGATAGAGAAGCGCTCAAGGAGGTCGTGCGCCGTTGGAAGGAAAACCTCCCCAAGGCCTACTTTTACAGTTCCAAAGACGGGGGTATCACGAGAAAATATCTCAAGGTTGCTGAGCGAGGGATTGTGGCGTGGAAGAACATGTCAGCGCCCGGAGAGATGCTGAAATATGGCCGGAATCTGGTGGAGACGGCGAAGGCATCCAAAGTCACCGGAAGATATTGTTACAACTGCCTCATCGGTTGCTCCTATGACATTGAGATTGGATCGGGGCCCCATAAGGGATACAGGGCAACGCTGACGGGAGGAGGAGAAGGCACCGAGGGCGCTGCAGGTCTCATTGGTGTTGAGGATGGCGGGACCGCCTTTTATTTGACAGACATTTACGACAGGTTGGGCCTTGATTCCAGTGAACCGGGCAGCGCACTCGCACTCGCCTATGAGTGTTATAATAGGGGTTTGATTTCTAAAGAGGATACGGACGGCCTTGAGCTGGAATGGGGAAACTGGAATGCGGCCGTCGAACTTCTCAACAAAATGATCAAGAGGGAGGGATTTGGAAAGGTACTGGCTGAAGGTCCTCAAAAGGCTGCAGAGATCATTGGCGGGGACGCTCCCAAATACGCACTTCATATAAAGGGAACGGGATACAATCTTCATGACTGGCGGCCTTATTGGCAGAAGCTATTTGCTCAGATCATTGCCACCGCAGGACCTTGCCACCACGGGACAGGCGTAGATGGCCTTACCGCCGAGCCTGACCTTGGATATCACGAAAGACAAAAGCCATTCTTTTTGGAAGGAATCGTTGATGGGGTAAGGAAGACCCAGATCAAGAAAATATGGACAGACTGCCTGGGGATCTGTGACTTCGTTGCAATCGGTCTTCCAAAGTTTGCCCAATTCAGCGCACAGGCATTATCCTGCGTCACCGGATGGGACTTTACTCCCGGAGAAGCCGAATCAGTCGGTGAGCGCGTCATCAACCTCGAAAAGCTTTTCAGCATCAAAAGGGGTTTCACGATTGATGATGATCTCAATGTCGGACAGAGGGTCATGGAGGCCCCTGGCGAGGGGCCTGCCAAAGGAAGGACCCTCGCTCCCCATCTGAAAGACCTCCTCCTGGAATACTATCAGGCGATGGGCTGGGACGGGGAAGGGGTGCCAAGGGATGAGACCCTGAAGAAACTCGATCTCAGGGTAGAAGATCGGGGGAGGGCTTAGTATGGCGGCAAATGTGCTTGAGGAGCGAACCAGAAGCCACTACGATACACTCACCAAGAGTTGTAAGAAGGTAGCGGACTTCCTCCTGTCGCATATGGAGGATGCGGCATTCCTCGATATTTCTCACCTGAGCAAAGAAATCCAGGTAAGCGAAACGACGGTGATCCGGTTTGCCAGGGCAGTGGGGTATGATGGATTTACCGGGATGCAGCAAGATGTGAGGGGCTGGTTGAAAGAGAGAGTGACGCCCCAGGAGCGAATGGAAAGATCTAAATTCAAGAAGTCGTCGGAATTATATGAAAGCATTTTGGATACCGATATACGAAACCTGAAAGATCTCAGGGCTGAGTTCTTTGAAGAAAAGATCCAAGAAGTTGTGCGGACCATGGCAAGAGGTCGACATACCTATATCATGGGATATCGCACCTCTTTCCCGATGGCCTCTCTTCTATATATGTTTTTGATACAGATCATGCCCCAAGTTGAGCTTATCGATATGAGCGGAGGCGCCATCTATGATCGCATAGCAGGCTGGGGAGAAAACGATGCGTTAGTGGCCTTTAGCTTTCCCAGGTATTCAAGGATTACTCTTGAAATTGGGCAATGTGCCAAAAGCAGAGGGTGCACACTGGTTGGGATCACCGACAACCCGTTATCGCCCCTTGGGAGAATTGCTGACATCAGCTTACCTGTGAGATGCGAGAGCCCCGCATTCTTCAATTCCATGGCAGCATGCCTATCTCTCATCAATTGCCTTGCCGGCGGTATTGCGCTGATAAAAGGGAAGGATTCCATTGCTCAATTAAGACATCGGGACAAAATGATTAAGCAACTAAGAATTCTGGTATGACCCGGGTCGGTGAAAGGGTTTCGCGGCTTCCATCCATCTTATCGACGTCAGGTCGTGCATTGCGCGTTGGGCAGATCCAGGTATTGTTCCAAAAAGGATCTGGTTCTATTCATTCCAATAATAATACTTGGATGGTATCTTATTGTACTTTATTCTACCCGATAGCTCATAATGCGCCTTCCATCCTCCTCATCTCCATCCGCCCTTGTTCTATTTGGTATTTATATAATATTTCAATAGGTTATCCCAAAACATTACCGGTCTCAGTTGAAGGCTGTCCTCCCTGCCAAACGAAAACTGAAAAGGAAAGATGATCCAAAAAAGATCACTTTTTTTCTTGACAATATTCCTTTCATGTATCAATAATACGACAATATCAACCATCCGGAAACCGAAAACCCTTACCCAAGAAGATCTTACCAATGCGAAATGGACAGGGATCTGATTTCACTTTGCGACCATCATCCCTTTGCCTCAAAAAACGCATGGAGTGAAGTTTCACACCAACTGCATGTCTGGGAACATGCCATCCTTTTTGAAGAAAGGAGGAAATCAAGATGAAAGTTATAGCCTTTAACGGCAGCCCACGCAAAGACGGCAACACGAACATCCTCATCAACCATGTGTTCGATGAACTGGGAAAAGAGGGCATCCAAACTGAGCTTGTGCAGGTTGGCGGTGAGAAAATTCGTCCTTGTGACGGCTGCTACATTTGCGCCGAAAAGAAAGATAAGCGTTGTGTCTTGAAAAACGACATGCTCAATGACTGCATCGACAAGATCATGGCGGCGGAGGGTGTCATTATTGGCTCCCCTGCCTATTTTGCCTGCGTTAGCACCGAGATGAAAGCCTTCATCGACCGTGTGGGCATGGTGGGCAAGTTCAATGACGATCTCTACAAGCACAAGGTTGGTGCGGCCGTGGTCGCTGCACGTAGAGCAGGAGCCTTTACCGTTTGCAACATGATCAACACCTTCTTACTTGCGAATCAGATGGTCATTCCGGGCTCCAGCTACATGAACATGGCCATCGGCTGGGACAAGGGCGAGGTGGAAAAGGATGAAGAGGGCATCCGCACCATGGAGGTTCTCGGTCAGAATATGGCCATGGTGCTCAAAAAGATCCATGGTTGATACACTATGGATTTCCAATGGGACGAAACGCAACCAGTGCAGGAAGGGGGTGTGTCAGGCGCTATGAAGGAAGATCGGTTATAAAGGGAAAGGGACTGTTCCTTGGTTATGACGCATCAATCTAAACTACAATATTAAGGAGGGAACGTGATGGATATCAAAGGTCAGAAAGTGCTCGTTGTCGGGGGAAGCTCAGGAATCGGCTTCGGTATTGCGAAGGTCGCCGCACAAAAGGGCGCCCAGGTAACAATCGCAAGCCGATCTCAAGGAAACCTGGATAAAGCCGCCGCGGAAATGGGGGGAGGAGTCAAGACCGCCATGATCGATGTAACCAATGAAGAAGGCGTCAAGGCCTTCTTCGATGCCAGCGATGGTTTTGACCACATTGCCTCCACTCCTCACTCTCCGGAATCCCTGCAGAGCGGCGCCATGGCGCCGGTAGCCCAGATGCCCACCGAGGCTGCGCGCCAATTCATGGAAACCAAGTTCTGGGGGCAATTCTTCGTCGCCAAATATGGCGAGCCGAAGCTGTCCCCCAAGGGATCGATCACCGTGACGGGAGGGATCGCGAGCAAACGATATGTTCCCGCCCACGGATCGATTGCGGCAACCAACGCCGCCCTTGGTGCGTTTGCCTGGTGTTTCGCCAATGAAATCGGTCCCAAGCGCATTAATGTGGTCGCACCTGGGCTTGTGAAAACGCCTGCATACGATTTCCTGCCCGAAGAGGATCGCAACGCATTCTTCCACAGATTCGAAAACGAAATCCTGCCGGTGAAACACGTGGCAATACCGGAGGAAGTTGCACAGACATATATCTACCTGATGGAGTGCGACTACCACACCGCTGATGTAATCTGCGTTGACGGGGGCTTGTGGTCGGCCGCCTGATTGCTTATGGATCCGAGGAAAAAAGGCCCCAGACCTGCCTGCGTGGTTGGGTGTTCGGGGCCTCGCCTTCCTGAGATCATGAGGCAGGAGGGGAACCTGCCCCACTTCCACCTGCGCAGAAGCCCCCCCAAAGGCCTTGCTGTATTCAGACGGGCTTCCGCGATATTCGATATCCATGGGCGAAGGGCATCGGGTATCCACATGGACTATCGAAAAACAGAATACGGTCTCGTCGTTGCTCTCTTTTCCTCAGGAGACCGCCTGGCCGGCAAAAATGGAGGGTAAGAACATGAAGATGAAAGCGGCAATAACAGAAGGGGTTGGAGAAAAGTTCATCATCCGCGATGTCGAAATCGACGATCCGGCGGATGACGAAGTTCTGGTCAAAGTCGTAGCAAGTGGTTTGTGTCACACCGATCTCTCTGTCAGAGACGGCTATATGCCTTTCCCGTTTCCGGCTATTCTCGGTCATGAGGGGGCAGGCATTGTTGAGAGGGTTGGTAGAGGCGTCAAGAAAGTGGTTCCTGGCGACCATGTGATCATGACGTTTCCTCATTGCGGCATTTGCCACAACTGCCAGTCAGCTAGGCCGACCTACTGTCCCGAGACCCAGAAATGGATATTCAGCGGTACCGGAAAACGCCCTGCGCCCTATCTGAAAATGGATGACTCGCCCTTGAGTGGGTCCTTCCTGGGGCAATCTTCTTTCGCGGAATACGCGCTTATGACGGAGGAAGGCTTGGTCAAAGTGACGGAAGATGCGCCACTGGAAATCTTGGGCCCGCTCGGTTGCAGTTTTCAGACAGGCGCAGGAGCTGTGCTTCGATCACTGGACGTTCCCTTTGGGTCGACCCTGGCCATTTTCGGTTCGGGCAATGTCGGGTGCGCGGCTGCAATGGCGGCGGCGGCAAAAGGAGTGTCAAAGATCATTGCCGTTGATATCAATGATCAGAGACTGGAGTTTATCAGGACTCTGGGAGCAACGCATACGATCAACTCCACCAAGACAGCTCCCGTGGAAGAAATCAGATCCATCACGAATGGCGTGGGCGCCGACTACGCCCTTTGGGCTGTGGGCGTTTCAGAGGCGATCAACCCGGCTTTTGATTGCCTTTCGCAGACAGGCGTTCTTGGCCTGCTGGGTGTGGCACCGATCGGAGAGAAAGTGACGCTGGATATCTACGATCTGTTCAGGGGAAAAACCGTGAGAGGCATTCTCGCGGGAGACAGCGTCCCCGACATCCTGATCCCGCAGTTGATTGATCTCTTCCAGCAGGGCCGTTTTCCCTTGGATTCAATGACCAAAGAATATGATTTGGATGACATTAATCAGGCAGCAGAGGATTTGGAGGCAGCTAGGACACTGAAGCCCATTCTGCGCATCGCATGATCGCCTGGCAACAGGTCCATTTTCGAAGGCCGGGGGGCGAAAGACGCCAGGGAGTGCGTCAGGCATTCCCCTGCCTTCGCCAGGATTAGTCGAGGTACTTCCCCAAGCCCATGTGGGCATGTAGCGATTCGAATTCCCCGGCCTCCATCCTGAGGAGCCTTTTGGCATAACTGAACCCTTCGAACGGCAAGGCATACCGTTCGAGACCTGGTTCCGTACACACTCGGCATTGGGGAAACCCCCTCACCTTGCGGCGAAACGCCTTCGCCTTTTCACCTCCTAGCATCCGATCAAACCCTTGATCTCGAAGGCTGCCAATGCAATTCGGGATCAAGGGACAGGGATAGACCTCCCCGGTGCTGCGCACGAAGAAGTAGTTGAAACCCGCCGTGCACGGCTTTTCGACGAGACCCCTCTCAATGTAGTCAAGCAGGACTCGGCGATGAATATTCCAACGGAACCTCTCGCTGCGCAGAAACCTGCCAAACTCGGTCCAGTCCTCGCCGGAAAGACAGATGTCTCTCTCCTTGTCCAGGTTGTCGTAGCGGTTTTCCGTAAAGATGCACGGGCTCACGATGGTAAACAGGCCGCGGGAATCGGCGTAGTCTGCGATCCGCTCCAGATCAGGGATGTTCGGCGGCAGGACGGTGGTCTTGAGACCGATGACAAGATTCGGGTAGTTCTCCCGCAGCCGACAGAGCCCGGCAATGGTGGCATCCTGCCTGGCCCAGATCTCCCTGACGCCCCGAATGCGATCATGCACCTCGCCGATTCCGTCCATGGCACAGGCAAACACGAGATCGAGATTCTTCTCCTGAAGAGGGGGAAGCACCTTGGCGGCCACATCCAAAATCCGTTCTGTTAGATAACCATTCGTCGTGACGGCGATCCCTCGCAGCCGTCGGAGCTGTCGGCCACTGAGATACGCGATGCCTTCCAGCAAGCGGGCAAGGTCTTTCCGAAGAAAGGGCTCTCCGCCGGTGATATCGATCTCCCGCAAATCGCGCAGCATGGAGGAGCGCAGCAGCCCAAACCAGCTCTCCAGCGACAGATCCTTCACCGAAGCGGGAATTCGCCAAATGTTGCACATCATGCAGCGGCCCATGCAGAAGTGTGTGACTTCAAGGCTGATGGCTTGAGGACGGCATGAGGCACCGGTCAGCCGGCAGTACCGGTACTTCATGCCATTACGAAGAAGACGAATCAGTAAGGTGGTGCGCTTCACTTTCCCCTTTTACCCTCAACCGCCAGCGATCTGGCTGAACAAGGAGATCTGTTTTCCCTCAGATAGGGCGTCATCGGCCTTTAGGGCCTTCCCCTCCGAGATCGCGATAATCCCCTTGCGGGATCCGGAGAGCCCGAGGCGTTCCAGGAGTTCGCTGACATGCGCACCCTCGGGAAGATTCATCTCCAGACCCTGCGAGAGATCGTAGTGGGGTACCTCGCGGACCAGCAGACCGAAAAGCTTGACCTGCACCTTCAACCGCAACCTCCCTAAAAATCAAAGGTGCTATCCATCTCCTCATCGGAAACCACGACCGTCGCATTGTGAGGCGGCAAGGGTTCTTCATAGAACATCCTGGCCAGACGATCATCTTGGTTCGTGAAGCCTGCCTTGCGGTTGAATTCGCGCTCTGCCTCCAAGATTCTTTTCCCTAGCGCAAAACTGTCATCCGGTGTGAAGTTGGTCCCCAGCTTGGCATTGATCATATCGAGCAGTGCTTCTCCCGCCTCGGGGATATCATTGGCGGCTGGCCCGGCAAACTGGCAAAGGCCAGTGCTGTCAAAAGAAGCCATACCGATCTGGGTCTCCCTGGAGACCTCCACCTGGCCTTCTGCACTCAATGGGTCCAAATCCCCCCCAAAGGCTGCCAGATTCGCACCAACAACCCATCCAGCAGTATGGTCGGCGCCCATGGGGGACGTGGCATAGGTGACCGCCATACCCTGGATAGCTCTGGGGTCATAGGCAGCTATGCTCTGGTTTTTGGCTACTGGTACCCGGTGGTGGCCGAAATGCTTTCCCACAGCTACCGGACCGTTTCCGACGACCCTTCCAATTTCTGAACCCCCGCCAATCTCCTCCAGCATTTCGATAGCAGCTTGTCCGTCCCCGAACTTCCTGTACCCTGCATCCATAGCAACCCCTATGGCAACGCCAGTGCTCATGGTATCAACTCCCACGTCATCACACAGGAAATCAAGCCTGGCAATCGTGTCAAGATCATCAATGCCGCACATGCCTCCCGTGGACCAGATCGTTTCATACTCCAGGGAAGCGGTCACATACTTGCCTTGTTTGTCCACGTATTCATTGGAGCAGAGAATGATACATTGGCTGCAGCCCATATGAGTGGTCTTCCCTCCTCGCTCCGTGATGGTCTCAGCGAGCTTCTCTCCGCTGATCTTTTCCCAGCCATCAAAAACGCCCTTTGTGGCGTTGTAACTGGGGAAGGCCCCGGATGCATTAATGGGAGCAACCAGCATGGCCGTACCCAGGGCCGGCATGGCCTGGCCGCTTAAGGGATGATCTTTGACTGCTTTAGCAAAAACCTTCGCTGCTTCCTTAAATGTCTTTGGATCGGCCGGCGCGTCAAGACTCTTTCCACGCTGATCGACGATCAAGGCCTTGAGTCCCTTGGATCCCATGACCGCGCCCAGGCCGCCGCGGCCAGCAGCACGGCAAGGACGTCCATCAACATCGGTGGACTGAATTGAGGCCGCGCCTAGTCGATACTCCCCGGCAGGCCCTATACACAGCACCCCGTTCTTTTCACCGTGGGTCTGAAGCAGCTTTTCCGCCAGGGCGTAGGTGCGCATCCCCTTATACTCCTGTGCGGGAATAAGACTTGCTTCCCCTTTCTCGTCGATCCGAAGGAGATGGATTTCTCCTTCCGGTGCCTTACCCTCAATGATCACTGCGGTAATGCCCAGGAGCCCCAGTGCGGCTGAGACCGTTCCACCCACATTGCTCTCCTTTATTCCGCCTGTCAGGGGACTCTTGGCGCCAATGGAAATCCTGCTTGTGTTAATCAAACGAGTGCCGCTCAAGAACCCGGGAGCAAAGATGAGCTTGTTCTCCGGGCCCAACGGGTCACACTTCGCCGGCACCTCAGTATTGATCATAATTGAGGTGAGGCCTCTGCCGCCAAGCCCCAGATATTCTTTGGGGACATTATCGTACTGCACTGTTTTCGTTGTCATATTCACTCTTATGAATTTCATGGCTTCCTCCTGTTAAGTGACCCCTGGCAAAGCCGGGGCCTTATTTCCTTAGTCCCTAAAAAGGGCCGGTTCATGAGCCGTTTTGAGGGGGCCTTTGATGAGACATAGAAACTATCTTATTTATTAGTCCGATCATTCAATCCCTCGTAGCCGCAGCATTCGCCAAATGGATGGCACTGCCTTAACCCTGATGACCTGCGCCGGGGCGGGCCGAACTAATATGTACGCCAAAGAACGATATTGGGGCTCACAGGTGAAAAGAACTGAGCCTTGAGACAACCCAACCACACGCCCGCCTGATAAGAAAGCTGCTCCAGGGTAAAGAAAAAGAGAAAAGCTGGCAAGTGGAGTCTCGGTTTCAAGACGAAAAACTGCACTACTCCAACTCCCGCGTGTGAAATCCAAATGCCTAAACATAAAACCGGCAAAATCGGAAGAAGCAGGGTTGCCAGCAACAGGTAATAACGTGAAAAAAAAGAGCAGACTTGATAAAGAAAACTGAGATAACTTCGCAGCACCGCCAAAAAAACCAGAGGAAGCGGAAGGGATATGCCCAACCTCCTTGCTTTCCGCCGCCGATTCAACACATCGCCGAGAACCAACAGTCCAAGGCATCCAACAAGGCTGAATAATCCGGTCATCAACGCCAAAGCCGCGATCAGCCAAAAACCAAGAGCCCTTGGCCATATGAGAAACTGTTTTTCTCGTCTCCTGTGCAAGGACTGGAGTAAAGGCTCGGATGTGCCATAGACAAAGCGACGGCGGCAGAAAGTCAAGACCCTGTTGCGATGCCGATGAAACACCTTGGCCGCAGGCCGGTATTCGATCACGTATCCATGATCGATAATCCTCCAGCAGAGGTCTACATCTTCCCCCACTTCCAAGTCTCGCCTAAAGCCCCCAAGCCTCAAGAATACCTCTCTCCTCACGGCCATGTTGCACGAAGGAACGTAGAAAAAGCGGTCTCCGTTGCGGGAATCTTTCCGTGTCATGCCAACCCGGAGCGCTGATTTGACCTGCTCGTAGCGGTCCAGGTGCGCCTGATCATCCTGAGATTCTACACCGCCTCCACAGGCCCCCACATGAGGATCCCTAAAGGTTGAGACTATTTCTCTGATCCAGAAGGTATCCGCCACGCAATCCGAGTCCAGGAAGCACAGAATCTCACCCTTTGCGTGCTCCGCCCCCAGGTTACGACAATAGGATGCGCCCTCTCTCTTGATGGTTCTGAGTCGCTTGACCTGAAATTCGTCCACGACTTTGGATGTCAGATCTTCTGAAGCGTCATCCACAATAATGATCTCGAGTCTTTCCCGGGGAAATGAAAGGTCCATGAGAGATGAGACACAGCTTTGGATATCCTTGGGACGGTTGCGCACGGGCACAATGATCGACACCTTGGGCACCTGCGGGACATGACTCAAGCCCTTCTCTTTGAGATAGCCCTTCTTTACCAGGGCATCGAGAAAGGATTCAATCCGGTTTCTGGGTACCGAAGAATTGACGGCCCAAAGCTCTTCTAGAGAACAATCACCTTTGCGCTGAAGGTAACTCAAAAGAGGAACAAGGGACGGCGGCAAAGCCGCAACCTTAACCGGAAATCGTGATAGCAGGAACGGTTTCTCACTCTGTTCTACAAAGGTGACGCCATGCCTCAACCCGTACCTCTTTTGATCCAAAAGATGGATCGACTGGAGGCCGTCTCTACCCATTTCTCGCCGCCCCCTTGGACCCCAGAAAACAGTGCTCCTTGAGGAAAGAAATCACCCCGTCAACTTGAGATTTCACATCCCCTTCCAACCTTAGCCCACTCTTTTCAACCCGAGTGCCCGAGAGGAGTTGCTGGATGCGATCAAAGGCCGGGAGGCTGCTGTCGGGTGCGGGCGCCTGCTTTGGCCGGGGGCGTGGCGGAATAACTCCTTCGGAAACAATCTTCGGAGGTGCCACATCCTCACCAAAGGCCAGCCTTTGAACAGGGATGGACCGGGCTGAGTGCTTATCCTCATAGGTGGGGAAATGGGGTTCTCGTGATCTTAGATCCACACTGAACACCGCCGGCATCCCACATTCAATGACTTCCCTGATGCCCCGCCCGGCACTTCTTTGAACGCTGGCAGAGCCCTGATCTTTATCGACCTGAACATCTGTAATCGCCGATACAAAGGGCAAACGGAGACGATGAGCCAGAAAGGCGCCCACCTGCCCGCTCTGAGTGTCCAGGGATTCTTTTCCGCAGAGAATAAGATTGGGTCTCATTTGTCTTATGGCCCGGGCCAGAAAACCGGATTTGCTCCAGGGATCCCTTGCATCGCTTCTGTCAATCTGAAAGAGGTGGTCGGCACCTAATGCCAAACATCGCATAAGCTCAGCTTCAGCGATGATGGGACCGAGCGTCACCCCTATGATTTCCACCTTCCCCAAAAGCCCTTTAACACGTGATGCCAACTCCATGGCCGCTTCATCGTAAGGATTGACCCGGAGCAACGCATCCTCCGGGGCCAAATAATTGCGCGCCGGGTCCACCCCCGTCCTTGCATATATGTGACGGATCTGTTTTACACAGACAACGATTCGCATCCATCCCTCATGATAGCTGATCGCTTATGGCTCCCGGCCTACGAAAGCCAGAGTTTTCAATTGGGCTATCAACCTTGACCAAGGGGCTTTAGGCTAAAGAAGCGGCCACCAGGCCTATGATATCAAAAACTCTTGGTGGCTTTGTCACCCCTAAAGACTTGATACCGTCATCGAGCATCGTCAGGCAGTAAGGACAGGCCGTCCCAACACTGTCCACACCGGCTTCTACAACCTCTTCGGAACGGATCTGATTGATGTGTCGCCCCAGCTGCTCATGCAGCCACATCCTGCCTCCACCACCGCCGCAGCAAAAACCGGATTCCCGATTTCGCCTAAGCTCTATGAGTTCCGCACCAGGTAAAGCCCTGATGATTTCTCTCAAGGGCTCGTAGACCTGATTGGCGCGGCCCAGATAGCACGGATCATGAATCGCTACCTTCTCTGCTACAGGATATTTCAGATTAATCCGATTTTGCTGTATTAAATTCATAACCCATTCAGCCGCATGCCACACCTCAAGGCTTGGCCTCGAATCGGATCGGAGGCCAGGGTACTCATTCTTCAGGGTATTGAAACAATGGGGACAGAGGGCTACAATCTTACGAACATGATATCTTTGGAAACAACCGATATTCTTCCGGGCAAGATCAAAAAAAAGGGACTCCTCGCCCAGCCTCCTGGCCGGATCCCCGCAACACAGTTCTTCCTTGCCCAATACAGCAAATTGAACCCCACCGGCCTGGAGGATCTCAACCATCGCCCGGGCTACCTCCTGATATCCGGGGTGAAAGGCCCCCGAGCATCCCACCCACAATAGGATTTCCGGATTCACGCTCCTATCAGAGATCAGAGGCGCCTCCCGGTTAAACGCCCAATCTGCACGATGGGCTATCCCCTTGCCCTGAACATCCCCATAAAGCTCCAGGTTTCGCATCATGGGCCTGGCCTCTTTCGGAAGCATCCCCCGGCCCATGACCTGATACCGCCGCATATCTATGATCTTGTCCGCAGGTTCAATAAAAACCGGACAGTGCTCCCCGCAGGCCATGCAGGTGGTGCAAGCCCAGATCTCGTCTGCAGTGATATCCCTCTCGATATAGGGCAATGATGGATCATCCCTGGTTGAACTGCGCCGGCTCATCCCTTCCATTTGTTCGAGGATGTTGCGCATGACTTTCCTCGGAAAGAGCGGTTTCCCGGAAAGCGAGGCCGGGCAGTGCTCGTCGCACCGACCACAGGCCACACAGGCCTCCGCCTCCAGCAACTGCTTCCAAGAAAGATCCACAACCTTTGATGCGCCTAAAGGGCCTCCCTCGAAGGAGACATGCCTGATCTCACCTCGTTTATTGGGCTTCCTGTAGTACACATTCAAGGAGGCGGCCACGAGGTGTCGCATAAAGGTAAAGGGCAGGGTAGCAATAAAGAGTAGAACCGCAAAAAAGTGAAACCGGATCATCAGTTGCATCAAGCGTGGGGATTCCGGCAAGAAAAGTGAAAAGAGCCATCCCGCTGGCGAGGAACCGGCAAATGCAGGCTGGATGATACTCAGACGGGCGCCTTCGGCCATAAAACCGGTCAGAAGAATGATCACTAGAAGGAATATGGGCAGCAGTGTTCTCTTTGGTTCATCAGGACCTGTGTTCCTCATTCGCCTCGCCAGAAAGAAAAGGCTTCCTGCCAGCATGGCGATTCCCAGCAGGTCTGTCATCAGAGAAAAAACCCGGGACGGTATCTCGGGCATCGCAAAATCAAATTGGGCCAGAACGATCACGACAAACGGCACGATAATGCCCCAGAACAGCATGATATGCGCCCTTCCTGATGGCGTATTCTTAAGGATTTTCCGGTGTCCCAAAAGATACCTGAAGAGCCCGAGCGGGTCTCCGGGACGCTCTTCCGCTCGTCCCGCCCGCCACCATGACCAGCGTCTCTTAAATCCCGCCAGCATGACTAGGATCGCAATAGCGATGAGCAGGACATCACAAGCAGTCAACAAGGCTTATCTCCTGGTCCCTTGCCTTTTGCCGGCAAATTTGCGGATATAGTACCGGAAGCCACCCCAAATCAGGCATACAATCCCTACCTGATAGATTACTGCAGCGCCAAAGGTGGATGGTTGTTTCTTATAGTCGGCCTTCGGATGGATGTATCCCAGTAAACCGGCCCGTCCCTTTTTGGGCAGATGGCATATGTAGCAATCTTGTTCATTGAGCTGGCCTTCCTCGCCGTGAGCGGCCATTCCCTGGTGACAACCGATGCAATTGGATCTTTCATGGCGCTGGCTAAAATCCTGCTTGCTGTGTGAGGCGATCTGGAGAGATGGGAACCAGGACAAATAGTCCCTTTCTCCGCACTGAAGCGCGTGACAAATCCTGCATGTCTCATCGAGTTGTTGAGGATGAACCGAAGAAGACGGGTCGTCTTGTTCAAGGATCGCATGGCGGGTATGGCAGGCGTGGCATTCGGGGCGATTCTCACTTCCTGTATATAGGCCATGGCGATTTTCCTTGTCGTGACACTCACCGCAATCCACGGCTCCGAACCCTTTCTTGCTTGCGTGGACTTCATCCTCCACCGCCCAGTGGCACTCCTGGCAGCTTATTCCCTCACGACCGTGAATGGACGCCTGAAAGGCCTCAATCGAGAGATGGAGCGCACTATCTCTGCTCCCCTCCTGGTGGCATCTCACGCAATCTTCTTGGGTGTACGCCCTGGCCTTATGACCCATAGGGCACAGGAGAAATACCAGGCAGATTAAGAAAATCTTCCTCATGGAAGCCTCAAGTTTCATGGGTCTCCCTGATGCGCTCTATCAACACAGGCAGGATCTCCTGCACATCACCGATCACACCAAGGTCGGCAAACTGAAATATCCTCGCACGGGGATCCATATTGATGGCGATGACCCGGCGAGACTTCTCAATGCCCGCCGTGTATTCGTTGGCTCCGGAAATCCCGCAGTTGACCAACAGCCGCGGAGAAATCGTCTTCCCTGTCTGGCCAATCTGGCGCTCATATGGCAGGATCTCCCAGTCAATCACCGGCCGTGTGCCGCCGACCGACCCCCCAAGAACCTTGGCCAATTCATGGACAGTATCAAAAGACTCGCCCTTGCCCATCCCACGACCCCCGGCAACAACAATATCGGCTTCCTCTAGACCCAAGTCCTCGGGAGCGGCTTCAATCACCTTTACAACCCTGGTCTTTAGATCATTCAACGGTTCATCCATGGGCTCTGTCGAGATTTCTGCCTTCGCCCTGGTCCCGACTTCGGCCGCACTTAGCACAGCCGGCAAAAAACAGATGATGGGCGGACCCTGGCCTGCAATGCTGAGCTTTTCGAATAGATGCCCATTGGCTACCGGACGGATTGCTGAGGCCTTCCCCTCTTCATCGATCTTGAGGTCCATGGCCCGGGTGACAAGGCCGGTTTCCAAGCAGGCTGCTAGCCTGGGTGCAAGGTCAGCGGTTTCCGAACCCTGGACCATCAGAATAAAGGATGGTTCATATTTTTTGATCAACTTGAACAACACTCTGGAGAATAGTTCGCCCTGATAACGGCTCAGGGACTCATCCTCGACATATAGGATTTTGTCCGTCCCGCAGGCGCCCAGCGGTTCCAGTTCGGCCTTCAACCCATAACCCAAAGCCACTCCTGTGACGGTCCCTCCGCCTCCGAGCTCGGAGGCAAGCCGCCGCGCTTCAGCAACCAGGCCGAAGGTTTCATCATCGAGAATCCCTTCTCTGGGCTGGACCAAGACCCAGATATCGTTCGTTCTCTTGTTCACAAAAGTCTTCCCACCCGATGCCCTTCAACAATCGCCATATCCGTTTTCCTGGGCGCCACGCAGTCCCCGATGCGGTACAGTTCATTCACTTTTCCTTTCAAGGCAAAGTAGAGATCGTCCCGGGAATCACCGCCCGCAGCCAGAACGACTGTATCATAGTCCTCAAAATCGACCATCTCATTGGAGTAAACATTGAGGCCTTTGACTGTTGTCCCCTGAATCTCAAGCACCGCGATGTCAGGGGTAAAGGTAACGCCCTTTCTCGCTAACCGCTGCCTTGTTAGGTAGAGATCTTGAAGAGGACCGAGTTGACCTCCTGCAAATAGCGCAGGAGTCAGGATATGAACGGTTTTGCCCTGATCTGCCAAAAACTCGGCCGTACCGGTGCCCTGGTGGTGGCCTTCGAGGTCGATAAGCAAGACCCTCCGGCCACACTTAAGCTCCCGATTCAGGACCTGCTGGGCATTGACCACCTGTGGGTAGGAATACGCCCCGGGAAAAGGCTTTTCCTTGGGCCGCGAACCCGTCGCGACCACCACGGCATCCGGGCGTTCTGCCAGCACCATCCCTTCATCCGCCTCCACACCCAGCCTGATCTCGATATCCAGTTTGCTCATTTGGGCTGCTAACCATCGTGTCACGCCCGTTATTTCCTGCCGGCCGGCGGCCTTCCCCGCAATGAGGTTCTGTCCCCCCACGTCGTCATTTCTCTCAAAGACGATGACCCGGTGCTTCCTTAAAGTCGCGACCCGCGCCGCCTCAAGCCCGGCAGGACCCGCCCCCACTACTACCACCTTCTTAGGTCTCTCACAGGGTCTCATGGTATCAACGCCAAGCGTCTCCTCCTCGCCCACCGCTGGATTGTGGATACAACCGAGCCGATAACCAAGCCCCATCCTCCCAATGCATCCCTGATTGCAAGCAATGCAGTGGCGAATGTCTTCGAAACTCCCCTCACGGGCCTTGTTGGGCAGCTCCGGGTCACAAATAAGGGCGCGTACCATACCGATCATGTCCCCATGTCCATCCTCCAGAACCTTTTCGGCAAGGTGGGGATCATTAATACGATTGGTGCAAAAGACCGGAAGATTGATCACCGACCGGATGCCGGCCGCCAGCGGAACGGTATATCCCAAAGGCGTATGCATGGAGCCTTCCACCAGATAGAGATTATGAAAGGTGCCTAGGCTTAAGTCCATAAAATCCAATTGACCGGCGGCCTCCAGACGGACTGCGATTTTCTTGGCGTCCTCGAGGGTCAACCCGCCTTTTGGATGCATCTCATCGGCATTCAACCGAACGCCCAGGGCAAAATCGGGGCCAGTCGTTTTTCGGACCGCATCAATAACCTCCAGGCAAAAACGCAACCGATTATCAAAAGTTCCCCCGTATTCGTCTTTCCGGAGATTTGTGGCGGGGGAGAGGAACTGCCTGATGAGAGAGCTATGACCCAGTTGTAGCTCAATGCCATCAAAGCCGCCCTCCAGGGCATAGGTGGCACTTCGTAAGAAGTATTCGACACACTCTTTTATGTCTTCAATCTCCATCTCCTTGGAGGTTTCCCTAAAGATGGGGTCCTTTCCTGCAGAGGGACCCCACACCGGCAGCCTGGATATCTTTCCATCCGCTTGCGTCCCATTGTGATTCAACTGAGCGAATATCTTGGTATCGTATTCGTGAATCCTCCGGGTCAGCCTTTGAAAGCCTGGTATCACCTCCGGCTCAAAGGCATCCACCAGTTTGTCGTAGGCATGATCCGTCGGATGAACCGTCAATTCCTCGGTGGTGATCAGTCCACAGCCTCCCTTCGCCCTCTCCCGATAGTAATAGACGTGACGATCGCTTATCTTCTGATCTTCACCAAAATTGGTCATGTGAGCCGCAAAGTGAATCCGGTTTGGTACCACCACGGAACCGATCTTTAACGGAGAAAAAAGGTATTTGAACTCACTCACAGGATCTCGCCCACCCTTCTTCCCTCAAGAATAGCCATATCAATGCCCCTGGGGGCAACACAATCCCCTGCTCGATAGATATCTTTCACCCGCCCTTTCAATTGCCGGTAAAGGTCATCATCGGCCGTATTCCCCATATCAAGCACAATAGTATCATAGCCTTGAATGAGGATCGGCTCGTTTGTATAGATATCTCGGGCCTTCACCCTATTCTCGTCAATTTCAACTATGACCACATCGGCAGTAAAGGTGACTCCCTTTTGGAGCAGCCGTTGCCGGGTCAAGTAAAGATCTCCAACGGGAGCCAGCTCGATGCCGATAAATAGATCGCTGGTCACCATGTCCACCTTCTTGCCCTGATCGGCAAGCAGCTCGACGGTTGCCGCGGCATGATGACCACCATTTTCATCGATAAATAGGATCCTTTCACCTACAGGAAATTGTCCCCCTAAGACTTCCCACACATTGAGCACCGAGGGAGGACCGTACTTCCCGGGAACCGGTTTTATTTTGGGTCTTGAGCCCGTGGCCGCAATCACGGCATCAGGCTGTTTCTCCAGAACCATTTCCGTGGTAACCTCAACCCCGGTGACTAAGGGAACCTGAAGGTTCTCCAACATATGACTCAAGTAACGAATAATCTCTCCCATTCCCCGCCGACCGGGCCGTTTCTTGATTAGATTGATCTGGCCGCCAAGCTCTTTCCCTTTCTCATAAACGGTCACCTCATGACCCCTCTCTCGCGCTACCCGGCCGGCTTCCAATCCTGCTGGGCCACCCCCCACGACCATGACTCGCTTTTTCACAGCAGCGGCACTATAGATCTCCCCTCCCGAAAGCGACTCATACCCCACCATTGGATTCTGAATACAACTTAAGGTCTTGTTTTGGTTAATGCGTCCAATACATCCCTTATTGCTTCTCACACAATACCTGATGTCTTTGGGTCTGCCGTCTCGTGCCTTCTTAGAAAAATCCGGATCACTGATTAAGGGGCGTACAAAGCCTATCACGTCGGCTCGACCCTTTGCCAGGATGTCATCAGCCATTTGCGGGGAATGGATCTGATAGCTAATAATGACCGGAAGATTTGTCGCTGCTTTTATCTGCTCAGCAAGCTCGACCGTAAATCCAAGCGGAGTATGCATGGAAGCCAAAATCAAATGAAGATTATAGTATGTACCAATGGTGACATTGACGAAATCAACCTTCCCAGCACTCTCGAATCTTTGCGCAAATTGCCGCGATTCATCAATGGTGATTCCGCCCCAAAATTTTTCATCCACACATAACCGGATACCCACCGTCAGGTCCTCCCCCACAGCTCTTCGTATCTCATCAATGACCTCAAGCGGGAGGCGCATTCGATTTTCCAGGCTGCCCCCGTATTCGTCCTGCCGGTGGTTGCTTATAGGTGAAAGAAACTGCCTGAGAAGGGATTCGGGGCCCATATCGATTTCCAGACCGTCAAACCCCCCTTTTTGTGCCAGTTCTGCGGCACGGCCAAAGGCCGAAGCGACCTCCTCTATATCCTCACGTTCCATGGCCTTGCATGTCTCACCGAAGACAATATCGGAGGTGACGGACGGTCCCAAGACCTCGCGCCGCGTTATGGCTCCACTGCTCTGAAACCCATGGTGATTGAGCTGCGCAAAAATGGCCGTGTCAGTTTCATGGATTGCCTCCGTCAATCTCTGATAGTCACCCACGACACCGGGAAGAAAGGCATCAATCATGGACTCCCACGGGCGGTCATGGGGGTGAATGCAAAGTTCACCCAGGATGATCAGGCCGCACCCACCCCTGGCCCTTCGCAGGTAGTACGCCGTATGACGTTCGTTGATGCGACCTTTCTTGGTGAAATTGGTCCGGTGCGCCAGAAAACAGATACGGTTGGGGAGGGTAACGCCTCGCAAAACAAGGGGTGAGAAAAGATGATCAAACATGGTATTTTTGGGTCAAGCAGCCGTTTTCACGCTTTGTTTCAGATTCATCAAGCATTCCGGATCGGACATGGAGATATCATGGTAGGCGTGGTAGGCCATGGCCGGGCATCCCCCGTGACAGGTATCAAATCGGAAGCACGACTCACAGGAATGGACTGCGAGTTGCCGGAAGCTTTGGAAGATCGGGGAATTGAGCCAAACGTGCTCCAGGGTTGAGGTTCCAATGTTTCCGGCCAAGAACTCCATTTCTTGGAGAAACGCACACGGAAAAATATTCCCATTTGGTGAGAGGCAACAGGTCATCTTTGCGGCCCCGCACATGTCGAGGCCCATAGGCCTGCGACGCTCCGACGTCAGGCTAAAAAAGGAATCCCCGGTGAGCACCTGGTTCTCCGCCTCAAGCCAGTGGGCAAAGGCTTCCAGCTGCTCCGGGCTTGGGGCCATTTCTTGCCAGACTCCCTTGCCCCTGCCGGAGGGTCGGAATCGGCTCACCCTCAGCGAAGCGCCATAATCTGACGCAAGGGCCTTTAGGGGATCAAGCTGTTCAAAACTCTGGCGGGTAAGGACCGTGTTGATGCTGAATTCAAGACCATGCCGGAAAAGTTCTTCAAAGGCCTGCAATACCCTTCGGTAGGTGCCTTTCCCCCTGATGCCGTCATTGGTCTCCTCGTCCACCCCATCCAGACTCACCTGGAGGAAAAGCCCGTCCATGTCTGCCAATTGCCGGCAGATCTCTCTATGGAGCATAGTACCGTTGGTACTCACGCAGGTCACGATTTCCTTTGACTGTGCGTATTCCAGCAGCTGGAAAAAGTCGGACCTCATAAATGGTTCCCCACCACCTACATTGATCTGGAACACCTGGAGCTTGGCGAGCTCGTCTATCACAGCTAGGCATTCAGAGGTGGACAGTTCGTTCGGCATGGGAGTGCCTCCCGAAGACAAACAGTGTCCGCAGCTCAGATTGCACTTGAGTGTTACTTCCCAGGTAAGATTGACCGGGGCGCTAAGCCCTCGGCGAGCCACTTGTGTGAGCAACTATCCCTCCCACTGCAAGCCTTTGCAAGGCTTTCTTCAGTGCTTCTAGGACACCTTTAGGAGGAAAGGCGTTGTCTTCCTCCATGAACCATTCTTCCAGGCTCAGGCCGGAAACAAAATAGTCAGGACGGAGCCAGTGTTCCGAAGGAAGAAAATAGAGTCGAGGCCCTCTCCTTTGGTAAAAAAGGAGGCCGGACTGTTCCTTCCGTACCTGAACCCCAGGGGTAAGCCGGTGGCATCTCTCCATTTCCTCCCTCTTCTCTGCCTTAGTAGACCCCGCAGATGCCATCGATGGAAACCTCTTCTATCTCAATTTCGGTGACGGCAAAGGGATCTTCCGTGGTCTCCTTGGCGCCATCGCCCCTTGCAATGGTTTCTTCTCTGCCCTCTTCTTCCATGGTCTTGTCAAACTCCTACTAATGTGTCATTTGAGTCTAGGTGTCTATATAAGCCGTGATCTTAAAATTTATGTCAAGTTTCTATATGTTGTAGTGTAATTTGCGAACAGATACTAGATGCCAGTTTCTGGATGCCGGATGTAGTAAGTAACGGTTCTTTTTTTGTTTTATCCAGTATCGAGCATCTAGCAACCAGCATCGCTTCGCCTGAGCAACCAAGTTAAATGCTTCGCCACTCGTCGGTTTGAGGCGGAGCTTCGCTAGGGAAGAATCTCTCAAAATGCTCTGTAGACCTAAGGAGGTCAGGAAATAGGGCCGGATCAATCAATGGTTTAAAGACCCTATTTCTCCAATGGCTTGATGGTGACTTCGGGCAACGGCCCTCCTCCCCACAGCAGATAGGCCTTTTCCTTCCCCGTGTTGAGGAACTGATGCTTGCAGACGTCACGCGGGAACCAAGCCATGTCTCCCGCCTCTACTTCTCTTTCACGGACCTGCCCATCTCCCGTTTCCCACTGGATGAGGCCTTTGCCGCGAACAATTCGGTAGAACTCCTCGAAGGTGTATACGCCCTCTTCCTCGGGATACGCTATAGTGCACTCGATTCCCATGGCTTTGTTTACCTTTCGATCCAGCTCATGGTCATGCCAGGCATGCGCCGCAAATCCCGGATTCACTTCGGCATCACCGAACTCGAAACCCATTGTATCCACCCTTTCCGGCGTCACGAGCTGCCGCCACCAGCCAGCATCTCCTTCTTTGCCGCCAAACGGAATCGGCATCTTCTCGACATCATCATACTTGATAATCACAGGTTCCTTTTTCATTTCAAGACTCCTTTCTTCATATCCGACTATAAAGAAGACGGCCAGCGGATCATGGTGGGCTTGCCGATCCCACCCGATCCCAAACGCAACGATTGCATTGCCATCAATCCATTTCACAGACCCATCGCCCTATAATCTCCCTTTTCTCCATGGCTTCTACAACGTCGTTGATCTCCTCCAGCTTAAATTTGTTGCTGGCGAGCTTTTCTGTCTTGAGATCCCCTTTAACGGCAGCCTGCATCAGCTTTGGAATATCATAATAGGTGGAAAGCGAACCGTAAAGGCACCCTAAGATCTCTCTTTCATGAAAGGTTAAGAAAGTCAAAGGAAAACTCGCGGTCTCCTGTACAGGTATAATCCCGACCTGCACCAATTTTCCCAACATACCCAATGACCAGAAGGCCTGGACCGAAGCGCCGGGATCGCCGCTGCATTCCAGGGCAATATCCGCGCCGCCACCGCTAAGCTCCTGGATCTTTGGAACCGGATCATCTTTGGAGCCATTGATAAAATGCGTAGCCCCGAACTCCTTGGCAATGTCTTTCTTGCTCTCCTCCAGATCCACGGCAATCAATGGATCGGCCCCGCGAAGCGAGGCCCCTCTGACGGCGTTGAGACCTATGCCTCCCATGCCGAAGACGGCCACCGAATCGCCCAGTTTAACATCAGCCTTATTCATTGCCGCGCCAACGCCCGTAGGTACGCAGCAGCCCATGAAACATGCCTGGTCCAACGGCAGCTCGTCTGGCACTGCAAGGGCTCCGTCCTCCGATATAACAATGTGGGTGGAAAGCCCTGCCACCAGGATGTGGTGATGCACATCCTGCCCATCCTTATCCCTAAGCCTCATGGTACCGTCGAGCATAGTATTGTTGAGAAGATACTCGAAGTTTCCAAGGCAAACATTCCCATGGCCCGTGATACACGTGGGACACTTGCCGCAGGGAATCATCCATGTGGCTGCCACCCGATCCCCCTTTTTTACTTTTGTGACTCCGGAACCCACCTCTTCCACCACTCCAGCGGCCTCATGGCCCATCGCCATGGGAAAAGGGCTTTCTATATGTCCCACGATGTGGCTAAGATCTGACCGACAGAACCCGCAATAGGCCACTTTTACGAGAACCTCTTTTTCTTTGGGGGGATCCAGCTCCAATTCTTCAATGCCTAACTTCCTCACGTCCCTCAAAACGGCTGCTTTGATCTTCATAACCATCCTCCTTACCTAATACAGTTTATTTGCAATACAGGCATCAGGTTCAATACACTCAAATCAAATGCCCAAACTCCTAAAAGTTGAACCACCCGTCTATCTCCTCCTGGGAAACATCAAAAATATGGCCTGTTGGGGCTAGTGATTCGTGCATCAACCAATCGGGGAGCCTGTCCGCTTCAGGTCCTATCCCTGCCTTAAGGTTAAAACCCCTTTCTTGCCGCAAGGCCTCTTTGCCCATTTCGATATATTCCGCGTCGGTCCAGCTTATTCCGTACAAGGCGTTGATCAGCGGTACAATGGGATGGAATCCATGGGGACCGAAGAAATTCGTAAACATACAAAAACCGGCAGAATCCAGGGCTGCCGTGGTTATCTGAGTCTCTCTGGATGCCTCGACCTTTCCCACAGGGTCAAGCTCATCTTCACTATGGACAATGCCGGCAGAGTGATCAGCCCCCTGGGGACTCGTCGCATAGGTTACGCCGAATCCCTTCAAGGCTCGGGAGGCATGACCCGGCATCGCCTGTCCCTTCACCGCGGGGACGCGGTCGATGCCAAAGACCTTTGCCGTCACCGCTACGCCATTGCCGAGGATTCGGCCCATCGGCGTCCCCTCGGCGACCTCGTCAATGAGGGACTCCGCCCTTCCAGCATCGCCGAATTCAAACAGGCCGACGTCGTTCAGTATCCCAATCGCAGCCCCCATTTCAATGGTATCAACGCCCAATTCATCACATTTTCTATCCATGCGGGCAATGGTATCGAGGTCATCGATTCCCAGGTTGGAGCCTAGCAAACATATGGTTTCGTACTCAAAAGCCGCGGTGAGGAATTCTCCTGAAGGACCATGCCATATAGGGGAGCACTTCACCACACAACCAGGCATACAGCCGTGTCCCATTGTGCCTCCCCGAGCATTGTTCAACTCAAGATATTTGGCCACAGCGAGTTTTTCCACTTTTTCAAAGGCGCCCAAACGACGGTTGTGCGTGGGAAGACTTCCGCGTCCCTGACCCATCTCGGTAAACACCGGAGTCCCAAATTTGTGCAAGGGCTCTGTAAAAGGACTCGCCTTAATCGCTTCTACGGCCGCTTTAACAGCGGCATTGAAGGCTTCCGCGTCTTCCGGCTTACGGAGACCTCCCCCGGTGTCATCAATAACAATGGCCTTAAGCCCCTTAGACCCCATCATGGCCCCCACCCCTCCCCTGGCGCAATGCCGGGAAGGTCTGCCTTCCGGATCAGTGTTCGCTACGGTCGAATTAGCCAGCTTCATCTCTCCGGCAGGGCCGGTGATAATGATACCAACCTTATCCCCATAACGCTCGCGGAGCTTGTCACAGGCAGCGTAGTTGGTCAGGCCCATGATATCCCCGGCAGCCTCAAGGCCGGCCCCCTTGGCATCAACTTTCAGGATCTGCCACTCTTTGGATTTTCCCTCCACCGTGATGCCCCGAATACCTAATCGACCGAGCTTATGGGCCGCAGTTCCTCCCGAGTTGGCCTCCTTGATGCCTCCTGTTAAAGGGCTCTTCCCTCCCACTGATAAGCGGCCGGACATGGGGGCGCTTGTCCCCGCCAAAAGACCGGGCGCCACGATCAACAGGTTCTCTTCGGAAAGAGGGTGTGCCGTGGGGGAACCGTGCTCGGTCATCAGGTAATCGATGAGCGCTCGGCCTCCCACAATTTTATCCTTGGGAAACGGCTCTTTCCTTACAATGCCTTCCGTCATATGTACCTTCAACAAAGTCATGATCTCACTCCTTCCGTTCTGAATTTTTGCAGCAGATGAATGGGCATTCCAAAATGCTGCCTTTTAGATGGATGATCCCCTCGGGGACTGCCGTGTCCGGCAGGCATGAAAAATACTTTGACTTCTTACCCTATTTCTGAAATTGGAGCAATTTCTCTCGACCACTAAGGCGGTTCATACTGATAGACAACCTATTAGGCATGCTGGCAAGACCGCCAGGCAGAAACATGACAACCAGAATGAGCATAAGACTATAAATAATGGGCTTAAAGGATATTAGGGCTTCATAAAAGCCTAACCATTCAGAAATCAGGGTCAAAAACACGACACCAAACACCGGCCCCATGAAATTTCTGCTCCCCCCTACAACTACGAAAATGAGGTAGTTCATCATAGTAAAAAGTCCATAGGCGTGAGGATTGATTTGAGTTTGATAATGGGTTTGCATAACACCGGCTATGGCGGCCATGGAAGATCCAATTGTGAAGGCGATGATCTTGTAGAGCATGATGTTAATCCCGACGGATTGGGCTGCCTGCTCTGCCTGTTGGATGCCGGACCAGATCTCTCCCATGCGGCCTTTTTCCAGCAGGTAGACAATACCCAACAGGACTAACGTGAGGATAAGCCCCAAATAATAAAATGATATTTTCGAACCGAATTCAATGGCATATAACCCAAAAAAATAAATGGGATCAGGAAAAGGGATATGCCTCAAGCCTGCAGCCCCACCAAAAGGCTCTTGCCAACGAGTAAAGATGATCAATATGAACTCGCCCAGGGCAATGGTCGCCATAAAGAAGTAGACTCCCCTCAAACGTAGTAGAATAAAACCAAACGGGATAGCAAGGGCCATTGCCACGATAATGGCGAAAATGAAACCCAACCATGAACTCAGTCCGAGCTTCATGATGGTCAAGGCAGACGCGTACCCTCCGATCGCTACAAAGGCGGCGTGGCTGAATGAAACCAGCCCAGTGGTCATAATCACCCTCAGGCCGGTCGCGATGAGGACATTGATAAAAATCGTAGTGAGAATATGGATGTGATACTCTCTTGCGTCAAAAAGGGGGAATGAAAACGCCAGAAGCACAATCACAAGAAAGAAAACTAACTTATTTTTCTTTCTGCTATTCATGACCCAACAAACCTGTCGGTCTGAATATGAGCATCACAATAATCATGGCGAAAGCGACCATTGAAGCGGTCTCAGGGTCAACGAGCGTTGTTACAAAGCTGTCAAGCAGACCCAATATAAGCCCTGCTATGACGGCGCCAGGCACACTGCCCAAACCACCGATGATGATGATGATGAAAACCTTCAATAACGGACCTTGCCCCATGAAGGGGGTTACGTAGAAGACAGGCGCAATCAGTGCCCCTGCCGCTCCGGCTAATCCGCACCCGATTCCGAAGGCCAGGGATCCGTAGCGCTTAAAGCTGATGCCATAGAGTGAAGCTGTATCGACATCCTGAGCGACGGTGCGCAAGGCCAGACCAATCCTCGATTTTTTCACCCAGACAATTAATGCCACGGTCAAAGCAGTGCCGATAAGCATGATGGCCAGCCGCTGGTTAGGGAATACCGTCCCTCCAAAGCGCAAGATGCCCGGAAAGGGCGTGGGGACAGTCTTGTGGGTGTAATCGAATATAACCAGAGCCCACTGCTCAATGAATCCCATCAGACCTATGGAGGCAATGACAGTGGCCATGAGTAAACCCTGAAGACGACGGAAGATAAGTCTCTCAATCGAAACCCCGATTAGTCCAATAACTACGATAGTAATGGCGAGAGACAAAAAATAGTTCCATTTCAGTACGCCAAAAAGGAGCCAAATAGCATATCCTCCCAGCATGTAAATGGTGCAATGCGCAATATTTACAATTTGCAATATGCCAAAAATTAAAGTGAAACCTAAGGCGATCAGGATATACACCGAGGCCAGTTGCAGCCCATTAAGGAACATCTGAATAAAGAAACTGCTTGTCATCGCAAACCTATGCGGGACTGATGCCTCTTCAGGAATGTATTGTTTTGGGGGTGCAAAAGCCGATGACTTGAGCATGGGTACCCATTGGCGGTGTGCTTTACCCCAATAGGTACCCCTTTAACCGCTTTTCTTGGCTAAGGTACATAAGGGACCATAGCGCCTATATAATTTAGTTTGCCGTTGTTTATTTTCGAATAATCAACGGGCTCTATGATCTGGCGTTTTATGCCGTAGGTCTTAACTCCCCCTATCGAGAAACGGCCTTTCACAAATTCACCTTCCAAGGTTTCCAAGGTTTTCATCACCGTAGTGGTATCCAGGGTGCCCGCTTTCTCTATGGCCTGTTTGAGAACATCGAGGTAGCCAAAGATTGCGGCAGTGATCGGGTCAAATGGTTTCCCGTACTTGTCTACGTATTTGTCACGAAGATAACGCAGAGCCGGACGACCGTTCGGGCCGAAGTCAGGCGCCATATAAACGAATCCCTCGACGGCTTCGATGCCAGCTTTTGCGACCAAATGATCAGGATGAAAATGGCTTGGAGATATGACAAGCGCTTTGTTTCCGAGTTGATGAAGCTGTTGAAGGATCATTGCCTGCTCAGGCGGCGGTGCGGACACAGGAATGATCGCATCGGCATTCTTGGCTGTCACTTTGGTGAGCACGGGAAACCAATCGGTTGTTCCCGGCGGCACGTGCTCAATGGTTAAAACCTTGTAACCGGCCGTTTTGGCCATTTCCGCGATCAATAGGACGGTTTCCCTTTCATCCCCAAGCCCGGTTAAAGCGATCGTTTTTACATTGGGATAATACTTTTTCATGAACGGAAACATCGTATCCATATTTTCGCGACCCGAAGAGAATAATCTGAAAGTATAGGAAAAATCCGGACCTATGGCCTTGGGCGAATAACAGGTAGGTATGATTATGACCTTATTTGGCTCAGAGATTGATTGGACAGCAGCAGTGGGTCCAGCAAAGATTGGACCGACAATATACTTGATTTTTTCATCGAAAATAAATCTATTTGCCTTTGCCAGGGCGACTTCGGTATTGCTTTCCGTATCTGCTACAAGCGCCTCGATGTGATATTTGTCATCCCCGATCTTGATGCCCCCTTCGTTATTAATCTTTTCGATCATAATTTTTTGTGATCTTTCAACAGGAATCCCCCAGGCAGCACCGAACCCGGAGAGAGGCATCAAGATTCCTATTTTGAGGGTTTTTTCCGCCGCCGTTGCGGGGCCCAGCGTTCCCACGAGAAGCATGAATGCCAAAATCGTGGAAAGCATAAAAATAAGACCAGCAGATCGTTTCATTTTTCTCCTCCTTTTGTGTTTTTTGTTTGTGTTGCTTTGTGATGATCCTTAATTCCAGGGGGAATGCCAACCAGCAAAATCTCGGCAGACGAGGATCTTAGGTGCATTTACTATTCTTCCTTCGGGAGCAACTCCTTTCTGTGTGGCGACATAACCACCAATAGGGTGGAATCTTCAAGGATTTCAAAGCCGTGCTCCACATAAGGCGGTATGACAGCAACATCCCCGCTCTTTAGAATGAATTCTTTACCACCGCTCTTGAAGAGCACCTTTCCTTTCATCACATAGTTTGTCTGCTCATGGTAGTGATTGTGGATATCCTCCTTTGTCCCCTTTTTGTCTTCGGCCAGCAATACGGTCGTGAAATCTCCTGAAATCACTCGTATGCCTACTCCGCCATCAAAGTACCATTGGATAGGCAGATCATCCCATGTGTAAACCTTGGCTTCAGGCATTGGCTCCCCCTTGGTTTAATTTGTTAACCAATAATAAGTAGCGCCCAATTATCCCCAACAAGTTGCCCAAAACAAGTCAATCTCACCTCCTCTCTTTTCGGAATCCCCCCGTCCTGATGAACGCGGACTCACCTTACGGACTCCATCCCGCCACAGCGTCGATTGAAAGAAGGCTTCCTTTCCTCCACAGAGGCTGCCAATCAGTTTGGGCTCTTCGCCGAGTCCCAAGGTGAAAGGGTTTCTTCTAATGGGAATTTAGTCGAAAACATCAACCTTCACATTTTGTCTAGCACGCTATACATGAATAGTACATTTGTCAATAAAAAATCCAGAAAATTGATACAAATTCCACAGGCGATTAGGCTGTTGAGAATGTTGTCGATAAAGACCGCGATTCTGTCATAAACGGAGCCACTAATAAACCAAGATCATCACCCCCTCTCCAACCCTCCCCCCTAAGACCGACCCTGGCACACACTTGACACAGCCGCAATGGCAACATCTGATTTTATGAACACTTTTCTGAACCGCAGAATATCGAACAAGAAATATTGAATGTCGAAGTGAATACTTCACGATTCTGCGGTTCCTTGTTCGACATTCGATATTCAATGATTTTAGGAAGTTAGCAGTCATTAAGAATCACACCCAAAACACGCCCTGTGTTTAGTGTGCATAAGGACCAACCCTTAAGAGACGGTGTCCTAATTCCATTACCCTGTCATTCCGGACGAGTCCACCGGTAGTGGAGGAGCCCCAGAATCCAAAAAAATTCTATAGAATCAGCCTGCTCTGGATCCCGGCTCGCGTCCTGCTTTGCGAAACCTGGCCCGGATGACGAACTATTCCTCAGCCTTTGACGGGGGAGTTAGAGGAGTGAGAGACTCTATAACTTCAGAACTCCTGACATAGGCCACCGTTTTTATGAAACATGACCATGCT
>CAYWMP010000045.1:0-34292 GCA_964459445.1 uncultured Desulfobacteraceae bacterium
GCAGCATAAAACCAACTTCACAAAACTCCGGAAATTTATGCAACGCTAGGGTTAATTTTCAAACCGCCTATGCTTATCATATTCTTATTAATATTTCAAGAATTTAGTTACATTTAAGGAAGTTTTTTTAATTTCAAGCGATGTCCTTGCATTTGCATGTGTATCCTTAGCACCTGGCTTACCTTGATCTACACACCTCAACCCGGAAAAGTCAACCCTAAATCCTTGAGGTTTGATCATGCAAATTATGCAAAAATTAAGCCAAAACCCCTATCGGCTCAATTTATTTCTTTAATTTGGTTAACAGATCGAGGTTTACCTATGATTGTTAAAATTTGATTAATAGGGAGACCAGGAAGGGGCTCTTTCCTCGCCCTTTGAAGATGTAATCCGTCTTTGGTTTTGGCCGTTTGCGTTCATGATATAGAGATGATGGCGGCCGCCGTTTCGGTTTGAGGTAAAGACGATGTACCTGCCGTCCGGAGACCAGGCTGGGTCCTCGTTACTGCCCTGCTTTTCAGTCAGTTGTCTGATATTGCTGCCGTTGGGACTCATCGTAAAGATATCCCAGTGATAATCATCCAGGGATCGAGCGAATACAATACGATTCAACCGAGACCAGGACGGCGATGAATGGAAACCCTTTTCCTTGAAATAGGTGAGTCTCTCCTCTCTTCCATCTTTCAAGTCCTTCACGTGAATCTGTGTTCTCCCCGACCTTTCTGACACAAAAGCTACTTTATCGGCCTTCGGGGAAAAGGTGGGGGATATATCAACACTCCAATGGCTTACAAGTCGTTTAATGACCTTTCCCTTGAGATCGATTTGGTAAAGATCCGGATTCTTCCCATGACTCAAAGTAAGGGCCAGGGATTTTCCGTCAGGCGCCCATGTTCCCCCCACATTGAGGCCCTTCCTCCCCGAGACCCTGTGCACTTTCCTGGACTTCATGTTCATTCTGTAGAGCATCGGCCCCCCGTCCTTAAAGGACGTGAAAATCATTTGATCGCCCTTGGGAGACCATCTCGGGAACATGGCAACGCTCTTATGGGAAGTTATCCTTTTGACATTTTGACCGTCAAAGTCGCAGGTATAGACCTCTTTGTGTCCCGTTGAGGAACCGACAAAGGCGAATTTCGAGAGGAACATGCCCTTGTAGCCCGTGAGCGCATAAATAATGTCGTTTGAGAGGCGATGCATGAGTTTTCTGTAATCCTTTTTCTTCCCCAATAACCGCTTCCCCAGTATCTGCCGGCCGCGATAGACATCGTAAAGCCTTGCTTCGAGTTCGATACTACGGCCTATGAAATTATAACCGACCTTTAAAAGCAGTTCCGCACCGATCACCGACCAGTCTCTGAGTCTTACATCTCCCAGGCTGATTGAGGAATCCTCTTCTTCCAGAAAGACGCTTTTATCCATCGGTGTGAAATAGCCACTCAGATCTAAATCATTAGCCACAACCGCGGGCATCGCCTTGGCGAGCTCTGACTTCTTCTTGCTGTCCGAGAGGTTTTTGAAATCGGGAATGGCAATATTGATTTTTTGGATGGATGGGGCATTGATATCAATATAGATTCTCGCCTCCGCCGGACCAGGCCAAAGGAGAGTAAATACCAATAAAATGAGTAAATGCCTCAAGAGAATACTATTCCAAATCCCTGAGGTTGAAGTTGATTTCAATTTCGTCATAGGTTTTTCTGTATCCTTCCGGAAATGGGGGTAAAGGGTCGGACTTTTCAATCGCCCTTGAGACCGATTCATCAAATAGGCCGCTTGCGGACTGCTTCTTGAATTTCGTCTTCAGGATGGCGCCGTCCCGATTGACCTTCAAGACAACAATCGCTTCCAAATTTTCATTGCCTTTGCTTGCCACGGGATAGGACCAATTGCCCTTGATCCACATCTCAACCTCCAACTGGTAGATCTGCATGGGCATGCCGGTCAAGGGTAGCCCTTCCCTACCGCCGGCCCCAACCCCGCTGCCTATCCTGCTCTTAATATCGGAGAGAGCTTTATCTAATTGGCTCTTACTCTTCTCTTCCGCTTTGACCCGTCTCTCTATCTTGGATATGGTGCGATCAATCCTCTGGGATGGGGTTATCTTTGGCTTCTTTGCCTTGGTTGGTTTCCTTTTGACGGTCCTTTTGGCAATAATGAGGGGTTTTTTCTTTTTTTTGGGAACCGTTATTCTCTTCGCCTTGGTGTCCCTCTTGATAATAGGTTTCGATTTCTGCGACTTTGGAGGAGGGGCCGGTTGGGTCTTCTTTTCGCCCCCTGCGGGCAATTCCACCAGATTTACCTCGTAGACAATACCGCTTGCCGGCCTTCTTGTTGGAAAAGATTCGGGCACGAATAGGAATAGGGAGAAAACGGCCAGGTGAAAGAGTAAGGAAATCCCCACCATGGGACCCCATTTCGTCGCCTTGATTTCAGCCGGATTGTCTATGGCCCATGTTGCCGACATTGGTTCAATCGAGAGGCTCTGTTATCATGCCCAGTTTATCGATTCCTGCCCTTTTTATGCCAGCCACGACCTTGATGACAAAGCCGTAAGGGACCTCTTTGTCCGCCCGCAGAAGGATTTCTTTGTCCTTTCGGTATTTGAGTATTCCCTTCACTTTCGTCTCAAGGTCTTCCAATTTCATCTTGTGCTTTTCCAGGAAAATCTCCCCATTTTTGTCCACCGTCAAAACCAGGGGATCTTCTCGCGTCTTGATGTTTTTGGTCGTGGTCTGCGGAAGATTGACCTCAACGCCTTGCATCATCATGGGCGCCGTGACCATGAAGATGATTAGAAGCACCAGCATCACGTCCACAAAGGGCGTGACATTGATGTCGGACATGAACCGTCTTTGATGATTCCCACCTATTTCCATTGTATCATTACCAAAGGTTTAGAGAGCTTGCTTCTTTCTGTTATCGGGACTCGCAATGATGAATTGGATCATACGTCCGCTAACACGATTAAACACTAACTTGTTTTTTGGCCCATCCTCATGACTTGCCGCTCGACGAGACTTAAAAAATCCGACGAAAAAGAATCCATCTCTGATCTGAGTTCACCAATCTTATGGTTGAAATAGTTAAAGGCTACCACAGCGGGGATTGCCGCTGCCAAACCCGCAGCGGTCGCGATGAGTGCCTCCGAAATCCCCGGCGCAACAACGGCCAAACTGGCCGATCCTTTTAGACCTATTCCCCTGAAAGATTCCATGATTCCCCAGACTGTACCGAAAAGGCCGATAAAAGGCGCCGTATTGCCCGTGGTTGCCAGAAAAGACAATGCCTGCTCCATCCTATTGTTCTGTGCGATAGCGGTCTTCTTTAAGGATCTTTTCACCGTATCCAAATTCGGGGCACCCGGATTCTCACCCTTTGAAGCCGAACCGCGATATATTTTGGTGACCCTCCTAAATTCAGCGTATCCGGAACTAAAAAGAAGGGCGACCGGGCTGAACTCCAGGTCCTCGCTTTCGGAATAGATCTTCTGCATGGCCGTATTCTCCCAAAATAAGTCGAGGAAGAAGGCGGTTTCCTCCCTGGCCTTTCGCAAGAGTCTCCATTTCATGAAAATGATCGTCCATGAAATAATCGAAAACAAAAAGAGAACGAGCATAACGAATTTAACCATCAATCCAGCGTGAAGAACCATCTGGACAATATCACCCCCAAAGCCTGTTGTCACAGAGACCGCACCTTGGAGCGTTATTATGTTAGAGAGCGTAATGAGGTTCATCCCTTTATCCTTTCCCTGTCTGCGTTTTGGGAGCCCTATTTGTTGAATATATCTATCTCTACTGCGCCCGGCTTTCAAGAACTATTTAGTTTCCAGCCAGAAATGGCCCTTTTCTGGAAACTCGGCGTCAATCTGCGGGATTGGTTGTGCGACGTACTACATATACGTCTCCGCCCAACCCCTTGATTTCCTTGACCTTGCAAAAAATTGCTCATTTCTGAATTGGAAACTCGCTAGTTTCCGGTTTTCATTTGTGGTTGGACACTATTTAATACGTGAATTTGGCACAGTCCGCGATTAACCAGACCGTCTTGACCCATTTTCTTCAGCTTTCATCTGAATATGAGATGTTTGGATGATACTATGATGAATGGGGAACGGAAATCAGGACGAATTCAGGATGCTGACGCTTCGACATGATTTAGATTAAATCGCTTTACCAAGTAGCTTGCCAGCTTGTACGCATCGTTCGTGCCAAAGCGGGGCACATCGATATCCAAATCAGTGTCGCTTACTAATGCAATGAGGTGTTCGTCATCTTTGCAGAAAGGTTCGTTTTTCAGGTCTGATCTGAGGATTTCAATTTTGGGTTTGTCGCCTCGTTTATAGCCTTCGGCCAGTATGAGGTCCACGCCCGGTAGATGGTTGGATAGTTCTTCCGGTGTCTGATCTCGGTCGGTATCCATGACGAGGCCTATTCTATGGGGCGATGATATAATGCTTGCCACGGATCCTGCTTGCTTGTGCCGCCAACTATCCTTGCCGGGAAGATCGATGTCAAAATCACCGATATGATGCTTGATAGTGCCGATTCGTAAACCCCTGCTTTTGAGCTCCCCTATGAGTTTCTCAATAATAGTGGTTTTACCAGATCCTGATCTACCCACAATGCAAATAATGGGTGCCATTCTTATCCCTCTAAAATATTACCGGAAAAATTACGACTCATTAATTCTTCTGCCTACCGAATGCGGCCCTATTTCAATCTCCGAAAATGGACTTGAATATCTTGTCGTCCGCCTTTAGACACCTTTTCTTTAGCCTGGCATATTTCTCCAGAAGTTCCTTTCCTTCCTTGGTCAACCGGGACCCTCTTTTCCTGTTCGTCTCAACGAGGCTGACCTTCATGGATTTTTCGGTGGCCTTGATCTTGCTCCATACGCCCTTATAGGACATTTTCATGATCTTTGCAGTTTGGTTAATGGACCCTGTCTTTTCAATGTTCTCGAAGATCTCTTGCCTTCCCTCTCCTATGATGATCTTATCTTTTTCATCCACAATCCATTGTCTTGATTGGAGTTTCAAGGACACCATGTCACCCTCCTTATCAATCATTACTAGCCAATTGTCACTGATCATATATCATTTGGTAACACTTTACGCTTTGAAAACGCATTTGATTGAGCAGGGGCTCGGGGATCTCTTGTAAGGGACAAACTCGTTTCAACAAGCCAACCTTTAACAAACTGCCTTCCATTGGCGGGCGGCAAACTATTCCCATAATATGCCGGAAGGCGATCTCTGAGTCCTTTCAAGCGGTCAATTCGCCCGCTGGTTAGCAACTCGCCATGCACATCTAAGAAGCCTTTTCGTCCCTGTAAAGATATTGCTGAGGCCCTGCTTACCTGAAAAAGGCTAAATTGCTATGCCAATTGTAATTTGAAGGCTCGAACTGCTCGATGAGCTTGCCCTTTTGAATTCACAAAGGACCATTGAAAATTTATCCAACTTCCTTCCAAAACTCGCCGCTTTTTGACGGGTCATACCCGCCAAGCTCTATGACCCTCTCCCGAAAGTTTCGAGAGCCAACGGTTTCGAGGATCATCTGGACTTCGGGTTTCTCAAGTACGGTAGAGGGAATGATCAGATCATACTGCTCCCTTTCGATCGGGATAAAAGCAAGATCCAACGCTTTGGCTGCCGCATATATCCCCAGACCGCAATCAGCCACGCCGCTGAGCACATCCACGGACACGGCCATGTGTGTGAATTCCTCCCGATCATACCCGGTTATGGATTTCGGCTGAATCCCGAGTTGTTCAAGTTTATAGTCAAGGAGAACTCGCGTACCGGATCCGGTCTGGCGATTGATAAAGCTTACATTGCCCTCGGCCAGGTCCTCCAGCCCCTGAATACCCTTGGGATTACCCCTTGAGATGATGAGGCCTTGATCCCTCAAAACGAGATGATAGACACGGACAGTAACACCTTTAAGATACCGTTCGATATAGGATACGTTGTATTCTCCTGTTTCAGTATCCAGGAGATGAGAACCGGCCATATGACAGGTGCCCTTTCGTAGGGCCATGAGGCCGCCCAGACTACCCACATTGCCCGAAGAAATTCGAATATCCTGTCCTTTTCGCCTTACTTCATCCGCGAGGATATCAAGGGTGATGTCATGACTCCCGATTATGACGACCGTATTCTTTATCGCCTCTTCATCCACCAAGAGCTCGGCATGGACTTGCTCATTTTGGGTTACCCCCTCCGACAGGGCAGGAACGCGAAGGATGCCTTCGGCTCTTGTAAGGGTGGTAATAGACCCCGCGGCCCTTGGAAGGGGCGTAGCTATGGTTTTCTCCCCCACGTTGCCGATATTTACGCGTACGAACTCTTCAATCCCCAGTTTCGAAGGAATGTCTCTTGAGGGATGGACTGGAATCGAGGGCATGCTGGGTGGCTTTATTCCCTGGAGCTGATGCAGAAGGGGTTCCACGAATTGCTTAAAAGATAGCGTGGCCGAGACCGTGTAACCCGGGTTGCCGATCACCGGTTTATCGTTGATGACGCCGAGTATGGTGGGTTTGCCGGGCATCATGGCCACACCATGAACCAATACCTCTCCTAATTTTCCAATGGTGCTTGCGGTGTAATCCTTGCTCCCGGCCGATGATCCGGCATTAATGAGCACCAGATGTGCATCGGAATCCAAGGCCCGGACCAAGGCTGCTCCTATATCTTCCTCGCTGTCGGGAATGATTGGGTATGTGATGGGTATGCCCTGGCATTCCATGACCAGACCCGCAAGGATAACCGAGTTATATTCAATGATCTGATTGGCCTTCAAGTCTCCCGGCTCTTTGAGATCTTCATGATGAATGAGCTCGGAGCCGGTGGGTATGATGATGACCCTCGGTTTCTCCCAGACCTTGAGTGTGAATACGCCGGCCGATAGGAGTGCCCCCATATCAAAGGGACGAATTCTATGGTTTTGGGGCAAAAGCAGTTCGGTCCTTACAATATCCTCCCCCACTTTCCTGACGTTCTCCCAGGGGTAAGAGGATGATCGAATCTCCACCTTTTCACTATCCAACTGATGGATTTTCTCTACCATGACCACGGAATTATATCCCTCCGGCATAGCCTGCCCGGTATTGATCCAAAGGGCATCCTTTCCGATCTCAAGCGTTTTGGGATTC
Source organism: uncultured Desulfobacteraceae bacterium (assembly GCA_964459445.1). Taxonomy (GTDB): domain Bacteria; phylum Desulfobacterota; class DSM-4660; order Desulfatiglandales; family HGW-15; genus CAYWMP01. The sequence continues at coordinate 7,162 of CAYWMP010000045.1, forward strand.
TTGTCTGTAGTGCCGTAGGTTTCTTCTGCCCTAACTGCAATGCCATCCATGGCTGCCGAATGATAGGTGGGCGCCGATATCTTTGCAAAGACCGGCCCCGCAGTGACGCGTCCTAAGGAATCCTTTGCGGATATCTCCTCGGGAGTGGTTCGGAGTTCCGGGCCGAACCTGGTGAAGAATATATCCCTGGCCTCCTCCAGGGTCTTCATTTTTAAATAAACATGCCGCTTCAATGAAAGACTCCCTTTGGCGTGTCAAAAACCATAACGTCAACCGCCTGATTCTGATACAAGCCCTCTGTATTGCGATCGATTCTGAGCAGACCATCAGCCTCAACGAGCGTACAAATGAGACCTGATTTGCCGAAGAGGGGTTGTGCCAGCAACTCGTTGCCCTTCTCATTCAATTTTACTCGAATATAGTCCTCTCTTCCGCCGGCAGATTCGATGTTCCGGGTTAGCGTGGCCTTTACCTCACGGTATAACTTCATGGGAAAATCCGAGTACCCTGATATCCTGCCCAGAAAAGGCCCTAAGAAGACCTCGGCAACGACCAGTGCCGAGGCCGTGTGCCCCGGAAGACCGAAGACGGTATGGCTTCCGATCCTGGCGATGATCGTGGGTTTTCCCGGGCTCATGGATATGCCGTGAACAAGGACCTCGACATCATCAAAGGATTCAAAGACCTTGAGGGTGAGGTCGCGGGTTCCCACCGAACTACCGCCTGAAATCCAGACCGTGTCTGCTTCCCGGAGGCCTTGCTCTATCATCCGCCTTAATGCATTAAAATCATCCCCGCACAAACCCATGATGACGGGCTCTGCATTTGCTTTCTGACAAAAGGCGCCAAGCGTATAAGTATTAATGTCACGCACCTGCCCCGGATTGGGTCTGCGCTCAACGGGAATCACCTCGTCGCCCGTTGAAATGATGGCAACCCTGGGTTTCTTGTAGACCGGGACATTTGAAAAGCCCAATCCTGCCATCACGCCCAGGTCCTGAGGTCTCAAGACAGCGCCCCTTTTTAAGATCTCGGCCTCCTCTTTGAAATCATCATCAGGTAAAATAACATTCTCCCAGGGCGAAATGGCCCTGGTGATTTCAAGGGTGTTCTCATCCAGGATATGGCTGTATTCTACCATCACGACGCCATCAGAACCCCCAGGCAGCATGCCGCCGGTGGATATTTTCACTGCTTTCCCTTGCTTTACGACCGCCTCCGGGATCTCTCCCATGATGACCTCTCCCGTACTCTCGATCAGGGCAGGGAGACTCTCTGTGGCGCCAAAGGTGTCTTTGGCCCTTACGGCATAGCCGTCAACCGTTGATCTGTGAAAACCCGGCATATCCTCCGGGGCGATGATATCCTCGCTGAGAATGCGGCCGGTGGACTCCTGAAGGGACAGGATTTCTTTTCCCACGGGGTCAAACTCTTTGATTATTTCAAAGACCTCTTCCGATGTCTTAACTTGAAAAAACAATGCTTGTTACTCGCCTTTCCTAGGGCAATTTTCAGAGACCTTGGCAAAACGGGGGCTCGGGGATCTCTTGTAAGGGACAAACTCGTTTCGGCAAGCCGATCTTCAGCAAACTACCTGCCATTGGCGGGCGGCATACTATATCCAAAATGTGCCGGAAGGCGATTATTGAGTCCTTTCAAGTGGTAAACCCGCCCGCTGGCAAGCAACGCGCTATGCACAATAAAGTAGCCTTTTCGTCCCTGTAAAGAGATTGCTGAGGCCCCGATCATTTAAAAGGGTTTAACAAATACAATTTCTTGAAAATCCTTATCTGTCTACCCTTGTCATGCAACCGCCGAGGTTTTTGGACCTCGGCGGCGGGGTTTTCCTATTATTATGTCACAAGTGATATAATACTTCAATACCAACAATGGACCTTAATTTTGGCCTGTTTCATAAACGCTTAAGATCCGTAGAACTCCATATACCACTTGACGAATTTGTCGATACCTTCCTGAACCGGAATGCTCGGTGCATAATCGAAATCCGCAACAAGATCGTTGACGTCGGCCCAGGTCGCAGGCACGTCACCCGGTTGCATGGGCATGAAATTCTTTTTCGCCTTTTTTCCAAGGGCCGTCTCAATGGCCTCAATAAAAGCCATTAGCCCAACCGGCGAGTTATTGCCGATATTGTAAATTCTATAGGGCGATGGAGATCTCGAGGGTTCGGGCTTTTCTCCGTTCCAGGTATCATCGCCCTTAGGCGGTTTATCGATGATCTTGAGGACTCCCGTGACCACATCATCAATATAGGTAAAGTCCCGCTTCATCTTGCCCTGGTTAAAAACATCGATGGGCTTGTCCCCGAGAATTGCCTTGGTGAAAAGAAACAGAGCCATGTCCGGCCTTCCCCAAGGCCCGTAGACTGTGAAAAACCTGACGCCGGTGCACGGTAGGCCATATAGATAACTGTAGGTGTGCGCCATGAGTTCATTGGACTTCTTCGTTGCAGCATAAAGGGAGATGGGATGGTCTACATTGTCGTGGGTTGAAAAAGGAAACTTCTCATTTAAACCATAGACGGAACTGGATGAGGCGAACAAAAGATGTTTAATGTTGTGATGCCGGCAGCATTCCAAAAGATTCGTAAATCCCACGACATTGGCCTGGATATAGGCGTGGGGATTGGTCAGGGAGTACCTCACACCTGCCTGTGCCGCCAGGTGGCAAACCCCATCGAATTTCTCCTTTTTGAACAGGGACTCAAGGCCTGAAAGATCCTCAAGCTCCATCTTTATAAATCGATAGTCCTGATAGAGGCTGCTTTGAACCGCCTCCCCTGTTTTTATTTCCCGGCTGTCGAAACCGTCCCTGTCGAGGCGACCGTATTTGAGATTCACATCATAATAGGCATTGATGCTATCCAGTCCGACAACCCTATCGCCTCTTTGTGCCAGTCTTACGGCTGTATAGGATCCAATAAATCCTGCCGCACCGGTAACAAGTACTTTCATCATCTCTCCTCGGTAGGATTTTTAACGTTATAGTTATGTGTTCGATTAAGCGGGGGCTCGGGGATCTCTCCCCTTTGTCCTTGTCCCGTCCTCCGCAGTAGCCCTGCTACGGAGGATGGAAAAGAGATTGCTGAGTCCCCGCTTAATTTGAGAGGGCCAAATCTATACTTACTTAGCCAATTTAAGTCCTTCTGCTATTATCTTCTCCAATGAAATGCACACAACCAATACCCTATTTGTTCCTTTTTGGCAAACCAGAGGCAACTTCTGGGGGAGGATAATATCCTCTCCCCAGGGTTATTTTTGTTGACGGGGCAGAGCAATTGCTTTATTTGGTGCTGTTATTATGATAAAGAAGGTTTCAATGATGTTGGTAATCACTCAAGCATGGCAAGGCTTTTATTTATTTTATTGGTCTGGGGGTTCTTTGCCCATGGGCAGGTAACTGCCTGTAATCAATAAAAGCCGTGGGCAACCTGATACCAAGTGCCCACGGCTTTTTTTATGACAAAACGCACATCTAAATAGGAACAGAGACTTGAACATCATTCTCGTCGGATACAGATGCACCGGGAAGACGGCCGTTGGAAAGGAACTGGCCGGAATATTGGGTAGAAAGTTCATGGATTCCGATGTGCTGATCGAAAAGAGGGCCGGTATTCCAATCAGTGCTTTTGTTGCCCAAAAGGGGTGGGAGCGTTTTCGTGATTTGGAAAGGACGGTTATAAAGGATATCTCTAAGGAGAAGGAGGCGATCATCGCTACGGGTGGCGGGGCGGTCATGGATGAGGATAATGTGAGGCATCTGAAAACAAGCGGCCGGCTTGTGTGGCTTAGGGCCGATCCTGAAACCATTAGAGACAGAATGGAGAAGGAGGAGATTTCGGGCACGGTGCGACCAGCCCTTGGTGGGTCTACTCCGGTGGGAGAAATAGAGGAAATCCTTGAGTCCAGAACACCAGTATACGCTCAAGTGAGTCAACTGACGGTTGATGTTGACATGCTTTCACCTGAAGAGGCGGCACAATTTATCATCGAAGAACTTCGGACAAAACAAAAGGGAAAGGAACTCTAATCATGGCTGGAAACACCTTTGGGCAGGTATTTAAAATTACGACATTCGGCGAATCCCACGGGCCTGGCGTTGGGGTGGTCATAGATGGCTGTCCACCCAAGATCAGCCTTGCGCCCGATGACTTTGTCAAAGATATGGCAAGGCGAAGGCCGGGAACCAAAGCCTTTGACACCCCCAGGTCTGAATTGGATCAGGTGGAGATTCTATCCGGCGTCTTTGAGGGCCTCACGACGGGTATGCCCATAACCCTTGTGATTCAAAATCATGACGTGGACAGCTTGCCCTATGAAATCCTGCGAAAGCTGTTCAGACCGGGCCATGCGGAATTGACCTATTTTCGGAAATACGAGCACTTCGATCATAGAGGTGGTGGGAGGTCTTCGGCCAGGGAGACGGCGGCCAGGGTAGCGGCCGGTGTTGTGGCCAAAAAGGTATTAGACCCGACCGGCATCAAGGTAATGGCCTATACCCTTGAAATAGGGGGCGTGAAAGCCGAAGATTTCCGCCCTGATGAGATTAATAAAAATCCTTTCTATTGTCCCGATCCGGTCTCTGTCCAGAGTATTGAAGAGGCCCTCGCCAATGCTAAAAGTCATGGCGATTCTCTTGGAGGGATAGTAGAGGTCAAGGTATCCGGGTGCCCGGCAGGTCTTGGGGAACCCGTTTTTGATAAACTCGATGCCGAGCTTGCCAAGGCTGCTATGTCTATAGGCGCCGTAAAGGGTGTAGAAATTGGGGAAGGCTTTGGAGCCTCAAGGCTGAAGGGTTCTCAAAATAATGATCCCATTACGCCAGAGGGATTCAAGACAAACCACGCAGGGGGCATTCTGGGAGGCATTTCCAATGGGGATGACATCATTCTTCGCGCAGGCGTGAAGCCCATCCCGTCCATTGGACTGGAACAGGACACCATTGATAGGCAAGGCAAGCCAGCCAAATTGAAGCTCACGGGGAGGTATGACGTCACAGCGGTTCCGCGCATCGTGCCGATACTCGAGGCCATGGTGTGTCTCGTGCTCGCAGATCATTATCTAAGGTTGAAGACTATTACCTCAGCCCAATAATAAATTTTTCAACCGTTTCGATTTCCCCCTCTTCCATGAGCCTCATTATCTGAGTGCCCATGACCGCAATTTCTGCTTTGCCTTTTAGAAAATCAATGTCCGCCTTTTGTTGCACGCCAAAACCGACCGCTAGGGGTAACGGGCATGACCGGCGGCAACGTTCCAAGTATCCTGTCAGTTCCATTCCAAACTCGGTTTTTCCCCCTGTGACCCCTTTACGGGCAACGCAATAGACAAAACCTTTGCCCAGGGGGGCAAGTTTTCTCATACGGGTTTCAGGCATACCTTGAAAAAAGAACATGATGGGGACCAAATGCCGTCCATGCATGGCATCGCAGTAAGCCTCGATCAGTTGAGAAGGCAGGTCTGGCACGATTGCGCCACACAGATTGGCATCCGCCAGATCAAGAACAAACCGTTCCAGGCCGTGTTGAATGAGTGTGTCATTGTAACAAACCAAGAAAAAGGGAATATCGAATTCATCTGCTAAGCTTTGAGCGTACACTATGCATTCGTTAATAGAAATCCCCGAGGCCAATGCGGCCCGATTGGCTTGGGCTATGACAGGACCATCGGCTTTAGGCTTTGGACATGGGATCTGTAACTCAATGAGATCAACGCCTGCTTCCACCATAACTGATACGAGCCGCCGATTTTCACTGAATGATGGGTAGCCGAGAACGAGATGGGTCATCAGGAGAATATCTTTTTCCTCGAGTCGATCCTGCATATAGATCTCGAGTTCCCTATCCCACTGACGATCTCTCATGGAAAGTTCTCCCATAGGGTTGTTTTGCATCCTATTGAGGCCTCCCAATCTCCGCACGCCTTATGGCGTCCATGAATTTTTCCATCAACACACCGCTTTTCTTCCCGGGGTATTCTTCAACACTGCTGCTCACATCGACGGCATAGGGCCTTACCTTTAAAATCGCATTCTCTATGTTCTGAGGATTAAGTCCCCCGGATAGGATCAATGGAATCCCGAATTCCTGAGCCTCTACTGCAAGGCCCCAATCAAAACATTTTCCTGTTCCTCCCATTGTATCCTTGACGTAAGTGTCTGACAGGATCGCCCTGACCCTTCCCCGATAGGCCCGGATGCGTGAAACACTTCCTGCATCTTTCATGCGGACGACCTTAATCGCGTAGGGCATGAGTTGGTGGCAATAATCCGGGGATTCCTCTCCATGGAGTTGAGTCAAATTAAGCCTGCAATGCCCCGCTATATTGCGCACTGTTGCAAGATCTTCATCCACAAAGACCCCCACAGTTTGAATAAAGGGAGGAAGTTCATTGACAATTTGCCGGGCCTTTTCAGGAGATATCCGTCGAGGACTTGGAGCGAAGACAAATCCCAGCGCGTTTGCGCCATACCTCACCGCCGCCTCTGCATCTTCCAGGTTCGTTATACCGCAGATCTTAACCCTCACCACGTCCTAGGCCTTTGCCGGCTTCAACGAATTCTTTCGCCTTTGCCTCAATATCAGTACTCCCCATAATTGCCGTTCCGATTAATGCAGCACTGACGCCGGCTTTTCCCAGGATACGAATATCTTCCCCATCTTTGATGCCACTTTCACTCACGATGATATGCCCATTAGGAATCAATGGGGTCAAATCAACGGTAGTATTGAGATCGACCTTAGAGGTCATAAGATCCCGATTGTTGATTCCTATGATGTCTGCATCGCATGCCAAGGCCCTTGTTAGATCTTCCTGATCATGAACTTCTGTCAGTGCGTCTATCCCAAGGTTTCTACAACATTTGAGGAGGTTCCTGAGTTTTCGAGAGGACAACATACATCCTATCAATAGCACCGCGTCTGCTCCCATGAGATAGGATTCTTCAACCTGTATCTCATCAAAAATGAAATCTTTGCGCAAAATAGGCAGAGAAGTAGTCTCCTTTATGCGAGGAAGATGACACAGACTCCCCTTGAAGAATCTCCGGTCTGTTAGAAGTGAGATCGCTGCCGCCCCTGCTTTTTCGTATGCTTTGCCGATTCCCAAGGGGTCTTTTGCCTCATGGATCTCCCCTGCTGAAGGCGAGGCGAACTTTATTTCAGCAATTACATCTATACTGCCCGGCGATGATATGGCCCTCCTAAAATCGCGCCTTGCCAACGGCGTTTTGTTTGAAGGCAGCCCGGACTCTTTGAGGATGGCCACCTCTTTCTGCTTTACCCCCAATATCTTTGCCAATAAAGAATCCATGAGAGGCCCTATAGTTCTTTGCGAACAAAGTAGGAACATTCCTGTGTGAAGGACACCAGGGCTTCCAATTTGCTTTTGGCCTGACCCGTGTCGATGGATTCCTTCGCCCTTTCAATACCTGCTTTAAAGTTGCTGTCCAGGCCGGCAGCCACAAAGGCCGCTGCAGAGTTTAAAAGAACCACATCTCTTCTAGGACCGTTTCGGCCATCCAAAACATCATGGATGATTTGGGCGTTTTCTCGTGAATTTCCACCCCGGATGGTTTCCGCCGCCGCCCTTTCCAGGCCGAATGTTTCCGGGGTCAGTTCATAGGTTTCGACCGCCTCTTCCTCTAGATGAGATACCTTTGTTGGACCGCAGATGCTGATCTCATCGAAAGTACCTTCGCCACAGACCACAAAGGCCTCCCGTGTTCCCAGCCGATTGAGCACCTGCGCCATTTTCTCTGTAAGGCCCGGATCGTAGACACCCATAACCTGGGCCGTTGCGCCAGCGGGATTGGTCAACGGCCCAAGCAAATTGAAAATCGTTCGAATTCCTATTTCCTGTCTCGGCCCGGCGGCATATTTCATGGCGCGATGGTAGAGGGGCGCGTAGAGAAAGCCTATGCCCAAATCGGAGATACATCTCTCCACATTAGAGAGATTTATGTCCAATTTGACGCCTAGACTCCTCAAGACATCCGCGCTGCCGCATTGGCTCGATACCGCCCGATTACCGTGCTTTGCGACCTTGACCCCGCCACCGGCCACCACAAATGCCGTTGCCGTGGAGATATTGAAAGTGTTGGTGCCGTCGCCACCGGTGCCGCATGTGTCCAAGATGGTCTCGTCCTCTATGTTGATCTCATCCCGGTCCAGATTTATGGCATGGTTGTTTATGGAAATTTTTGTTGCCTTGGCTCGCATGACCTTGGCAGCGCCCGTAATCTCGTCGACCGACTCCCCTTTCATTCTCAAGGCCGTAATAAAAGATCCGATCTGGGCAGGGGTTGCGCCTCCACTCATTATTTCTTCCATGGTTATTTTCATTTCCTCTTCCGTAAGGTCGATGCCTTTGACCACTTTTGCTATGCTTGTCTTTATCATGATGTCATCACTCCTTTCATAACTCTCAGATTCACTTTTATTCCTGATTGCTTTTTTAGCCCTGTGACACTTCAGATTTGAAAGCGTGTTTGATGAAGAGGGCTAAATTGATCCTAACCCTTGAGGATGTTGCGCCACCGAAAGTGAAATGCTTCAAGAAAACGATGAATGTCTCTCATGGCTCAGCCTCCATTCTCGGAATTCATGCGTATGAAGTTTTCGACCAGATGCCGTCCGGAATCCGTGAGGATGGATTCAGGATGGAACTGGACGCCCTCTACCGGATAATCCCGGTGCCGCAATCCCATGAGTTCCCCTTCCTCAGTCCAGGCACTCACGACCAGGCATTCCGGGAAAGCCTTTCTATCGACGATCAATGAATGATATCGGGTTGCTCTAAAGGGATTGGGCAGGTCGACATAAATGGTCTGCCCATCGTGACAGATCTGAGATATTTTTCCGTGCATGATGTTGCGGGCCTGAACCACTTTCCCCCCAAAGGCGGCCGCGATGGATTGATGTCCGAGACAAACGCCCAGTACGGGAATTTTGGGTGAAAAATGACGGATGGCATCTATCGATACGCCCGCCTGATAGGGCGTGCCGGGTCCCGGTGAAACGACAAGGACTGAAGGCCTCAAGGTTTCAATCCCCGTGATGTCTATTTGATCGTTTCGACGGACCTGCACCGTTTCTCCGATGACCTCTATCATTTGGACCAGGTTGTAGGTAAAGGAATCATAGTTGTCGATCATGAGAATCATTATTTGCTTTCTCCTAGAGCTTTCAACATGTCAGTCGATGAATCTGCCGATGAATGGATTGGCTCTTTGGTTTCCAGGGCCTTGAACATGGCCTCGGCTTTCCTGAGGGTTTCCTCGTATTCCCCTCCCGGCGAGGAGTCGTATACGATGCCTGCCCCGGCCTGTATAGAAATCCTGTCCCTGTGGGCGAAAATGGTGCGGATCGTAATGCAAAAGTCCATATTGCCGTTAAAACCGAAATAGCCAACCGCCCCCGCATAGGGTCCTCTGGGTTCCGGCTCCAATTCATTGATGATTTCCATGGCCCTGATCTTTGGAGATCCGGTTACCGTGCCGGCCGGAAAAACGGACATAAAAAGATCGAAGGGATCCATCCCCGGTTTGAGAACGCCTTCCACCTGGGACACGATGTGCATCACGTGCGAGTAACGCTCAATTTCCATGAGCTGCGTTGCATGAACAGAACCGGGCAACGCGACCCTGCCGACATCGTTTCTTCCCAGATCAACCAACATGATGTGCTCGGCCCTCTCTTTAGGACAATTCAGGAGCTCTCTTTCCAGGCGATGGTCCTCCGAATGATCTTTGCCTCTCGGCCTTGTCCCGGCTATGGGGCGGAGATCGATCCTCCTATCCTTTAATCTGACAAGAATCTCTGGGGAGGAGCCTATGAACTTGGTCTCTCCATAGTTGAGGTAAAACATATAGGGAGACGGATTGATGCTTCTCAGGTTGCGGTAGACACTGAAGGGATCTCCCTTCAAACGTCCCTCGAACCTTTGAGATAGGACAACCTGTATGACGTCGCCGGCTATAATATGGCCCTTGGCCCTCCGAACGGCCTCCTCAAACCCTTCACGAGTAAAATTGGCGCGGACATCATGGACCTTAAAGGAACTCGTTTCCGAAGCCTGATGAAGGGGTCTCTTGAGATCGTCAATGGTCTCATCAATATCCTGACAGGCCCCTTCGTAAGCCGATCTCGGCTCGTCCTCCTCCTTTAGGTGGACCAGTGCCACAACGGTGATTTTATGGAAGAGGTGGTCAAAGATGATGAGACGACTGGGGACAATGAAGATAGCCTCCGGGAGATCCGGGTATTCTGAAGAACTGCCCCGAACCCGCTCCCACCTCCCTACCAACTCATAGTTTACGTACCCGACGAGTCCCCCTTGAAAGGTTGCCCTGCATGCTGTTGGCGCAGGCTTAAATTGCCTGCTCACTTTTCTGAGCAGCTCAAGGGGATTGGGGTATTCTTTCAGAATCCGCTCTTCTTTCCCCCGCGTGATTTCGATCTCCTGATTTCGGCAAACGATGAGCAAATTGGGTCTGTAACCGATGAAGCTGTATCGGCCCCAATTCTTTCCGCCTTCTGCACTTTCCAAGAGGTAGGAAAATGATTCGCCTCGTATCTTCAAATAGGCGGTCACCGGCGTTTCCGTGTCACCCAGGATGTCCTGGTATACGGGAATGAGGTTTCCTTTTCCTGCACTCTTCATGAATTCCTGAAAGGTCGGGGTCTTTTGCATGTCACACCTCAAAAAGAAAAAGGCCGTGGGTACCAAGCCCCACGGCCTTTTAAAAATGAACCAATAAAAAAACCGTGGGACCCTTGAGAAGTGGGCCCACGGTTTTTGTTATCTTATTATGTTAGCTTTCCTATGTCGGCGGGCACACCTCTCTGTTGGAGCTGAGCCACCACCAATTGCTTTGGGTATTCATCAATAAATTTTTACTTTCGTAATTCATATTGCTTTTCTAAAGTAGGTTGGATGCATAAGTCAAGAAAAAAATCGGGAGTCGTTTTTTTTCTTGACAATGGGAGCGAGTTCCCTGTAATTTCTGTAAGACTTACGTTGAGAAATCACCACGGAAATATTAAGATGAAAAACAATCAATCCTGGCAGCGCTTTTATTTTTATTTTTTTTACGGGTATAGGAGTCTGCCCATGGGTTGATTTTTGAATATTTCGATTCATAAACCGTGGGCAGACATTCTGCCCACGGTTTTTTTTTGGTCCGATACTTGATCCAGAAGGCAAAATTGATGACCATCAACTTAGGATAGCGGCTGATCATTAATTCACATCCTAGAAGACAAAATAAGACATTCAATAAAGGAGGATGAGCGATGTTAGGGAAGAGGATCCGTATGGAAAGGGTCATGAATCGAAATACCGCCAAGACGGTCCTGGTTCCCCTCATTCATGGCGTGGGGATGGGCCCCATAGAGGGGATAAAGGATATTAAAAACGCTGTAGACACTATGGCCCTCGGAGGAGCCAATGCTGTGATTCTCCACAAGGGGATTGTGACCGCCGCACACCGGCGGAGTGGAAGGGATATCGGGCTTATCCTCCATCTGACTGCAACCTCAAAGGACGAAAAACAGGCCCTCGTCTCGGATGTGGAAGAGGCGGTCATTATCGGGGCAGATGCGGTATCGGTCCGAATAGAGGTAGGAGGGCCGGATGAAGATGTCATGTTGAGGCTGATCGGTGAAGTGTCAAGAGACGCCCTTAAGTGGGGCATGCCGCTATTTGCCCTCATAAATCCACTCCCCCAAAAAGACAAATCAAAACATCTAAGAAGCCTCATGAGGGCCGCCCGAATAGGCGCCGAAATGGGTGCCGACCTGGTGCGAGTTCCCTATAGCGGATCGGCTGAGACCTTCAAGGAGGTCGTTTCTTCGTGCCCCGTTCCTCTTGTGGCCATTGGCGGCGAAAAAAAGCTCAAGGAAAAAGACGTCCTGGAGATGGTCCATGGCGTCATGAAGGCCGGGGCTTTCGGCGTTTCGATGGGAAGAAACGTCTTCCAGTACAAAAAACCGGGCAACATGATCAGAGCCATCAGTGAGATCGTGCATAAGGGCTTTGCCGTGACCACGGCCATGAAGTCACTGAAAAAGGATCCGATTGAAAGCCCGATTTTTAGTGGTTCTTTCACACTATAATGGTGGGGGAAGATTAGAGAATTTGGAACTGCGATGGGAAGACCTAAGATGATGGCAAGAACAAAAATAACCGCAAACAACTGGAAGGGTTTTTATTCCTATTTTTTCTACGGGATAGGACCGCCCGCGGACTGAAAGGATTGGAAAAAAGGGCCGTGGGCGGATTGACCGTCTACGGCCTTTTTGTTTCGGAACCTATGGATCTAGAGAGAAGAAAGAGGTGATTTCATTCTCTCGCAATAAACGGAAGGAATGGGACAATGCAGAAGCTTAAGCTAACATCACGGAATGGGGACAATCATCGACGAACAATCATTGCGGTGGATGATGTAAGAATCGGTGAGAGTTTTGTGGTAATTGCCGGCCCCTGTAGCGTGGAAACCGAGGAGCAAACGATCGAAACCGCCCGAAAGGTGAAAGAGGCGGGGGGAAATATGCTCAGAGGCGGTGCATTCAAACCAAGAACCTCTCCCTATGACTTTCAGGGGCTTGGACTCAAGGGACTTAAAATACTCGAAAAAGCAAAAAAGGAAACCGGCCTTCCGATCGTGACGGAGGTCACGGATCCCCGTGATGTCTCCTGGGTATGCGAATATGCCGACGTTCTGCAAATCGGCACCAGAAATATGCAAAACTTCTCCCTCCTCAAGGAAGTGGGTAAGGCTGATAAGCCTGTGCTGCTCAAAAGAGGGATGTATTCTACCCTCAAGGAATGGCTCAATTGCGCAGAATACATACTTGCAGAGGGAAACCCCAATGTCATTCTCTGTGAAAGGGGGATAAGGACATTTGAGACTTACACCAGGAATACCCTGGACCTGAGTATTGTTCCCTCGGTTAAGGAAATTTCTCATCTCCCCATCATTGTTGATCCTTCTCACGCCACCGGAAGGTTAAGCATCATTGGACCTATGAGCCTGGCTGCTTTGGCAGCGGGCGCGGACGGTATCATCATTGAAGTGCACCATAACCCGAGAGAGGCGTTGTGTGATAAAGATCAGGCCATGCCGCCTGACATGTTTGGAGGCCTTATGAAGAAGTTACAGGTACTGGGTTCCTGTATGAATGAAATCGGTCAGGCATAGAAAACAGACCCCGGAGCGGATATAGTGAAAAACCTGGAGATCCATGGCAGTACGGGGCTTTCGACCATCCTGGTCGGCGAAAGCCTTCGGGATGTCAAAAGGCATATTCCGGCAGAAAGAGCCATCATTATCACGGATACCAATGTCAGGCGTTATTATCAGAAAGACTTTCCGTGCTATGACATCATAGAGATCGGTACCGGTGAAAGGATAAAAAACCTGGACACGGTCCACGCCCTATATGGAAAACTTGTGGAGTATGAAGCGGACCGCTCCTCCTTCATTCTCGGGATTGGCGGAGGCATAGTCTGCGATATCACCGGGTTTGTGGCATCGACTTACATGCGAGGCGTGAGATTTGGATTCGTTTCCACGACCATGCTGTCACAGGTAGACGCCAGTGTTGGTGGGAAAAACGGTGTTAATTTCTGCGGGTACAAAAATATGGTAGGCGTTTTTAATCAACCCGAATTCGTCATCTGTGACATAAAACTCCTCAGAACCTTGCCGGAAACCGAGATTAGATGTGGTTTTGCGGAGATCGTAAAACATGCTGCCCTAGGGGATGCCCGTTTGTTTTCATTTCTTGAAGAGCATTATGAAAAGGCGCTTGGGCTTGATATTGGGGTTATAGAGAAGCTTGTATATGATTCGGTTCTCATAAAATCGTCAATCGTAAACAGTGATGAAAAGGAAGAGGGAGAGCGAAGGAAACTCAATTTCGGCCATACATTTGGACATGCCATTGAAAGAACCACGGGTGTTCTTCATGGAGAGGCTGTCAGTGTCGGTATGGTTGTCGCTTCAGCGCTTTCTGCAAAGAGAGGGCTTTTACCGAAGCAAGACGCAAAAAGGATCGAGGAACTGCTCAAAAGCATGAAACTTCCGACCAGACTGGAATTTGATAGAAAAAAGGTGTTTGATGCGCTGAGAAAGGATAAAAAGAGAAAAGGGGACAGCATAAATTTTGTGCTGCTTCAGGGCATAGGCAATGCCCTTGTGGAAGAAATCCCGATTAAGGAAATCGAAGCAGAGGTCAATAATCTACTGTAGTTACGCATAGCCTCCGATTACGGCGTGTATTCAACAATTCTTTAATAATAGTGGGGTGAAGTATGGGTTTGAAAGAAATCAGGAAAAACATCGATCTTATTGATTCAAAAATCCTCAAACTCTTAAACGACAGAATGGAACAGGCCCTTATGGCCAAAAAATTCAAGTCTCAGATTGAAGAGAAGCAAAGAGAGGAGGAACTTCTTGAAAGAATCAGAAAGGATTCAACAGGGCTGATCAATGTCGATTTTACTGAAAAGATCTACATGGAAATTATTAAGGAAAGCAAGAAACTTCAGCAAAAGGACTACAAACTCATCGCATTCCAGGGCGAACACGGTGCCTATGGCGAGGTCGCATCAAGGGCGTGGGACAGTGAATTCATTCCCATCCCCTGTAACGAATTTGCGCTCGTGTTTGAAGGGGTTAAATCCCGGCTTTATGACTATGGTATTGTTCCTGTAGAAAACACGCTCGGTGGCATGGTCGGCCAGGTGAACGAACTCCTGATTAGTTCCGACCTGAATGTGGTAGGGGCGGTAGAGCTTCCAATACACCTTTGTCTTCTTGCATTGCCGGGAATCGACCATAGGGAGATCCGTGCCGTATATTCCCACCCTCAGGCCCTGGCACAATGCCGTCATTTCCTTGCTAGGAACAAACTTGATCCTGTTCAGTATCACGATACTGCGGGAGCGGCAAAAATGCTGACGGAGCAAAGACCGAAAGCGTCTGCTGCAATTGCGAGCAAGCTGTCTGCTTATCTATACGATCTTGAGATTATAAAAGAGGACATAGAGGACCTAGACACAAACATGACAAGATTTCTTGTGCTTTCAAGGGAAGAGAACAAGGAAGAGGGTGACAAATGCTCTATGATTTTCTCCACTGAACACAAGGCTGGCACCCTCTTCAGAGTACTCGAGGTGTTCGCTAAGAAAAACATCAACCTGACAAGGATAGAGTCTGTTCCGAGTGAGCCGGGCAACTATGCCTTCTTTCTCGATTTTATGGGGTCGATCAAGGATGACGGGGTTTTAATGACCCTGGAAGAAGTGAAAGGAATCACAACCGGTTTTAAACTGATGGGGTGTTACAAGGAGAAGAGAGGAATATGAAGATATTTGTCCTTGGCGCAGGACATATGGGCGCCTGGCTTGTGGAAGAGTTCTGCCTAAACCACGAAGTGGCTGTTTATGACACGGACAAAAAGAAACTCAAATACTTCTTCAATGTAAAGAGATTTTTAGACCTTACAGAGGTCGAGATGTTTGAGCCCGAGCTTGTCATTAACGCTGTCAGCCTTCCAAACATCCGTAAGGCGTTTGCGGATGTTCTTCCCTATCTGCCGGAAGGATGCATGCTTTCAGACATTGCATCGGTAAAGGATGGTTTGCTTGAATATTACAGGAGCCTTGGAAAAAGGTTTGTATCCACTCACCCGATGTTCGGGCCTACTTTTGCCAATGTCAGGGACCTTCGTGATGAGAACGCGATCATAATCAAAGAGTCTGATGGGGACGGAAAGAACTTCTTTCGGGATTTTTACAGGAGCCTCAAACTAAGCATTTATGAGTATACCTTTGAAGAACATGACAAAACCATCGCCTATTCCCTCTCAGTTCCCTTTGCCTCATCAATGGTTTTTGCCGCATGCATGAAAAAGCAGGAAGCGCCGGGGACGACCTTTAGAAGGCACATGGAACTAGCCAAGGGCCTCCTTTCAGAAGATGATCATTTGCTGGCCGAGGTTATGTTCAACCCTCATACGATCCAGCAAATCGAAGGGATCAATTCCCGGCTCTCCTATCTGATTCATATTATAAAGGGGAGGGATTACGAAGAAATGCAGAAGTTCCTCAACAGGCTGAGGACCAATATAGAATAATCCTCGTACTCCAATCAGTCATGTTCTGTATTCCAATCATAGGGAGAAACACTGAGGAAGCCCTCGAAAAGATGGTGCGGGCAGCTCCCCTTGCCGACGTGCTGGAAATACGGCTGGATCTCATGGAAAGGTTCGATCTGAATGAAATCATCAAGGTTGCCCCTAAACCGTTACTCGTGACCTACCGCTCGAAAAGGGAAGGCGGAGGAGGTGAAGAGAACCCGGAGTCCATTACGGACATCCTACTCACCGCAATTCAAAAAGGAGCAGACTTTGTAGATGTGGAATTCAGTTTGCCTGCAACAGGGCTGAAGAGAATAATTCAGGCCCGGGGATCTGCCGATCTCATCCTCTCCACCCATATACAGGATGGCACCCCTTCAAGGGAAAAGCTGGAGAAGATCTTCAGGGATATGACAAATACAGGCGCCGGTACAATCAAGATCGTCACCCGCGCCGGAACTATGATGGATAATCTCCGGGTCCTCGATCTCATCCCGCAGGCCCGTGAACTCGGTATCAAGATCATTGCCTTTTGTATGGGCCCGGCAGGTAAAATCAGCCGCGTCCTTTCCCACGTTTTGGGCGGGTATATGACCTTTGCATCCCTTGAAAAGGGAGATGAAACCGCCTCAGGTCAAATTCCCATCACAGATATGAAGAAGATCCTGGAAGTTCTGGAGACATGTTTATAGATCAACAAACGGGCCTTTACGGCATCATAGGCCATCCTTTGGGGCACACCCTCAGTCCCGTTATGCACAATGCCGCCTTTTCAGCATCTGGTATCAATGCCGTCTATCTTGCCTTTGAATCGAAGAGAATTGAAGAATGCTTGGCGGGCATGAGAGGCCTGGGCGTGAGGGGGTTGAGTGTCACAATCCCCCACAAATCCACGGTCATCCCGCTGCTTGAAAAGGTGGATGATATGGCGGAAAGGATTGGCGCGGTCAATACCATTGTCAATCGGGACGGGAAATTGGTTGGATACAACACCGATGCGGCAGGCGCCTTAAAAGCATTGGAGGAAAAGACGAAACTTGAAGGGAAAAAAGGTCTCGTGGTAGGCGCCGGCGGAGCGGCTCGCGCTATTGGTTTCATTTTAAAAGAACGAGGGGTGCAACTGACCATTGCGAACCGTTCTTCAGACCGAGGGGAAAGGCTCTCGGGGGCACTGAATTGCAAATTTCTCCCTTTAAAAGATTTGGAATCCTTTGTAGCGGATATCCTGATCCAGACGACGCCGGTGGGGATGTATCCTGCTGTTGAAGAGTGCCCTCTGTCGCCTCGGATCTTGAATAGAGAAATGATTGTTATGGATGTTGTTTACAACCCCCTAGAGACCAAACTGCTCAAGAAGGCCAAATCCATTGGTTGCACAACTATAGACGGTCTTTCGATGTTCATTCATCAGGGGGCAGAACAGTTTCGACTCTGGACGGATAGGGTCCCTCCTATCGATGTTATGGAGCAATCAGTCAAGGCCGCCCTTAATAAGACATCCTAGTATTTGAATAACGATCAAAAAATGAAAAAGATAAGACTACGTTCAAACATCAATTCCAGCGTCAAGATACCGGGATCCAAAAGCATCACCCATCGGGCATTGATCACGGCAAGTCTTGCCGACGGCGATAGTTTGCTTAAAGAACCCCTTGTCTCCGAAGACATTCTGCACACCGTAAAGGGCCTTCAGGCCTTAGGAGCAAAAATATCCTTTTCTGAAAAGGGGATTAAGGTTGCGGGAACCGGCGGGGATTTCCGACCGGTTTCAGAAGATACACAAATTTTCCTTGGCAATTCAGGGACTTCCTTTCGTCTTTTGCTCTCCTTGGCTGCTCTTGCCCCTGGGCATCATGTCCTTACCGGCACACCGCGCATATGTGAAAGACCTATTGGAGAGCTTGTGAATGCCTTGAATCAACTGGGTGTCGAAGTTTTCTGCACTGGAATAGATGGATTCCCACCGGTCTCTATACGTGGAAAAGGTTTATCCGGTGGAAAAGCTAAGCTGAGTGCGAAACAGAGCAGCCAGTTTGTTTCCTCTCTACTTTTGACCAGTCCCTATGCTCAAAAGGACGTGGAAATTGAAATCCTGGGAGAGCTCGTTTCAAAACCCTATGTGGCCCTTACACTGGAGGTGATGAATCGTTTCGGTGTCGCCGTTCAGAGCGAAGATGATAAGCGGTTCAAAATTCCATCAGGACAAAGATACCAAGCCGGCAGCTACAATATTGAGGGGGATGCATCCAGCGCCTCCTACTTCTGGGGTGCCGCCGCCGTGACCGAAGGAACCTCGATCACAAAAAACATTTCCTCTGCCAATCACCAGGGAGATATGGGCTTTCTTTCGATCCTTGAGAAAATGGGATGTTCTGTGGAGATAGGATCTAATCAAGTCAAAGTATACGGCGGACCGCTCACCGGCATTGATGTGGATATGAGCAACCTGCCCGACCTCGTCCCCACCCTGGCCGCTATCGCCCTCTTTGCCGAGGGGCAGACGAGAATCCGGAATGTTTCCCATCTCAGGCATAAAGAAAGCGATCGGTTGAATAGTGTTACACAGGAGTGGAAACGACTGGGGGCTCGCATCGAAGAACTTCCGGATGGATTGGTCATTCATGGGAACCGCCCACTTTCCGGAGCGATTGTAAATCCTCATGACGACCACCGCATTGCCATGAGTCTTGCCGTGGTGGGTTTGCGAATTCCTGGAATCGAGATTAGAAATGAGGCCTGCGTGAAAAAATCCTTTCCCGAGTTCTGGGATCTGTGGGACACAATCTAATTCCAGCTGGCTGTTTTCATCAACCTGTTAGGAACGTCCTGCACTTACTTCTATCCGGCTCGGTGAACAGGCCCTGCATGATCCCGAACGGATACGAGCGGCGTCGGTAAAAGAAAGAACACCCACTATCCGGCCCGGCTCACCTTCATGAACAAAAAGCCGATGCACGTCCGAGAGAATCATCCTTTGAATGGCCTCGGCCAAGTAGGCCGATTTGGAGCAGGAATGTACCCTTGGAGCCATGACTCCCCTGGCCATTGTTTCCTGTGGAATCCCGTGTCTATAGGCCAGGATGAGATCGGTTTTTGAAACTACCCCCATACCCCGTCCCCTTTCGTCCGTTATCAGCACGGCGCCGAACCTATAGGCGCTGAGTCCTTCAATCAATTCATAGAGGGTGTCGTCATTTTTGTGTGATGCCACTTCACCGGTCATGACCTCGCGGACCGTAAAACGCCTTATGGCCTGTGCCTCTATCCCATATTTCCTCCTCAGGAGATAGTTGTTCTCGCAATTCCGACACAGGCGATAAAGAAGACCGACGATATCGGGGTAGGACAGTATTCCCTCCACCTCTCCCGTTGCGGTATTGATGACGTATATCCGATGGATGCCCTCTTCGCGCATGGTTTCCATCACCGATGCCAGGTTATCGCTTTCATGACATAGAATCGGGGGTGATTGCGTGATGTCTGCTAATGGGGTTTCAATGGAGAGTGAGGCATAATAGGCCGACATGATGTCCGTCTTGGAAACAACGCCAATCGCCTTGCCACCAATATCCCTTATGAGAAGGGCATTCATCTTAAATTTAATGAGGTAGGATATGGCCTTGTGGATAGGATCAGCCACTGAAAGACTCACGAGTTGTCTCCCCATGGCATCATACACCTTCATTCTTTTGAGTATGTCTTGGCTTTGAGACAAAGTCACGGCCGGCATCCAATAACGACTTACTTCAAAAGTCTTTCATAGAGATGATAGAATAGATCGGAGATGTAGACAATGCCTTCAATCCGATCTCCTTCCATTACCGGAATGCGACGGATGTGTCTCTTTATCATAATATCCAAAATCACAAAGAGATGTGTTTCAGGGGATACCGTCACGACATCCGAGGTCATGATGTCTTTAACCAGTATGGATTTCGTTCTTTCACATGTGGATTCGATGAGTCCCGTAACATCAATATCCGTCATATCGGCCCAAACATGAATATGCTTCGGCCGCATCAAGAGCAGAATGTCATACATGGAAATCATGCCAAGGAGCTTTTCCCTTTCATCGGTCACCATCATGCCAAACACACGACGGCGGTCTTCATCTCCACCCAGCTCTTTAAAAATCCTTATCGCCTCTGCAATCGTCGTGTCGGGCGGAATTGTCTGAAAATCGGTCGTCATAATGTTTTTTGCAGTTACTTCCACAATTTCCTCCTGTGCATACTTTGTCCGATTTCAAAAGATGTATTAAGCACGATAAAAATAGTCAACGTAAATCATCGAAGTCATTGAGGCCTTCGCTGTCCCCTATCTCGGTGTTGAAAAGGGATGTCTCTCAATAGCGAAATCACCAATAACAATGGATTTGGCTTAGGCCTGGGGCATCCGTTTGGGTATTTAGGATGCCGCATCATGGTGATCATATTTCATGCCTTGAAGAACTAAGAAAAGACATTTGGATTGACCACACAGTGCGGGGCTGGTGGGGTTTTCATGGCTTGTTTCTTTGCCATGATTTAAGGGAGCATCTTTCGTTTTCTGCAACATCTTGATAATAGTTGCAAATTTTGAATTAATATGATATACTCGGCTTGATTCTTGCAATATTTTGCAGAAATATTCTTCTTCCCTAAGGAGGTTTGAAATGCTCAAAAGTAAAAAAAGGCCAATCGTCATTGCCCTACTGGCTGCTTTTCTTATAACAACGCTGCCTTTCCCCGCAATTGCCCAGGAAGCAGATCCTGTTGAAGAAGGCGGGTTAATGATGATTGACTTTGCCGTCTTCAGACCGGCCGGAATAATTCTTTCTGCCATGGGTATGGTGATCTATACCCTGACCATGCCCTTTCATTTTATGAGTGCAGAAGCGGAACAAAATGCAAAGGAGCGCTTCATTAACGATCCCATGAAATTCACCTTTGTCCGACCCTTAGGAGATTTCGAAGAGGAGGGTAATTAATTACCGAAGAGTTTCTTCAAACCCTCTACCGCGTCTTTAAGCCCCTTAGGTATATCCTCAAGGGGCTTTTCAGTTGATCCTTTTTTTTCCTTTTTTTGTTTTTTACTTCCCGATACCTTGACGCCTTTCCTGGCCGCCTCAATGGCCGCTACACAGGGATTTTCATCCCCTGATTTGCCTCCTGCAAGGGCCGCGGCTATGCCGGCCGGCCCGAAAAGAGCCAGGCCCCCGACCGACTTCCCCAGGGTGGTCGTCGTTTGGTTGGGATCAAGGGCTAGGGAAGGTTCGCTGAGTGTGCCGGCCAGTCTCAGGGGTTTAGCCAACTCACCGAGACTAAGGGTAAGCTTACCAAGGATTCCCCCACCCAGTCCTTTTTTAGGTGACGGCCTGATTGACATATTGAGTCGCTCATTCTTTAAATTCACCGTGCCATCCCCTACCACTCCCACGATATCCGTATCAAAGACCAGTGCCGTGCTTTTTGCCATGCCGCGCTTGATATCAAACCGGGTCACAAGACAGTTGACCACGGAGAAATCCATTTTTTCAGCAGATGGGTTGACCAGCCGGAATATCATTGAACTGAGATCCCCGCCAGCCAGTTCAATGTATTTATTATTGATCCTGCCTTTTCCCATTACGATGACGATCTTGCCATTGAGCCCTGCCATCATTTCGGCCACCGAATTTCCCCGACCCCTGGCATCCAGTTCGAGTTCGATCTGACCGTCGAGGATTTGTTCGTCTATGATCTCCTTAAGCATTTCACCCAATTTACAATCCTCGACTTTCACATTAGTCGTCAAAAACACCCCTTTACCCTTTGGAAGGATCTCCAAATGTCCCTTCAGAGATCCACCCCCTATGATCCCTTTGAGTGGCTTTAGCACAAAGCGACCATTGTTCAAATCCGCTTCCAGATTCAGTTCCCGAACCGCCACCCTGGGGAGGAGAAGCTTCTTTACCCTAAACGATAGATCAGCATCGATTTGTTTTAGGGCATCCAGAGGCAAGGGATCATTCGGAAAAACTTTTTTCCTGCTTTTTCCCTGCCCTTTCGTTCCTTTTTTTGCTTCGCCTTTATCCTTTGTGGCAATTGATCGCAGATCAAGCTTTTCAGATGAAAGCACTGCGGTTAACTTCGGCCGTTTGCCGGCGATGTCCAAACCCAATGACCCCTTAATGTCGCTCGATCCTATACTGATTTTTAAATCTGAAAGTTGATAGGTTTTGCCGGAAGCATCGGAGATTTTCATTGCCAGACTGAATGGCCCCATTTCAGGGACATCACCCGCATCAGCCAATTGGGCCAAATCCGAAGTAGATTTACCCTCTCCAGTGATCTGTAGAGCAAGGCCTTTTCCATTCATGAGATCTTTGATCTTACCTTCAACGCCAAGAGAGGCACCCCCTGCTTTTGCCTTTAGGTTCAGAGGAGATTCCCTTTCAGGATCTGCCAGCGCCAATAGAGGGCCCAAAGTACCGGCCACCTCAAAGGGATTGTTGTTGTAGGAGCCACGTATCTCCACCTCCAGGGGACTTTCCGCATCTGGGGCCATTGTTGAGAGCCGGTCCAAGGTCGTTACAAACATCTTACCCGATTCACCGTCTCTATACGTAAAGCGGCCTTTCTCTATCAGTATCCGATTGACGGTGACCCCGAGCAGGCTGTCGCCCTCGCTTGTCGCTTTCTCTTCTTGAGTTCCGGGTTCAGCTTGCTTAAATATGATATTCGATAGGCCTTTTTTGTCGGTTTCGATCAGGATATCCGGTTCAATAATAACAAAGCGTTTGATACTGATATCGCCCCTGATAAGCGGAAGGAGATCGACTTGAACCTCGAGACGCTTGATATGGACCATCTCGGGCCGTGTCCCCCAGTCCGCATTTTGGAAGCTGATATTTTTCGCCACAAGCGATGGTGTTAGTCCAATATCAAGCTTAATATCACCCCCGATCATCATCTCACGGCCGGTGGTTTCCTTGACGGTATCGGCAGCTATAATTTTGAGATCATTGAAATCATAGGTCGCCAGGATTGCATAGACCGTGACGACGATAACAACAAGGACCAATGCAAAAATTCCTATTATCCATTTCCAACGCATGATCATTTTATCCTTATTCCTTTGGGGCCTTTCTTCTTCCGCTCTGCACCTCCATGGGCAATCGCTTCATCATTCCCAGCAACAATAATAGACCCGGAATGGCCACGAAAGTTGAAATAACAAAAAACGTAACCCAATCCGTTTGATCCGCCAACCAACCGGATGAGGCTGAAAGCCAGGTGCGCCCAAAGGCCATGAAAGAGGTGAAGAGGGCATATTGAGTGCCTGTATAGGCAGTATTGCAGAGCAGGGAGAGGTAAGCGACAAAGGCGGCCGATCCCATGCCGCCGGACAGGTTTTCAATCCCGATGGTGAGAAAAAGAAATCCTACCTGAGGGCCTATTGATGCTTGTGCTGCAAACATGAGATTGGACAACATCTGCAGGATGCCGCAATACAACAGACTCCTAAGAACCCCATACTTTTTGACGATCAGGCCGCCCACAAACACTCCCATCAATGTCGCGACCACACCGAAAATCTTACTGACGCTGGCGATCTGCGCCTTTGTGAAACCAATCTTAATGTAGAATGGATTGGCCATGACACCTGCAAAGGCATCTCCGAACTTGTAGAGCAGTATGAAAGCAAGAATCAAAAGGGCCACGCCAACGCTGTTCCGTTGGAAGAACTCGACAAATGGATCAATCACGGCTTTGCGAAGCCAATGCTCACCCGCAGGGATTGAGGAATCCATGGCTTTGTCTGTTCCCGGCACCGGGGCAAAAAGTGCGGTGATGAAGCCGACCAGGATCAAGCCGGCCATGAAGGCGTAGACGAGGGACCAGTCTATAGCCGTTGCAAGGTAAAGTGCACCGGCGCCCGAGGCCAAAAGGCCAAAACGATAACCTGCTTGGGTCATGGCGGCGCCTGCGCCCTGTTGGTCTTCGTCCAGAATATCGATACGATAAGCATCGATTACAATATCCTGGCTGGCTGAAAAAAAGGCCACCAGGAGGGCCAAGAGGGCTGTTATGCCGGGGCTGGATTCAGGCTTGCTTAAGCCCAAGGCGATGATCGACAACATGAGACCGATTTGGATCAAAACCATCCAGGCCCGCCGCCGTCCCAACAATTTGGAGAGAAATGGGATGGGTAACCTGTCAACTAATGGCGCCCAAAGGAACTTCAGATTGTAGGGGGTGCCCACAAGAGCGAAGAGACCAATGGCTGTAAGGGACACGCCGGCTTCGGTCAACCAGATTGAAAGGGTTGCCGCCGTTAAGAGAAAAGGAAGGCCGCTTGCAAAACCCATGAGAAAAACGATGATGAGGCGCCATTCCAGATAGACGGATGCGGCTTCCATCCACCCGCGAAGAACTTGTTGTGAGCTGCGACCTTCTACAGGTATCCCATGGCCTATTAAATCCGCTGTAGGTGAAGATTCTGCTCTATTATCAACATCCCTATTCACAACCGGATCCCCCTTTTCTGATGCAGGCCAAAATCAAGTTCAAATGATATTCACTGCGGAAATCTTGTAAGTGGTATTTCGCCCCCAGCTATGGTCTTTTGGCATCCCACCCATAATCCACGTACTTCCACTCCACTTGACCATCATCCAGCGTAATTACGCTAAATCCCTCTTCAGTTCCGTGCCATGGGCCTCGCCACCATTTGGCGCTAATGGCGCCGCCGACAATGAAGGTGGTATCGCGCCACTTTATCAACTCCTTGGCATGCAAATGGCCCTGTAGCACCAGTATGACATTGTGTTCTGCAACGAGCTTTAGAATGTCAAGGTTGTTGACCATAACACGATTTCTTTTGGGGATAAATGTCGGACCCATGGTCGCTGCATGGAAAGAAGACAATATGGGGACGTGAGTGGATAGAATTATCGGTCTGTTTGGCCATACTTTCGACAAGTCCTCTTTGAGCCATTCCAACTGCTCCGGCCGGATCATGCCTTTGTAACCGTATTGATCCCCAGTGACTTCGATTGAGTCCAGGATCACGAAATGATACCCCGCGGCATCGAATGAATAATAGGTCTGATCGAGTCCCATCCTGGCCCGGTATATAACTCTGGGATCCTTGGATGGGTTGGTGCCGTCATCAGGGACCGCGGCCACGAGATCATGATTTCCTATAGTAGGATAAATATCAGCGGCAATGGCCCGATGCATTTTCATATAGGCATCCCATCGATGCTCAACCCGATGCGCTGAAGACTCAAACCCTTCTGTAATATGATCTCCTCCTGTGATGACAAGATCCGGGTTTTGAGCATTGATGGCCTTGGCCGCGCGAGCCATGGCGATTGGGGTCTCCCACTCCTTCCTTGCATGGACATCTGTGTAGAAAACCAGGCGAACTAAGCCCTTAGTCGAACCCGTTGTTTGCCAAACCAGTTTCCTGGAGCAACCTGCGGATAACCATGCAAAACCCCCAAACAAAGCACTGATAAAATTTCGTCTGGTTATTGTTGTCGTCATGTTTCTGATGTGTCTTTTTTAGGGAATCTTATCGATTTGTTAATCCATCCGAGCTGTTTCCGAATAGGCTCTCTCAGAAAACAAACCCAAGCTAACCTTGTGTCTTCCAGCTCGCTCCAAACTTCTTCTCATAATATGAGCCGAATCGCTCGAACCATCGCCACCACGAATGCTTGCCCCTTTCTTTAGCCTCCAAAACATCATTTAGATAGGTGACGACGTGGTCCATTTTTTCTTTTGGCACATAGAAGGCTGCGCCTCCTGTGTAGGATCTTTCCGTATCCTCGACACTGAAGGCGTGGGCGGTCAGCATAACGGCTGTGGTCTTCCTCTCATTTGAAATGCGCAGCAGTTCGTATCCATTCACGCCCATGATGTCCAGAACTGCTATATCGTATTCCTGTGTCTCCATAAGCCTCTTGCCTTCTTCAAAACTCGATGCTGTCTCGACCTCGCATATATCCAACAATTCTTCTAAGGTCTCCAATACATCAGGTTCATCATCGACTATAAGTATCTTTTTACCTTCCAAGGGCGTCTTTCTTACCATAACGCAAATTTGATTAGTCTCATTAAGGACTCTGATGGATACTGTTCCCAACTCCCAACTGGCGATGATAATCATGTCGATATTGTTCTGTTTGGCATATTCAATAATGCCTTCGGCCGGATCACCGGACACAATACTCTTTTCCAATTTCTTGATGCCTATTTCCTTTGCCAGCGTTTCCGCTTCCCGGATAAACTGGTTACCCATCAAATTCATATAAAAGGCGCCTGGAGATTCTTTCCCCTTTTCCGTCCTGACGAAATCCTCCAATTCATCGGGTATCTTAGTCTGCTTCACCACATGCAAAAAATGAATAGTGGCGTCGTTTTGCTTGGCATACTGTGCTGCGAACTCAACAGCCTTGGCCACATGTTCATTGCCGTCTACCGGAATGAGGATCTGCTCTATCATTTTGGAATCCCTCCTTTTAGGAGTTTTCGATGCCTTTGTAACATAACAGATTGCGCCCTTCCTGTTAACCGAGAACCCCGGATCACTATCTATCACGCCTTTAGCTCAAAACATATTCGTTGATGAAACGCAAATCCTCCAATGTCGATGGCAAAATGTTTCAAAGCCTTTTATTGAATGCCCCGAAAAAGTACATAGTTTCTAAATATGAAATTATTCTGTTAGAGAAGAAAGGCGCTTTGCTCAAATGGTCAAAACAAAACATATATTTCTGATGGTCTCCTGCTGGTTGCTTGCCTTAAGTGTTTACGGCCAGGTTGGGGCGGATACATTGGGTGTTGGTTCTTGGGAGCGCCTTGAAACAAGATATGCCATCATTGAATATCAGAATCCTGAAGATCTAACCAAACATATTTGAAATTTCCTTCAACTTTAAATCAACGTTTATCATTGTTTCGAAGCCTCAGCTAATGCAAGTATTCAGGGGTTC
>CAYWMP010000046.1:0-34097 GCA_964459445.1 uncultured Desulfobacteraceae bacterium
TTTACCTCGGTTCCTCCGGAGGTCGTCGGTTATTTTCAGGCGCTGCTGCAAACTGCTGTATAACCGTCCTCCAAATAAATCCTTCCATTTGTTCGTGGTCCGTTGTGGGTTGTACGTTGTTTCTCTTTGTGTTGGGGGAGTGGATTGAAGCAGAAACGCATGGAGTATGGAGTTGGGAGCACAGGGTCGCTCCTCCTGTGAGAGCGCAGATTGAACCTTAGAAAGGCGTTAAAGAAAATTGTGAAGCCTTAGTCCTGGAACGTGTTTAAAGTGGGGATCAATGGTATAGACATCGAGGCCTCCAGAATCACAGGATGAGGAAAAGATAAACGGTGTCCAGATTATGCATTCACTCTATTTGGGATTTAATCTAAAAGATGAAAATCGATTGTATCGATCTCCACCTTCGGGTATTTTCCATCAATCTCTTTTTGAATCTCAATCGTTTTTTGTATGGCTGTGGCAATCTTGCAGTAGTGCTTGATATCGTCTGTCGATAAAGCTCTTCTTTTTCTGTCTTTCAGCCACTTATGACAAACTTGATATCCGCCAATCTGGTATTCCCAAACTTCCTTTGAGATTCCTTCAAAATACTGGCCCTGATTGAAATAGACACGTCTTTCATTTCTGCCACACCTCAACTTCTCAACAATGTTATCACCCTTGCCCAGGAATTTCGCAATGGGTGGCTTGAGGTCTGATGATTGAAGCAAGTGCAACTGGATGAGCCTTTTGCCATGCGTGTTCATTCTCGAAAATAATTCAAAATCTTTGGTGAACGGAATTCTAGGGAAGTCGGACCTAAGGAACTCGGCGTATTTTGTTCGGTAGGTAGCAGAATAAAGGATAGCATAAACATAAAAGAAGATTTCTTCAGGTGTTGGTGTCTTTCCAAAGTTTCTTCTTAAATGCTTTACTATCTTAGAAGACAGATTCGGAGTCTTTGAACCATATTCTGCCTGCGGTTCAAAGAGCATCAGGGTGCTACCAGAGGACTGTCTTTTAGGGTTGTCTTTTTTGGGATAAAGATAGAGGGGGAAGTTGACGTTGCCGCCACGATAGAACAAATTGAAATCCTCCACGCAGTCGGAACAAAAGACAACATTCCAGGGTTTCTCCCTTCCTACAACCTGTCCAGCCCTTCCAACACATAATGAAAGATTCTCCTGCAACATATGACGCATAACTTTAGGCCGGGGCATACAATGAAATCCGCGGGATTTGCCTGTATAATACGTATATCGTATGTCAAACGGCCTGTACAGGATTGGTACAATTTTATTCTTGTCTAACCCGCTGTGCAACAAATCTTTTTGGGCCAGTTCCACTTTCCAGTCCCTTACATCCTTGCCAAGTTTGTAGGCTATCCTTGCTAATTCGCGATCCATCTCTGCGAAGTTTTGAACCGTGGTCCACACCCCGTTGGGATTCCAATTGATGGTAAGATTATCCCTAGCAGTGACTATACCGACGCTATTTACCGCAAAGACCTCTGTTATCTTCGGAAATTGTTCATATGCTTTCAAAAGCTTTTCGTCCCGTGGAATGTAAAAATAGTATTCGGACTTAGGAGATAACCGTTTCCATTTCGTGCTCTTAATGTCATTTTTTTGAAGCCATTCGTACTTTTCATCTCGAAGTCCCCATCTCTCCGAATGATAGACCTTGCATCCTTTCTTTCCTCGTGTTTTTACAAACAGGGCAATAGCAACGCCCTGCCGGATGTCAAAGACGTTTTCATCTTTGGAGCCATCAGGGCACTTTTCTTTCTTGAGGCTGTTACCGTGCAGGTCGAGAATATAGATCTCGTTAAAACTTTTCATCAATGATTGTCGCATACCCCTGAATGTAGGATTATCCAGGTAGCTGTGATTGGTGATGAACCCTAAAATGCCTTCTCCTGCCCGGTCGATTTTCCACTGGGCAAATCGGATGAACTTTACATAATCATCCTGTAACCATTTCGGGTTCTTTTCTTTAAGCCATTTTCCATCTATAACCTTGTAATACTCTATGAGTTCTCCAATCCATGTTTTTTGCTTCTTTGTTATTTCTCGCGTTGCCTCTTTGGTTTGAGGGATCAGCTTATATGTACCGTCGTCTCTTTTAATGTCGTAATGGGAGGTGTATCGTTCTCCCTTTTTGAGTTTAACTTCTTTCTCACTTCTGTTGGCCGACATCCCGGAATAGGGTGGATTGCCCAGTATGACAAGGATGGGCTGTTCTTTTTTCACTTTACCTGCTAGATGAGATTCTTCCGAAAGCGAGGCCATGCCTGGAAGTTCAGTTTGTTCAAGGTCCTCCATTTCCAGGGTATTTGTGAGAAAAAGCTTGAACCTGTCATCTTTTTGCAGTGAATAGCCTAATTCTTCCAAGAGAAAAGACATCTTCAAATGGCCAACCGCATATGGAGACATCATCAATTCAAAGGCATAGAAATTTTCGAGCGGATATTCCTTGATGAAATTTTCTCTTCCACCGTCGCCATAACAGGCTACAAATTCTTCCACCGCAAGTTTTGTTGCATCTGCCAGGAAAGTGAGGGTACCGGCCGCAGGGTCCAGAACAGTGACCGATTCGCTGGCTAACCCATCGGAAAGATGAAATTCCTCTTTCAAAATATGATGAAGCGAACGCACAATATAGGAGACGACCGGTTCGGGTGTATAATAGACACCTCTCTTTTCCCTGGTTTCGGGGTCATATTCCGCCAGGAAGGTCTCATAGAAATGTACGATTGGATCTTTTCCTCTGCTTTCGTGGAAGTAAGTATGAAGTATCTTCTTCACATCAGTGACTGCAAGGACTTCGGCAATGTCGTCTATAATCCACTCCATCTGTTGGGACAGGTCTTCCAGGGAAACAAACCTGAACACTTCTCTCAAGATCCCGATTGTGTGCGGGATATGGTCGTATGCTAATTTCCTGTTGAATCCATCACTCGAGCGTGTGCGGGCGGCAAAAAGTCCGTAGGTGATAGTCTGCGAATAAAGATCAGCAAACTCCTCTTTTGAAAGACCGCTTATGAGATATTTCCTGAATGCTTCGTAGAAACCCAAGATAAAGCCTCTCATGTTTTTCTCTTCTTCTTCCAACTCCAGCGAAACCACCTCATCTCTCAAAAACCGGGTTCGTTTGGCAAGCTCTATAGCCAAGGACTTGGCATTGTGAACTCTGGGCAAGGAAAACGAGAAGAATTTTTTAAGAAGTTTTGAGAATTCGGATTCTTTTTCAACAGGGGGAATCGTTTTGAGCATTTGCGCAATAAAAGGTCTGCCCACAAGCACTTTATCGGTCAAGCTGCCATTTCGGTATAGCCGGAATTCAAAGAAGTTAGTCAGGATCAGATTCGGGAAGGTATGCCTGTATCGCTTTAGCTGTCCGGAATGTTCAATCTGGTCCAGGTTCTCAACCGTGGGCGCCTTGGCCTCGATGTAACCGACAATATGTTGCCTCCCGTCCCAGACTCTAAAATCGGGGTTTCCTGCCTCGGTCTTTTTAGGAAGCGTGGTAACGTGAACTTTTTTCTTGCCAATGGATTCTGCATATTGATTGAGCAGTCCTTCGAGAATAGAGTAATAGCTCTCTTCTCTTGCGTCGCCCTGGCTGGCAGCTTTAGAGATGTTCTTGAGGTATTTTCTAAGCATTGTTGCGATCCGCAAAAATATGTTAAATTAATAAATTTCGCAAATATCCATGCAGAGTTAAGGAGGAGTGTACAGCTTTAGCCCAGGTACGTGCTCAAAATGGGGATCAATGGTGTAGACCTCGAGGCCTCCAGAGAGAGCCAGGGAGGCAATGATGAGATCAGAAAGCGGGATTGTGACCCCTTTTCGCCGGAGATCTGCCGATATGCTGCCTGCCTTTGCCCAGACATCCTGTGTCATCTCCAGGTATGGAAGCTTGTTTAAGTTCTCTTTCACAAGCCGACCTTCTTTCTGAGCCTTTATCCCTTGCAGGATTTCAGCCATGACTATACCAACCATGGTCACTCTGCGCCCCCGGAGCAAAGCCTTAAGATGGAGCGTCCTATCTGACTCCGGCTTTCGGAAAAATTCTATCCAGACACACGTATCAACGATAATCCCTGTATGCATTCAGTTCGTCCTCTTCTTCTTTTTGCCAGTCCAGATCGATACTGATTTTGCCACTCAATGAGATGAGGTCTTCAATGGATTTTTTTTCAATAAAATCCTTGATGGCCATTTCAATAGCCTTGGTCTTGGTCTTGGCCTTTGTACGCGCTAGGAGTGCATGCATAAGATCATCTTGTATGTTAATTGTGGTTCTCATCATATGCTCCTTTTATCACACAAATTCCTTTTAATTATACGCCCTTACGATCATATGTCAATAAAGGAATAGAGAGATTGCGTGACAGATCTTGAATTCTGAATTATACAGGAGCCAAGGGATCTTAGCAGTTATTTGTTTCCTCGCTTGCAATTCGGAATTATGTATTGAGCAAATCTTTAACCCTTCCCCCCGGAGAACGAGATGAACCAGGATGCCGTCAATAAATCCGTGCTCATACTGGTCGTGCTATTTATATCGGCCCTCTTTTTATCCATGATACGCTCTTTCCTCATGGCTATCTTTCTCGCCGGCATCTTTTCCGCCATGGCCCACCCAGTTTATCATCGATTCATGGAGTGGTTCCGCGGGCGGCGCGGTCTGGCATCCCTGGGGACACTACTGGTCATTGTCTTTGTCATTTTACTGCCCTTGGGCGGTCTTTTTGGGATCGTCACCTCCCAGGCCATAAAAGTCAGCCGCTCAGTTACCCCCTGGGTGCAAAAACGCATCGCAGAGCCGGGGGCGTTTTACGATTCTTTGAAATCCATTCCTTTCTATGAACAAATAGAACCCTATCGGGAAACGATACTGCGCAAGGCCGGTGAGGCGGTCGGTGTGGTGAGCAGCTTTCTGATCGACAGCCTTTCATCTGCAACTATCGGAACGGTGAATTTCCTGTTCACAACCTTCATCCTGCTTTACACCATGTTTTTCTTTCTTATGGATGGAGACAAGCTTCTTGAAAAGATCCTCTATTATCTACCCTTGCAGGATCAGGACGAGCGCCGGATGCTTGAAAGATTCACATCGGTGACCCGCGCCACTCTGAAAGGCACAGCGGTGATCGGTATACTCCAGGGTGGATTATCGGGGCTCGCCTTTTGGGTAGTGGGCATACAGGGGGCTGCCTTTTGGGGCACGATCATGACGGTGCTCTCGATCATTCCGGGCATCGGCTCAGCGATCGTTTGGGGGCCGGCGGCCATTATCCTGGCTATTGGCGGGCATTATGTAAAAGCCGTCGTCCTGACACTATTCTGTGCAGTGGTGGTGGGCAGCGTCGACAATCTGCTTCGACCGAAGTTGGTCGGCAAAGATACCGAGATGCACGAACTCATGATTTTTTTCGGGACCCTCGGCGGCATCGTCATGTTCGGAATTCCGGGCGTTATTATCGGCCCGATTGTGGCTGCACTTTTTGTGACGGTTTGGGAGATTTACGGGGTAGCCTTCCGGGATATTCTGCCCGAAGTCGGCGCTGTTCTGCCTGGGCACAAGCAGGATGAGGCACAATCAACGCCTCCCCAGAATGAGGAAAGTGATGAAGAGGAAGGAGATGAAGGCCAAGAGGGCTAGAGTCAAAGATGAACGTCGAACATTGAACTCGCCATAGGCGAGCAAGCACTTGTCCGTCTCCGGCGGATCGAACGTCCAATGCCGAATGATAAACGAGAAGCATACATCAAACATTCAGCGCTTTGTGGACTATTTCTTTATGTAAGGAGGCCTGAGTCCTTTTAACATTGGATAATGTTTTATGTTCAGGGTCTTAAGGTCTGCATTCTGAGAGTGTGCGGTGGCCGCTATTGTAGCGTCTGCTAAACCCACGCCATGGGACTTGCCGTAATCTCGTTTGTACAACCCTCCCATCTTAGCGATTTCTTTGGTTACCGGAATCACTTTAAACAACGAAATAAAACTGTCCAGTTTCTCAAGCTCCACATCATTTTTGACACCGGCATAAAGTTCCCCAATAACGATGGCTGAAAGAATGATTTGTTCCGAATTTTTTTTTACATAAAGGACCGCTTTGCCATGCCCGCGAAGAAAATCAATCAGAACATCCGTGTCCAATAGTATGGGTTTGTTCATAACTATGAACCCCTGTCCCAAGATCTCCTCATGCGCTCGAAATTAGGGAGATTCCTCCGCCCCCGCCACATTCCGGCAGTTTTTTCCAGTATTGCCTCACGTTGGGCCTTCCCTAACTTTTCAATCAGGCCATCGATGGCTTCTCGAATTATTTCGCTCTGTTTTTTTCCCGTCAAAGCAGACAAAGCAATCAGGGCCTCTTTCTCCTGCTCGGTTAGGTATATTTGAGTTCGCACCATGGTTCTTCCTCCGATGTATACATCAGCATAATACATCATCATGACAATTGTCAATAGCGAGCCTACTAGATCATTTTCGCAAAGGACAGGATTTCTCTGATACTCGCCTTTTCCTCTTCCTTTAAGGGCAGCAGGGGGCTTCTCACATAACCGCCCTCATATCCCGTCAGTTCAGCAGCACACTTCAGACCCGGCACGCCAAAGGTCGCCGTCACCGCCGTATTCACAGGGAACATCCTTTCATAAATTTCCCGCGATTCTTCCAGGTTTCCTTCTTCAAATGCCTTCTGCACCTTTGCACATTCATTGGGGGCGCAGTTGGCCAGTGCCATAATACTTGCCTGGACGCCGAGGGTTAATCCAGGGTACCAGGCAGCGGCTGTCCCGACCATGAGGTTAAAGTCTTCAGCCATAACATTCTTGAACTTAACAAGCTGAGGCACATCGCCTGTACTGTCTTTCATCCCGACAATATTCTCATGCCGGCTCAATTCTCTGACGATTTTGGCTGAAACATTGATGTGCGTAAATTTTGGCACATTATAGATCAAGACGGGAATCTCCGAATTGTCTGCAACCCGCCTGAAGAATCCGATCAACGCCTCGTCATCCATCCTATCACCATAGTAGCAGGGGGTTAGCACCAACGCGGCGTGGGCCCCTAACCCGGCCGCCTGATTGGTCAGCGCTATGGTTTCCCTGGCCGACTCCATGCCGGTTCCGGCAATCACCAAACGGCCTTTGGCAGCGTGCTTCACGGTCAATTCGATCATGGTCAACTTTTCTTTTTCGGTCAGATAGGCTGCCTCACTATTGGAACCAAGGACCACATATCCGGCCAGATCCCTATCGTTCCACCTTTCCATATTGCGGATATGCATGTCATAGTCCACATCTTCGTTTTCCTTAAACGGTGTCAGCATTGGGGGTAATACGCCCCTTATATTAAGTTTAGACACAGACTTACCCCTCCTTTTCTTGCGGCTTATGGTTTGTTACAGCTTGAAATACTCACGGACCTGTTCAATGGAAATCTCTTCCTTTCGCGCCCCAAGTTTTGACTGGATCTTTGAAACTCTATCGCTCGAAAGGTGGAGCCTTTTCATTGAAATCTCGCTCTTGAGCAGTTTACCTCTCAGAAGGTCGATACTCTCCAATATATATTCCTGGTTTTTACAGATGAGCAGGAGGTCCGCCCCTGCCTCAAAGGATCTTACAGCGCTATTTGACACGCCCCAGCTCTCGGCAACCGCCCCCATTTCCAGATCGTCGGTAATGATCATCCCTTCATATCCCATGTTTTCTCGCAACAGCTTTGTAAGTACTGCTGAGGAGAGCGTGGCAGGCATTTTGGGATCAAGGGAGGGATAAATGGCATGGGAGGTCATGATGCCTGAAACCCCTTCTTCTATGGCTGCCTTGAAGGGCGGGAGATTGATATGATCCAGCTCTTCCGAGTCTACTTCGATCCTCGGAAGATGCACATGGGGATCAAGATCGGCCCTGCCAAGACCCGGGAAATGTTTTGCCACGGCCATGACCCCGTTTTCCTGAAGCGTGCGAACAACCGTTCTCCCAAGTAAAGAAACCATATCCGGATCATCGCCAAAGGCCCTTCCTTCCAAGTGTTTTTCGAGCTCCCCCCGTTGGACGTCCACGACCGGCGCGAAATCCATATTGATTCCCACGAGCCTGAGCTCCTTTGCGGTTACCTGCCCAAACTCCACGGCCTTTTCAACCGGCTGTGCATCTGTTCCTATAGCGGCGTTCCCCGGGAATTGGGTGAAGGGGTCCCCCAGCCTGGCCACCCTCCCACCTTCCTGGTCTATGGCTATGAGAAGGGGTAACCCCTGGTACGCCATGGCCTTTTCCTGGATGTTTTTGCAAAGTGTCGCTACCTGAACAGGGTCTTCGATGTTCCGCGCAAACAGGATAATCCCGCCAAGGCTGTATTCTCGAATAAGCTTTTCCGTGCCCTCATCCAATTGCGGGCCTGGAATCCCGGCCATAAAAAGCCGACCTACCTTTGAATTGAGCTCCGAAAGTTCAAGGGTCGTATTCAACCGTTATGCCTCCATTCAATTAACCACAGACCCGCCTGCGCCGCGCGAATTCTAAGCTAGGAATTTTAAAAATCTGCGTATTCAGCGTTTATCTGCGTCCCAAAAGTCTGTGGCTCATTGTTCTTTCTGATCCAATCACTTATAATCACCAAAAACCAAATGCAAGTAAAATTCAGAAACTTGGTATGGAGCCCCACGGGTAAACCCGTGGTCCCTTTTATTTTACCCATCTTTCCATCCTCCGTAGCAGACTACTGCGGAGGACGGGCGCCTTCGGCTACGACGCGGTTATCCGCCTTATTTTTGAGGCGACATCGCGCCGTAGCCTAAAGATTTTAGCACATTCATCCACGGGCAAGCCTTCAAGAGGCGGGGAAGCCCGTGGTCTTCTGCGAAGGCGGATAGACGGAGCGATTTGAACATGAAGGCGATGATCCTTGCCGCCGGCCTGGGTACAAGGCTGCGGCCCTTAACTAATGAAAGACCCAAAGCGCTCATGCCTGTGGTCAACAAACCCATCATTGCCAGGGTCACTGACTACCTGAAGGCCTATGGCGTACGCGATATTGTTGTCAATGTCCATCACCATCATCAACAGATCATTGACTATTTGGATAGGGGGAGGCCTTTTGGTGTAAGCATTGAACTGCGTTTTGAACCTGAGATTTTGGGGACCGGCGGCGGCATTAAGAATACGGAGGATTTCTGGGATGATGAACCCTTCATAGTCATTAATGGCGACATCCTCACGGACATTGACCTGAAAAAGGCTTATGAGGACCACAAGAGTTCAGGCGCTCTGGCCACCCTTGTGCTTCATGACTGCAAGCCCTTTAACCAGATTCGGCTGGATAATAATAAGAACATCATTGATATTGCGCCCAAAAAGGGTTCAAACCGATTGGCCTTTACCGGCATTCACATTATCGATCCCGAGGTTCTCAAAAACATCCCCCAGGGCATCTTTTCAAATATCATCGACTCCTACAGGGAACTGATGATTCAGCAAGGACGCGTAAAAGCGCATGTTTCAGAGAAGCACTATTGGAAAGACATCGGGAGCATAGAAAGCTATTTCCAAGCCAACAAGGAGCTTTCTGAAGAAGCCGCAACTATAGGCGAGAAATCTCAAATAGACCCGGGGGCCGGACTTGAGGAATGGGCCGTTGTTGGGGAGAATTGCCGTTTGGAAAAGAACACGAAAATCAAAAGATCGATTATCTGGGATCATGTGCGCCTTAAGGAAGGTGTGAAGGTCCTCGACAGTATCGTGACGAGTGGGAAGGTGGTAGAGCGGGATTTAGTTGAAGAAATCTTTTGAGGCTAGTTCATTCCAGCTGATCTTGTCGGCGAAATTGGCTTTTACAACGGAAAACTATCCGCCCAACCGAGGGCTTCCGTAAAATAGTGCGGCAGCAAATCCTCGTCTAATCCGAGCGCGCCCGCTGCCTCGGATACGCCGTTCCAATCGGCGCCCTCGTA
Organism: uncultured Desulfobacteraceae bacterium; assembly: GCA_964459445.1. Classification (GTDB taxonomy): domain Bacteria; phylum Desulfobacterota; class DSM-4660; order Desulfatiglandales; family HGW-15; genus CAYWMP01. Next base: position 9,953 of record CAYWMP010000046.1, read on the forward strand.
GGCAATGGCCAGCTTAAGATAATTGCTTAACTGGCCGGTTCCTTTAATCAAAGGTTCCTTAATGGCTTCTACCAAGGGAAGTCTTGCCATAACGTTCTCCATGGCGTCATCCATGATGGCATCAATCAATGAAAAGAGCCCGAGAGTGAAAAGCTCGGATGTATTGGCTTGGGAGTTCACCGCATTCCCGATCAGTTCACAAAACTTGGCCCGGATGATCGAGGTTTTGATCAATTCCTCGGGCTTGTCGGCAGCGAGTTTTGCCATAGCGATGAGCGAAATGAAACGCCTCAAACGCATCTCTCCCAGCATGACGATGGCCTGTCCTATTGAAGAAATCTCCTCAACCCGCTTGAAATAAGCGGAATTGATATACTGCATGAGCTTGTAGGAAATAGCCACATCTCTGGAAATGACTTTTTCCAACTTGTGGAACTCAAAATCCTCTCGGTTTGCCTCGGCCATGATCTCCAGAAGATTCAATTGAGGACTCGGAATGTCCTTGCCCTCCATGATTTCCGGCTTACAAAAAAAGTAGCCCTGAAAAAGCGTGAACCCGATTTTTTCCGCTCTTTTGAATTCCTCATAACTCTCTACTTTTTCAGCCAAAAGATTGACATTATATTTCGACAATTTTTTGACATTCTTTATTACATCCACCCTCGAGAGCGACCGTATATCCAGCTTTATGATATTCGCCAGATTGATGAGAGGGACCAGCTTGGATTCATAATTGAAATCATCCAGAGCTATTTCGTAACCCTTGTCTTTTAATTCCTTGCAGGTCTTGACAACATTCCCGTTTGCCTTGACATCTTCGAGGAGTTCTATAACGATTCGCTCGCTGGGGAACATCATAGGAACCCGCTTTACAAGCAGGTCCTGGGTGAAGTTGATGAACGCCTTTCTGCTCCCTGTGAGGTTCTCTATGCCGATTGTGAAAAAACTGTCCGAGAGCACTTTCGAAGTGGCCGTATCCCCGTCAATATCCGGAAATACATTTTCCATGCTGTTTCTGAACAAGAGCTCATAGGCATGGATCTTTTTGCTTTTATCGAAAATGGGCTGTCTGGCTACATATACTTCCATTGCATTTCCTTCTGATATTTGGCACAGATAGATAGAGGTTAATCCACAGAATTCTTTCTGCAAAAACTGTACCCTGCTAAGAAAGGAGGGTTTTTACACTTCCCGTGGGGTAAGGCCCTGAAATTCTAAACGTATTTTGAGAAGGAGACGAAATAATGGGGCAAAGCATTGGCCCTAGCCCTGAGCTTTCGAGGTTTATGTCCGGTTTTCTGGAGGGTTTGGGGCTCGGGAAAGCGTCTTTTGAGTGCCACTCAATCGCCGGGGACGGCTCAAAAAGGGTATTCCGACGACTTTTGGCGCCAAATACCGGGGCAAGCTTTGTGATGGTCGAAAACACCCCGACCGATACTTTCAGCAAACGAGAGAATTTATCTTACCTCCACATAGGAACTCACCTTTATGAAAAGGGGCTGCCGATCCCCCAAATTCATCAATACGATCTCGAAAGAGGATGGTTCATTCTTGAGGACCTTGGCGAGGTGAGTCTTCAGGACCGCGCTAAAGATCGCGCCAATCGGATGCAGCTATATGAGCAGATCATCGAGAGCCTCCTTCGCCTGCAAATCGAGGGTTCAAAGGGATTTGATAGGGCCTGGACCTGTCAGACAGAGAGATATGACAAGGACGTTATGCGGCGCTATGAATCGAACTATTTCAAAGAGGCATACCTGGAGACCTACCTCGGCCTAAGAAAAGATTGGGCGGAGCTTGAGCCCGCCTTCGATTATCTTGCAGAAACCGCCTCGAAGGCTGACGACACATTCTTTTTGCATCGCGATTTTCAGTCGCGGAACATCATGGTCTCTGAACACAAGATTGGGATTGTGGACTGGCAAGGCGCGCGTTTGGGTCCCCTTGCCTATGATTTGGCCTCTTTGCTGATTGATCCCTATACGGACCTCTCGCACAGTGAGAGGAATCATATCTACCAGACCTATTTACACCTGCTCAAAGGATCCGAGCCAAAACAAGCTGATCCCTTTCAGAAATACTACCCCTACCTTGCGATCCAGAGAAACCTCCAGATCCTTGGGGCATTCTCCTTCCTGACGAAAAAGATGGGCAAACCCTATTTCGAGGCCTTTATTCCACCGGGCTTGAGAACACTTTATGCTCTCCTTCATGAGCTAAATGATTCCAAGCTGTCGATTCTGGAAGAACTTGCAAGCTCCCTTCTGAAGGATCAAATTCCAATTTGAATCGCGAATTTTCCCAAGATAGATTTCGCACTTTTGCTCCTTGAGAGACCTCCCACCAATGAGAAGCCGAAAGCACATGGACACAATCCTTTTTTATCACTAATTTATGTAAAGCAATGAGGGTCGAACCACCTATCTCCCATTGGGTCATGGCATTGTGGCCTTTGGGGAATCTTTTCAATTGCGTGGGCTCTAAGACAACCCGTTCTCTTCTAGGCTATATTAGCTGGACGGAGACAGGAAATTCAAAAAGGAACAATTGGGAGACACTTGTTGTGCGAGAAATTTCAAATTGGCTCATAGGGCTCGAACATATGGCGGAAAATCTTTATCGCGAAGCCGCAACCCGTTTCAAAGGCAACGCGGAGTTTTCGCATTTCCTTGAGCATTTAACCGAAGATGAGGCCTGGCATATTAAAGTTATGGGAAATGCTTCGGAATACCTGCGCCAGGCAGACGGTAAATTCCAACCCGTGATTGCCTTAGATGCCGATATGAAAAAACAAATAGAGGCGCCGGTGAAAAAAGGCCAGGAGATGCTGTCAAAAGGTGAAATAGAAATCGATGATATGATTGATCTTATGGTTAAAATAGAGTTTTCTGAATGGAACGATCTGTTTGTCTATATCGTTGACTCCTTGAAAAAGGTGAGTAGGGAATTCCAATACATGGCCGCCAAAATTCAGGCCCATAGGCATGAAATTGAGAATTTTATCGAACGTTATCCCGGCAAAAAGAGACACGCGGAAGCCCTCAAAAAACTAAGGCCCATCTGGGAAGAGAGAATTCTATTTGTCGATGATGATGAAGCAATTTTGAATCTCCTGAAGGCCCTCTTCTCAAAGGATGCCGAAATAGAAACGGCCGTTAACGGAAAAGTGGCCTTGGGTAAGACCAAAACCGAGTTTTTCGATGTTATTGTCTCTGATATCGATATGCCGGTGATGAACGGGGTTGAGTTCTTCAAAGAGGCCGTGCAACATGACCCATCGATCAGACAGAGGTTTGTTTTCTTCTCCGGCGCTCTTTCTGCTGAAAACCTGTCCTATTTAAACAATGAGCAGGTTCCCTGCCTCAGCAAACCTGTTTACATTGAAGAAATCCGATCAGCTGTTTTGAAGGTATTGAGAAGAGAATCTAAAGTGCACTAATCGATTGCAGGACCTCTTCCGCGCCTTTTCAATCCGTCACCAAAAAGAATCTCCATCCAGAAATATCACCAAACCACCCCGCGATCCCACGCGAAGATACAGGGATGTTCTGCGCGTCCTTCCATGCGAAAAAACCTTTAATTTTCTTGACAAGCCCTGACTGATAGTTAATATATGACTAATAGTCAATGTATGACCATTAGTCAGGGGACGGTATGGGCATCAAAGAAAGAAAAGAACGTGAGAAAGAGGCCCGAAGGCAAGACATACTGGAAGCAGCAAAGGACATATTTTTCAGCAAGGGATTCCAGGCAGCAACCATGGACCAAATCGCAGAGGCGGCAGAATTGAGCAAGGGGTCTTTATATCTGCATTTTGCCAGCAAGGAAGAACTTTATGTGACGATTCTCGTAAAAGGGCTCGACCTGCTTTATGACAGGTTTCAGGTAGCGGTTCGGAATAAGACAGGATGGGATGAGAAGATCAGGAGTCTCGGCCGCGCTTATTACGCCTTTTACATTGAATGCAGCGATTATTTTGAGGTCCTGTTCCTCCTCCAACATGGTGAATTTGCCAGCAGAATCTCTGCGGGGCTCTATCAAACCTGCTTTGATAAGGGTCTTTCGGTTTTGCGTATTCTGGCTGAAGCCATTCAAGAAGGGATAGCAATTGGTGATGTTAAAAAACAAGATCCCATGAAACTGGCGGTCCTGTCATGGGGTTTCATAAACGGTGTTATCGGTCTCTATAGCGAAGAAGAGCACCGAAACCTTGTACCGATTCCTCTGGATGAACTCATCAATTCAGGTATTAACCTTGCGATAGACGGTATGAAAGTGAGGTGATGAAGATGAAACACATCAATCATCTGATACAAATCCTTTTCCCTCTCCTTCTCCTAACTTGCTCTAATGCTGATACAAAAACCATCAAAGAAGTGAAAAAGATCCCCGTTGAAGTGATGCGATTAAGTCTTGAACAACGAGCGGAGGTCCTGAACCTGCTCGGCACCGTTGAGGCGCACCGTGAAATGAACGTGGCGTTCAAGATAGGGGGCAAAATTATAACCCTGAATTTCGAGGAAGGAGATTCGGTCAAAAGGGGGAAATTGCTGGCCGAACTTGATACCGAAGTACTACACGCCCAAAGGGAAAAGGCCCAAGAGAATAAACGAAAGGCGAGGCGCGATCTTGAACGTATGGAAAAGCTGTTCAAAAGAAAAATCGTTCCCCTTTCTTCTTCGCAAGATGCGCGATCCCTATATATAAGCGCTGGAGCGGAACTCAAAATGGTTGAGGATAGGCTCAAGAGTAGCCGCATCTCGGCGCCCTTTTCAGGAAGAATAACTCAAAAGCTGGCCGAAGCCGGCGAGATCGTCGGCCCAGGCACCCCCATCGCCCGTTTGACTGAGATGAATCCTATTCTAGTAAAAGCCGCAATACCAGACCACTTCATTAACCGGGTTCAAATCGGAAAGGCTGTACAAATACGCGTTGACAGCCATCCGCAGGAAATATTTAAGGGCGCTGTACACCATTTGGAAACATCGGCAGATCCTGTCTCCAGGACTTTTAGAATGGAAGTGCGAATAGACAATGCGCGGGAGAAACTCCGTCCCGGACTTATCGCCAGGGTCAAACTCGTTCACCGGGAAAAGGCGCCAGCCCTGTATATTCCATTAGACAGCATCCTGGGCTTTGGTTCCAACGCCTTTGTTTTCGTGGTCAAAAATCAGATCGCAGAGAAAAGACATGTCATAATTGGAAAAATCATTTCCGAAGAAGTTGAGATCCTTGAAGGCCTCAATACAGGCGAAACGGTTGTTGTCTCCGGCCATGCTTACCTGAAGCACAGACAACCTGTACTCATGAATGGAATGGAACCTGCCCCCGTCGACCATCCAAAGACCTCTCGACTCTCCCGGACCTCCTTGAGTTTCAAAAGTGCCAAAGGATTTCCCTCTTAGAGATGCATTGGCCCAACCTCATAACACATAACCCATAAATTGACAGAGGCTTAGTGAGCTTCTATGAGATTGGTTCCGTCAGCCATTGAAAGATACCGACTTACTGTCCTCGGCATGCTCCTTGTGCTTGCGGTCGGAGGGCTTTCCTATTTCATGATCCCTCGGACCGAAGATCCTTTGATCAAGGTACCCGGTGCGACAGTGATGGTGCATTATCCGGGAGCCGGCCCAAGAGACGTGGAACGTCACGTATCCAACCCCCTAGAAGAGAGGATCAATGAGATTGACGATGTGGACAAAATCACTTCAACCTCTTCCCAGGGGACCTCAGTCATTATCATCGAATTCGATCCGGATTCAGACATGGATCGAAACATGCAGGAACTGCGAGAAAAAATCACGGAGGCCGAGAAAGAGCTGCCGAGTGATGCCCTCGATCCTGAAATCACCCGCCACAAAACCGAAACCGTTTCCTTGATTGTAAACTTGAGCGGCCCTTTCAATTACTGGGATCTCCTGAAATTCGCCAAGTTCATCAAGCGTGATCTCGATAAAATACCCGAAATCATGAGTTTGGAGATCGAAGGCAATCAAGAGAGAGAAGTCCAGGTAGAGATCGATGAAGCCAGGTTGTCACAATACCGGATTTCCCTTGAAGAGGTCATCAGACAAATACAGGCAGAAAACGTAAGCCTGCCCGGCGGACATATGGACCTGGGCAAACGTCGCTATCTGGTGAGGACTGACGAAGAGTTCCTGGCTGCAAGCGAGATCGGGCGCACCATTGTGGGATCTTATGGGGGCCGTCCCATCTTTCTAGCCGACCTGGCCGAGATAAAGGACACCTATGAACGGCCCGACTATCTGGTTCGGTTCAATGGCCGTCAGGGTATTAATGTGTTGGTTACCCAAAAGTACAAAGCGAATCTCCTGGCGGCATCCAAAAAAATCCGGGTTCGTCTCAATAGGCTTTCAGACCGCCTTCCTCAAACGCTCAAAGTGGACGTGTTTGCCGACCAATCCCGCTCAGTATTCAGGAGATTGGCCGATTTTCAGAACAACCTGCTCATGGGCGCAGGGCTTGTCATGCTCATCACCTGGTTTCTGATGAACTGGCGTATGGCATCAATCGTCGCCTTTCTTCTGCCACTTTCAATGGCCTGTGCCGTGATGGTCCTCTATCGTGCCGGTCATACTCTTAATCAGATTACGTTGACTTCCATGGTCATTGTCCTCGGGATGCTGGTCGATAACGGCATTGTCGTGGTGGAAAATATACAACGGCATCTGGGCATGGGGAAAAAGAGGCTTGCCGCCGCCTTGGATGGTAGCAGCGAGGTGCTCGGCGCCATTACCTCCTCAACGCTGACAACCGTCTTGGCCTTTAGTCCCCTGTTGTTTATGACCAGGGAAACAGGGCAATTCGTCCGCGGAATCCCCTTGACCATGATATCCGCCCTGGCTGGTTCTCTCCTTGTCGCTATTTTCGCTACCCCTCTGTTAAGTTACAGATTTCTAAAACAACAAGATCATAAACAGGAAAAGGAAAACCGTATTCTTCGGGTTTATGGAATTATCCTGAAATGGGCCTTACGTCATAAATTCACGACCATGGCCCTGGCCTCTGTCGCAGTCATAGGCTCACTTCTCTTTATTCCAAAACTGGGGCTACAGTTCTTCCCCAAGGCGGAAAAGGGGCTCTTCATTATCGAAATAAAATTGCCCCAGGGAACCAACATTAACACGACTCTGGATCTTGGGAAGAAGGTGGAGCAAATTCTTTTGAGGAAAAAGGGCATTGAGGATGTCATGTCCCACGTTGGGCAGGAGGGCCCTAGAATCTATTACAACATCAATTTCTTCAGGACAAAATCACCCCATAAGGCCCAATTTTTTGTCACGGTTCCCGAGGGTGAGAAAGGTGAAAAGGCATCCCGAGTCATCAGCGAGTTGAGACCCACACTCGAACGCATGCCCGGCGCGAGAATTGAACTGAAGGAACTCGAACAGGGACCTCCTGTTGGGGCGCCGGTAGCCATTAAGTTCAAGGGTGATGACATGGCCGTGCTGGAACGTTTGGCCCAGGACTATAAGGACCTTCTTGAATCCATACCAGGGACTGTTGATGTTTCCGATGACGCATCCGAGCCTATACCCCAGGTAAGAATAAGGGTGGATACGGACAAAGCAAGGCTTTTGGGAGTGAGCAACGCCGCCATTGCGCAGACGCTTCGCACTGCCGTATATGGAACCACCGCCACCAGCTTCAGGCTTGAAGATGAAGAAATAGACGTGATTGTATCCCTGGGTGAGACTTCCCGCAATGATCTCGGCATCTTTAATTCCCTTTATCTCAAGTCGGTCCAGGGTTTTAAGATCCCCTTTCGGCAGGTTGCCGACATCCAGATCATTTCAGATATAGGCGCCATTCATAGAGAAAATCTCACAAGGACCGTGACTGCACGAAGCGAGGTCCAAGGACGGCTTGCTGAGGATATTGTTCATGACCTCAAGGCAAAAGCAACCAGCCTGGAAATTCCTGCCGGTTATCATGTGGAATATGAAGGAGAGACCAAGGAACGGACTGAATCTTTTATGAGTTTGGGCTGGGCAATGGTCGCCGCATTTATGTTGGTGTATATCGTCCTGGTTGCCCAGTTCAATTCCTATAAACAGCCCCTTACTATCGCCCTTTCCCTGCCCTTTGGCTTGGTGGGAGCGGTTTTGGGTCTGTGGTTGACGGGTTATTCCTTCGGGTTTATGGCCTTCTTGGGGGTTGTGAGCTTGACGGGAATTGTCGTCAATGATGCGATCGTACTCATCGATTTTATTAATGTCCTGAGAAGGAAGGGGACAGATATGAGATCGGCAGTGACCGAGGCCGGCAAGCTTCGTTTTAGGCCGGTTATGCTCACAACCCTTTCAACGGCTGGAGGGTTGATGCCCTTGGCCATTAGGGGTGGGAGCCTCTGGGGCCCCATGTGCAATGTGATCATTTTCGGTCTATCCATGGCCACCATCCTGACCTTGATTATCATCCCGGTGATGTATGAGATCTTGGAAGGGAAATAGTTTGCCCGAAGCGTTCATTGACGAGCCTTTCCATCTCATCTTGGCGATGGCAGGCCACCTGGTGATTGGTCTCAACGGTTTCAAGCAGCGGCTCAACCTCCCGGCAATGGTCGAGGACAAAGGGGCACCGCGTATGAAACCGGCAACCTTGGGGCGGATTGACAGGGCTCGGGACATCACCGAAAAGAACCATCCGATGTTTTTTCTTGCCAACCTCAGGGATTGGGATACCCGACAGCAGGGCATGGGTGTAGGGATGAACGGGTCTTAAAAAGAGGCTGTTCGTATCCGTAATCTCTGCGATCTTCCCAAGATACATTACGGCGGTCCGATTGCTGATATACTTCACGACCAACAAATGGTGGGTTACAAAAAGGTAGGTAAGACCAAGAGATTCCTGGAGGGATTTCAAAAGATTCAGGATTTGCGATTGCACCGATACATCAAGGGCCGATGTCGGCTCGTCCAGCACAATGAATTCGGGATCTGCTGCAATCGCCCGGGCGATGGCGATTCGCTGCCGTTGGCCTCCCGAAAACTCATGGGGATAACGGAGGAGATGATCTCGAGTAAGTCCAACCAATTCAAGGAGGCCTAGGACGCGTTCCTCCAGCTCTCTCCCACCCATACGCTCCTGTTCCTTGATGGGTTCAGCGATGGTGTGTTTGACAAGCATCCGAGGGTTCAGAGAAGTGGTCGGGTCCTGAAAAACCATTTGAAGCCTGCTGCGGATGCCAAGCCTTTTCAGAGCAGATCTTTTGAGGGGTGCGATGTCAACCCCTGTTCCGGATTCTTTGGCTTTCCCTTTGTACAGAATTTTACCGCTCGACGGCTCCTCCAATCGGATGATGGCCTTGCCCGTGGTGGTCTTCCCGCAACCTGATTCACCTACCACGCCCAGGCACTCACCCCGAAAGACGTCCAAGTCAATACCGTCGAGAGCCTTGACCGTATTGACCTCCCGTCGAAAAACACCCCCGAGGATGGGATAGTGCTTTTTAAGGTTTTTAAGCTCTAGAATTTTTTCCATGATTTGCAGCACTATTAGAAACTAGAAACTGGAAACTCGATACTAGGGGTATATAAATACAGAATTCCATTTTCCGGTTTCGTAACAAATGGCGCTTTGAAAGCGCGTCCGATTAAGCGGGGGGCTCGGGGATCTCTTGGAAGGATCGAACTCGGTTCAGTGAGCGAGCCTTTGCACGCCTCCTTAGTATGGCGGGCGGCGAACCATTGCTACGACGTGCCGGAAGGTGATCTACATGTCATCTGAATGGATTCACCCGCCCGCTGGCATGCAACGCCCTATGCACATCAATAAGTCCTTTCGTCCCTGTCCCGTCCTCCGCAGTAGCGCTGCTACGGAGGGTGGAAAAGAGATTGCTGAGCTCCCCGCTTAGCTGAAAAGTGCCAAATTGATACCCAGTTTCAAGTTTCCAGTTTCATCCATCAAGCCCTTAAAGACAGTTTCCACCCTCACAGAATGCCCTATCTCAGGGCATCCCTCTAAGCTCCCGCTACCCAATAACAGGCCGCCATGTGGTTCTTCCCGTAATCATCAATTTCCGGGAATGCCTCTTTGCAGACATCCATGGCATGGGGGCATCGTGGATGAAACCGGCACCCTGAGGGCGGTGTGACCAGGTTCGGCACTGCCCCCTCGATACTCTTGAGTGTGCCCTCGGAGGAGAATTTGGGAACCGCATCCAGAAGCGCACAAGTATAGGGATGAAGCGGCCTCTCAAACAGATCTTCCACATCTGCCACTTCACAAAGATTTCCTGCATACATCACACCGACGCGATCGCAGGTCTCTGCCACGACGCCCAGGTCATGGGTGATGAGCAGGATGGATGAAATGACCTCTTCCTTGAGTCCGCCCAGTAGCTCAAGTATCTGGGCCTGGATAGTTACGTCTAGGTTCGATGTTGCCTCATCCGCAATGAGCAGAACCGGGTTGCATGCCAGGGCTATGGCAATAACGATGCGTTGTTTCATGCCCCCTGAGAGTTGGTGCGGATACTGTTTAACGATTTGCTCAGGGTTAGGAATCCCGAGTTTGCCCAGGATGTCTATGGATCGTCGGAGGGCTTCTTTTTTGAGCCTCCCCTGCCATAGACCTAAAAGAGGTATTCTGTTTAGGATCTTGAGTATTAAGGCCTTGGGATTTTTCGAAGCGATTCCATATACCGCCTGAAGGAACTGTTTGAATGGAAACACCGTCCTGCAATCTGAAGCGCCTAGGTCATCCAGGATCTTTTTGCACATTTCCTCCTGCCGGTGAAACAGGTAGCTTTCGCTCACTTGCTCGCCAATGCTCATGGTTGGGTTTAGGGCTGCATTGGGTTCCTGAAAGATCATTGAAATACGGTCACCCCTAATTCTTTCCATGTAGGCTTCAGGTTGCTTTAGAAGATCAATCCCCGATCGTTGGTCTTCCTCGTTAAAGTAGACTATAACCTCCCCTCCTTCAATTCGGCCGGGTTCCTGGACGATTCGCATGATGGAGCGCACGGTGACGCTCTTTCCACAACCCGACTCCCCGACCAGGCCAAAGGTGGAACCGTGCTCAACCACGAGGCTGACCTTGTTCAGGGCCTTAACCACCCCTTCATAGGTGTAGAAATTGGTTACAAGGTCCTCTGTTTTAAGAAGTACAGTCATGAATCATATCTCGAAAACTCTACAATTTATGATTTCCCTTGACTTTTATTCGGCATTGTCTCGTGCAAAATCCGTGGAATAATGGAAGGATGGAATATTGGAATGGATGGAAAAAGCTGAAAGGATGCAACCTTAAACATTAAAAACTTCTCCAAACCCATCATTCGGTTACTCCATTTTTCCAACATTACATTTGTGAGCGAAGCGAACTAAGTTCGGGTGATTATCTTCGACGGAGTTTCGGATCAAAGGCATCCCGCAAAGCGTCGCCGATAAGATTCCACGCCAGGACAAACAGGACGATGCACCCACCGGGTATCACGATGGTATACCAAAACCTGAATGGGTCATCCGGAGGTCCTACGATGTAATTCCGGGCCAGGGCCACCATTTGACCCCAATCGGAATACCCCTTTGCCTCCCCCAGGCCGACAAAACTCATAAATGAGGCTGTGATAACCATAGAGCCCATGTCCATGGAGGCCATGATGAGAACCGGATAAATGGCGTTCGGCAAAATGTGGCGAAATATAATTTTTGCATCGGATACGCCCATAACCTTTGCCGCCTGAACATACTCCTGATCCCGCAAAGTCAGGATCTCTGATCGAATAACACGCACATACCACCGCCACTGGACCATCGCCAAAGCGATCATGATCTTGTCCAGTCCCCTTCCGAAGGCCACCACGATAGCCATGGCCAGGACAAGGGTCGGGATGGCCCACATTATATCCGTCACCCGCATCAATATCTCATCAATGACGCCCCCATAATACCCTGAGATCGCCCCAAGGGTTATCCCAATAAAGGCGGCTATGCTGACGACGAAGAGACCAATCTTAAAGGCCGCCCTGGTTCCCCATACCGCGCCGTAGAAGATATCGTACTGCCCGGATGTGGTGCCGAAGATATTCTTTTCACTCGGCGGTTTCGGCGTCGGCGAATATCCCTTGTGGGGCATCAAATAGGGATTGTGTGCATATTTGGGCGGCGCGATCTGGGGGGCGAAAACCGCTACGGTCGTAAATAGCAATAGCAGCGAAAATCCGATAATGGCAGAGGGGTTTCGGAATATTCTGTAAAGCGTGAACTTGAATTCACGAATTCTGGGATGCTCTTGTCTCATTTTTCTTATTATTAAGTTAACCGTATCCTTGGGTCGATATAGGCGTAAAGGATATCCAGAGTGAGATTGGTAATCACAAACACGATACCCATGAACAGGCAGATACACATCAGCACGGGCATATCCAGTTGCACGGCGGATTCCGCCAGCCACCAACCAATGCCATGACGATTGAAAACGACCTCCACGGCAATGCTTCCCTCCATGGACATGGCCATGAGCTGGCCCGCCACAGTCACCACGGGAAGCAGGGCATTCCTTCTCGCGTGTCTAATATGGATGGTCCTTTTGTCTGCGCCCTTGGCACGGGCCGTAATGACATAATCCTTTGACAGTTCCTCGATCATTCCTGAACGCATCACCCGCATATTCAGGGCGACCACGACAATCACATAGGTAGACACAGGCAGGACCAGATGACTAAGGGCATCCAGGGTCACATCGAACCGACCATTAAGAAGGCCGTCGATGGTGTATAGGCCGGTGACCCTCCTGAAGGCGTCGGGATTGTCAATAATGAGCATATTGATTTGATCACTGATGACGCCGGGAGAGAACAACTGAAAATAGCCATAGAAGACCATGAGCAGCACAAGGGCAAAGAGAAAGGTAGGCAACGACCATCCGATGATGGCAAAAATTCTTGTGGTGTGGTCTATCCATGTATCCCGGTGTATTCCCGAAATCGTGCCGAGCCAGATTCCTAATATGATCACGATCGGCGCAGCGAATAAATTCATCTCCAGGGTAATGGGAAAGTAGTTCCAAAAGGCCTCGCCTACGGGTCGTGAGGCCACAAGGGACCACCCCATGTTGCCCTTCAGGATCTCCCTCATCCATCGGACGTATTGGATGTAGAAGGGGTCATCCAATCCAAACTGTTTGATAAGCCTCGGGATGTCTTTGGCCTGTTGAGGCGAGCTGACGTAGGTGGCGGCCCTGCGTTCAGGGCTAAAGGTCATGAGGATGCCAAAAAGAAGAACGGAAACTCCGAACAACACAAAGATTAATAGGAAAGCCCTTCTTGTGATGTATGCAAACATCAGGTTCCGCGCCTTTCAAACGCCTGTGGAGCTCCGCCAGCTGAGGCTAGTGGCTTCATCAAGCGCTTCGGAGCGGAACCCTCCGAAGCGTACCCCAACCCTACTACGCTCCTGACGGAGCTTCGAAGGGCACACCCTACACTGGTCATCCCCAGATGGGAATCGGTGGCTTTCGCGAAGGAGGGCAAAAAGAAAACGCCGGCAAGCCCCCGCTCGTCGGCGTTTTCCTTACTAGAAATCAAGGTGTGACGAAGCCCTCCTGAAAGCTTCGTCATTCTATTGTTTCCATAATCTCTTCAGGATTTCATTGTCGTCCGTGAACATGGCATTGGGCACAAAGCCATGCACATAGTCTCGGTAGGCCCTCACGACAATCTGTTGATACAGGGGGACGCCGATTGCGTCCTCGTACCAGATATCCTGGAGTTTGGAGTAGATCTCCCTACGCTTGGCAGGATCTGCATTTGCTATCCCCGCGTCGCTTAACCCATCGATTTTGTCGTTTTTTAGAACCATATGTTTTCCATAGTATCCGTTAGAATGCATGAAGGGATACACGAAGTTGTGAGGATCTGCATAGTCAGCCCCCCATCCACTCAGGAATAGCGGGTATTGAAAATTGCGGATCTGGACAATGTAGTCCTTCCATTCCACATTTCGGACCTCGATCTTGAACTTCGGATTGAGAGACATGACGTTCTCAGCCAGCATCCAGGCCGCGGCCTCCCTCATGGCATTCCCCGTATTATGGGTAATGATCATCTTGAAACCCTTCTCCCATAGCTTTCCGTCCCAGGCCTTCTTCATATACTCTGCGGACTTTTTCAGATCGAATTCATAAATAGGCACTTTCTTATGATAGGGAAGCCCTTCAACATTCGGGCTGGTGGGCAAAATGACCAGGCCGTTAAATACGTCTTGTTTATAGGTCTCCCGATCGAAGGCATGCAGGAAGGCCTTCCTGAGATTGATATCCGAGAAAAAATCGGACGGAATACCATTCCCGTCCAGTTTGCCGCTCCCGATATTGGGATTGCCCGCAGGATTCATCTTGCGACAGAACATGGCCGCTGTAAATCCGAGTTGGGGGACTTCGTGTATCTTGAGTCCTTTCATGGCTTGGACTTCCGGCACATAGGGCGTATCCACCACAACGCGGTCGGCATCGCCGTTTTGGAGCAGGAGTTTCCTTGTGCTCCATTCCTTGACGTATTTCACGATAGCTGTTTTGATTTTGGGTTTGGTGCCCCAATAGCCGTCAAAACGCTCGAAGACAAACTGCTTGGCCGGTTCCCATAGTTTCAGTTTAAAGGGACCTGTCCCGTTCTCGATGTTCTGAAGGGGTTCATGCCCGGGTTTGGGATTATTGTACTTCGCGGCATTTTTAATATTACCGTCCCAGCATCCCTTGGAGGTGGCCCAATCCTTGTCTATTACAGACGATGCGGTATAGCACAGGATACTCATCAAGGGAGGATAGGGTATTGGCAGATGGAATATGACTTTATTCCCCTTGGCCTCCACCGCCTTATCAATAACGTCGAAAATGCCGTCGATGATCTTCCCGTCTTTGTCCCGTGTAGATCCCTTGCCCGTCAGGGCCTCCAAAAGCATCCACATGGGACTGCCATCCCGATCCTGAATCATGTTCCGTTTAAAGCTGTAGACCACGTCTTCAGTCGTCAGATCCTGTCCTCCATGAAACTTGACTCCCTTGCGAATAGTGAAGGTATAGGTTTTACCGTCCTTCGAAATACCCCCGTTCTCTACCGTCGGGACCTCTGCAGCAAGAAGTGGGACATACTTTTCGGTGGACGAGCCGTCAAAAAAGATGAGCGTTTCGTACAGGTTCCAGAGACGCATGGATCCCGCCACCTCATAGGATGCGGCCGGATCAATGGTTTCAACGGTTCTGTAATCCGCCAATACATAGGTTTCCGGATTTTTGACTTGGGCGCTGATTATGGTTGCTGTCAAGAAAACCACCAAAATACAACAAGCAACGCTTAATACTCTTTTCATGCCTTACCTCCTTCCCTCAATGGCCATTGTTAAAAAAACGTTTCAAATTCGAGGTTTCACCAACCGCCTGCTAACGTCCTAAGCTGTGTTTTGTTTTTCATTGACTTCGCAATTGCTACAAACACTTTATGTTACAGAGCCCCGAAAAGTCAATAATGGAGATATCCAAAGCTCTGGACGGCCTTTTATGTATAAGTATTTGATTATAATGTATTTTTCTTGACAAATGTGGAATTATTTTATTTAATGCCTTATGCGCAGAAGAGAAGCGCAACACTATCCTTGCGATTCATGAGGCATCGAAAGCCCTCTAACAGTTTCATGACTTTACCCTCGCTAGTCTTGACTTAAGAAACTTCCTATCCCCCGGCGAGTCGCGAATATCGAGATGAACGGGGAGAGCAGGGTGGGAGTAGAACGCCAATTGAAATGAGGTTCTTGAAACGCACCAATTGTCGCACCCGACCTGTGAGGGACAAACAAAATGATGAAGCGCCGCATCAGAAGTAAAGATACCCGCGAACAACCGGCGAAATCCGGGAACATAATGAGAACCCGTCCGGGTTTTGTAGGGAAAAGACCCAGATCCGGATACCGCCAGGTCGTAATAACCCTCCTGTCCGGACTCGTATTGTCCAGTATCGTATTTGCCATGGCCCTGAGATGGGAAAACCGTACAATAGAGCTGGAGTTTCAACAGGAGGCCGAAGATCACATTTCGGCGTTGTCCAGGGGCATGGAACCCAACTTACTGGTGCTTGAATCGATCGGGGCATTCTACGCTGCATCTCAGCAGGTGGAGCGTTTGGAATTTCGGGAGTTCGTCAAACCCCTATTATCGCACCATCCGGGCATTCAAGCACTCGAATGGATTCCGCGCATACCCGCGTCACAGCGTGACGCCTATAAAAAGGCAGCACGATCCGAGGGCTTCCCGCATTTTCAGATCACGGAGCAGAATGCCCAGGGACAAATGATCCTGGCCGAGCAGAGGGAAGAGTACTTCCCCGTCTATTTTGTAGAGCCCTATGAGGGGAATCAGGCAGCCTTGGGATTTGATCTGGCTTCCAATCCGGCCCGCAGGTCAGCATTAGAGCAAGCTCGTGATTCAGCGACGATGGTCGCCACATCCCGTATCAATCTGGTACAGGAGACCGGTGAAATGTTCGGCATCTTAGTCTTTTTGCCTGTTTACAAGAAAGCTAGCGTCATAAATTCTGTTGTTAGCCGTCGCAAACACTTGGAGGGTTTTGTTCTAGGTGTTTTCAGGATCCGCGACATTGTAAAAGGGGCTATGATCTATTTGGCGCCAGTAGGCATTGACATCCTTGTGCTCGACCTTTCAGCCCCTTCAAATGAACAGTTCCTTTATTTCCACCCCTCCAGGATTCGCCGGAATCCGATAAGAAAACCTGATATCGAAGACATCATGCAAAAGATAGATCTCCGCCATACCCAAACCCTGGACGTGGCCGGACGACAATGGTTGATTTTGTGCACCCCAACGCCTGCCTTTATTTCTGCACGAACAACATGGCAACCCTGGGGCCTTTTTTCATTGTTAGTGGCCTGCACGGCTATTGCGGCCATCTATTTTTTCACGAATATTCGTCGAGCCGCTCAACTTTCAAAAGCCTACCACGACCTTCAGTCGGAAACCAAAGAGCGTATGCTGGTTGCCGAGGCTCTTAAGGAGAGTGAGGAACGTTTTAGAGAGATGGCCGAAACAATCCGTGAAGTCTTCTGGTTGTTTGACTGGAAAGAACAAAAGGTTATTTACGTAAGTCCGGCCTTCGAGGAAGTCTGGGGCCGCTCACGAGAAACGGTCTATGGCAATTATGAGGAGTGGGGCAGGAGCATATACCCCGACGATATCCCCTATGCACAGGAGTCTTTCATCAAAATTGCCGAAACCGGAGGAGGTGAATCCAGGGAGTACAGAATCCTCCGGCCGGACGGTGAGATCCGTTGGGTATCGGATAGAGGCTTTGCCATAGGGGACGATTATGGGCAGGTCGTGCGGATAGCAGGAATAGCTGAAGATATCACGGACCGGAAACTCGCAGAAGATGAACTCGCGAAACACAGAGATCGCCTTGAAGAGTTAGTCGAGGAACGAACAAGAGAGTTGAAAGAGGCTCAGGAAGCACTCGTAAAGCGAGAAAGGTTGTCGGTTTTGGGGCAGCTTACTGCCACCGTCAGCCATGAATTGCGAAATCCACTCGGCGTCATCCGAACCTCCGCCTATTATTTGCGGCATCGTGATTCAGAATCGGACGAAATGACAAAAAAACACCTTCAGAGAATTGAAGACCAGGTCGGACTCTGTGATTCTATCGTGGAAGACCTCCTTGAGTATACCAGGGGACGCTTGGCGCAGAAAATTGAGACCGATATCAATCCGTGGCTGGCGCAGGTGGTCGATGAGATATTAGAGGCCAAGGATTTGAGCCTAACAAAAGAACTGTCCCCAGGCCTCCCTTGGGTCGTGATCGACCAGGACAAAATGCACCGTGTCATAGTCAATCTAATCGATAACGCTCTGAAGGCCATTGGAGAAATGGAAAGAAAAAAGGAAAAAGAAGCTTACACGCCGCACATCTTTGTCCGAACCAAAGAAACGGCCGGAGAGGTCATCATCGAAGTGGAAGACAACGGCATTGGGATGGATGAAGGTACGGCCCAGAGCGCCTTTGAACCTTTGTTCACCACACGCGCCCGAGGTACAGGCCTAGGTCTGGCCAATGTCCAAAAGATTATTAATGAACACAGAGGGTCCGTGTCTTTGGAAAGCGAACCCAATCAGGGGACCAGGGTTGCCGTATCGATGCCGATTGAAAAGGCAAGAGCAGAAAGCGATCGATGATTGAGTTAGACGCGTAAGAACGAATCCAACCCCAAAGCGAAAACGCCGGCACAGGTGTTTCTGAAACCTTGGACCTTCGAACGGGGTTCCTGCAATGAAATGAATTGGACCACTTGAAATGGGTGACTATTTGAAATGATGACTGCTATCCTATTGGAATTAGGCTCTTTTGTGATTACAATGCGTTGTCATAACTATACGTCTCAGAGATTATGCAACTTATTGAAACTATAGATATTTAATGAGAATTGGCTATTTTGTCTCATACATGGAATAGTGGAATAATGGAATGGCGGTTCTTAAAGGAGGTTTCCGATTCATTAGTACTTTTGACTTCCTTGTCTAGAGTAATTCTACCAGTTACCCACTTCTCCATTTTCCCAGAACCCATTGTTCCATAATTCCAATCATCCAACATTCCAATTGGGGCGAAGCCCCTGAGTTCAATAGGAGGAAGAGATGAAGAACCGCATCTTACTGGTGGATGATAACGAAGCTTTCGTGGATACGACAAAAGACATTTTGGAATTTGAGGGTTTTCAGGTCGTCACAGCCTCCAATGGCGAAGATGCCGTGTCTCTCGCCGGGACCGAACCCTTTGATATCATTTTGATGGACGTAAAGATGCCCGGTATGAATGGGGTAGAAAGTTTCATCAAAATGAAAGAAGGGAATCCAGATATAAAAGTGATTTTGTTCACAGCCTATTCCTTGGACGATTTGATCGATAGGGCTCAAGACGAAGGCGCCTGTGCCATATTCAACAAGCCTCTGGACATGGGGAAATTCATTGCGGCTATCGAAAAGGCTTTGGAAAATGGGAATAATGCATGCATACTTGTTGCAGACGATGATCAGGCATTATGTGACAATTTAAGTGATCAACTTAGCCAGGAGGGATATAGCGTTGCCCTGGCATGCGACGGCAAAGAGGCGATCGCTATGGCCGAAGATAAGACCTACGATGTTCTCCTCCTCGATATGAAGTTGCCGAATCTAAACGGCTTGGAGGTCTATCGCCGAGTAAAAAAATTGCAGCCCAATCTGGTCACGATCATTATGACGGGGTTTGAAGAAGAGATGCGCCACATTATCCGCAAGACCTTGGATGAGAATGCCTATACCTGCCTCCCCAAGCCCCTCGATCTCGCCCAGCTATTAAAACTTTTAAAGGAAGTCTATGCTGCCAAAAAGGACGGCACCTACAAAAAGCCGGAAACGGGAGATCTATGAATTCAAAAAGGGTACTCGTTGTAGATGACGATCCTGACCTCCGGGACAACCTAAAGGACATCCTCAAGGATGAAGGATATATTCCCTTTTCTGCGGCTACGTGTTCGGAGGCCCTCGATCTTGCCAAACAAGAAAAACCTTTAGCAGCTCTCTTGGACATAAAGCTACCCGACGGCCCGGGTACGACCCTTCTTGGCCGGCTCAAAGAGGTAAACCCGGATTGTATCTGCACCATGATGACAGCCTATGCCGACTTGGACTCGGCCCTGTCGGCATTGGAACAGGGTGCCTTCCACTACTTACAGAAACCCGTTCGCCCGGTGGAGTTGGTCAAGTTGCTTGAAAGGGTCTTCGAAACCGTCAGGCTAAGGGAGGAAAAGTTTCAGGCTGAAAAGAATCTAAGGGAAAGTGAGGGTCGATTCAGGGCCATTTTCGAAACGGCTCAGGATGTCATTTACATCAAGGATCTCGATTTTAAGTATGTCCTTCTAAATCCCGGCTTTGAAAAACTCCATGACGTCAAGGCATCCGAATTGATCGGAAAAACGGCTGAAAGCATTTACGATCAGGAAACCGCTGATGAAATCAGGGAAGTCGATGCCCGGGTGATCAAGGGCGAGGTCATTGAGAGAGAGTCTACAATAGATGTTTCAGGCGGTCTGCATACCCTCCATTCTATCAAGGTCCCCATGCGGGATGCATCGGGCAAGATCCACGGCATCTGCGGCATCGCCCGGGAAATAACCGAGACGAAGCGCCTTGAGAGACAATTCCTCAGGGCGCAAAAAATGGAGGCCGTCGGCACTTTGGCCGGGGGAATCGCCCATGATTTCAATAACCTTTTGATGGGCATTCAGGGTAATGCCTCCCTGATGCTTCATGAGAAGGACCCTTCCGATTTCGACTTTGAGAGATTAAAAAATATTGAACAGTTTGTGAGAAACGGTGCCGATCTCACAAAGCAACTCCTGGCCTTTGGCAGGGGCGGCAAGTACGAGGTCAAGCCCAGCGACCTCAACGATCTTATCAGAAATACCGCGAGGATGTTTGGAAGGACGAAAAAGGAGATAGCAATCCATGAAAAATACCAACCTGACCTATGGACTGCGGAAACTGACCAAGGACAGATTGAGCAGGTTCTGATGAATCTCTTTGTAAATGCCTGGCATGCCATGCCCGGTGGCGGTGAACTGTTTCTTGAAACTCAAAACGTTATCCTGGACGAAAATGACGTCAACGCATACCAATTGCCATCTGGAAAGTATCTGAGAGTTTCTGTCTCCGACTCGGGTTTGGGCATGGACAAAAGGACCAAGGAACGGATATTTGAACCTTTCTTCACGACCAAAGAGATGGGAAGGGGAACCGGTCTTGGGTTGGCTTCCGCCTACGGCATAGTTAAGAATCACGACGGCATGATTGATGTGTTCAGCGAAAAGGGTGAAGGCACACGGTTTGATATTTATCTTCCCGCAACCGAAAGGGAAGTTGAGGAAGTACAGGAAATTGAAAAGGAAGAAATCAAAGGCTCTGAAACCATACTACTCGTGGACGATGAGAACATGATCCTCGACGTCGGTCGGGAATTCTTGAAAAAGCTGGGGTACAAGGTCCTTTTGGCTGGCGGAGGACAAGAGGCGATAGATGTTTACGAATCGAACAAAGAGGAGATTGACCTGGTGATCCTCGATATTATTATGCCGAATATGAGCGGTGGCGAGGTCTACGACCAGTTGAGAGATATTGATCCTGATGTAAAGGTTCTTCTTTCAAGCGGCTACAGTATAGATGGAAAAGCCACTGAAATCCTAAATCGCGGATGCGACGGCTTTATTCAAAAACCTTTTGACATAAAGGGCCTATCAAAAAAAATAAGAGAAATCCTGGATAAGGAATAGGCGAGTGAAAGGAGCTATCTAGTGAATGATATGACAGCGCCAAAGTTAGGATTGCTCAGTATCGATGATTCTGTCCTGGTAATAATAGACATGCAGGAAAGGCTTGTGCCCGTTATTGCGGAGAAGGAAATGATTATCGACAACGTGGTCAAGCTGGTCAAATTCGCGCGAATTGTAGACCTGCCGGTGGTCATCACCGAACAGCAAAACCTCGGTAGCACGCTACCGGAGATCCGTGAACATCTGGCGGGTCTTAAAACGATCACCAAGCTGGAATTCAATTGCTTTAAAGCTGAATCATTTGTTGATGAGCTTAAGCAGCTAGAAAGAAACGCCTTGATTATTGCAGGTGTGGAGGCCCATATCTGTGTGGCCCAAACTGCCATTCATGCCCTGGCCAGCCACACAGTCCATGTCGTGAGCGATGCCATCTCCTCCCGATCCCTCCATAACCGCGATGTGGCCATACACAGAATTCTTCAGAGCGGCGTGACGATTACTTCCACGGAGATGGTAATTTACGAGCTTTTGGAGAAGGCCGGGACAAACGCCTTTAGAGAAGTGCTTAAGCTCGTCAAGTAATCATAGGTTTCAGGTTTCGGGTGTCAGGAACGCAGGTGCAGATTGCTGAAACCTCGTATCTGACTACGCATTGCTGGAGTCATTTTTTTGATCAAACTGGCCGCTTCGGCGGCAAGTGGCAGCGCTGAACACTGAAACCTGACATCATGACCCATTGAGCCCTTCTTGGGCCAATTGGGGTAATAGGTTTCAAGTCACCGCCGCCCTTTCGGTCGGGTAGCGTAAATGTCGTCCATCATCCATAACCTGCCGAATGCGATCAATCGCCTCCCAGACTTCTGAAAAGGATGTATAGAGGGGAGATAGGCCGAGCCTGATATTGTCAGGCGCCCTGAAATCAGGGATGATCTCCATCTCCTCTATAAGCGCTTGGCATATTTGATAGGCCAATTTGTGTTTTATGCTTATGTGAGAACCCCTTTGGGAGGGATCGCGGGGAGAGCCCAAGGTAAAGCCGAGCGGTTTCAGCACCGTGTCTACCAATTGAACGAGATAGGAGGTCAGGAGCACGGATTTTTTGCGGATACGCTCCATGCCTGCCGCTAACAGGCAATCAAGGGTCGATTCCATGGCCAAAATCGATAGGATGGGAGGTGAACCAACCAGGAAGCGGTTGATACCTTCACAGGCCCTGTAATCCAAATCAAAATTAAAGGGTGCCTGCTGACCGAACCATCCCCATATGGGAGAGAGCATTTCTTCCTGAAGGCCCCGGCCCACATATAGAAATGCCGGTGCACCGGGGCCGCCGTTGAGATACTTGTAGGTACAGCCCACGGCCATATCTGCGCCCCAGGCATCCAGTGCCACCTCGACTGCACCGGCTGCGTGACTAAGATCCCACAAAACCAGCGCTCCGACCTCATGGGCCCGTTTCGTCACTGCTACTGCATCATAGTAATAACCGCTCTTGAATGCCACCAGCGACAACGCGACGAGGGCCGTTTGCTCATCGATCCGATCCAGTAGGGTCTGTTGATCCACGGTAATGCCGTCTTCCGATGGGACCAGTGTCAATTCGCGGTTGCCTCCCAAAAGATCAACCGCGCCCTGCAGGACATACAGTTCCGTTGGAAAGTTCAGCACATCGCTTACGATGCGCATACTGTTCGGCCGCATCTTTAGACCGCCCATCACCAGCTTGAAGAGGTTTATAGATGTAGAATCACTGACCACAGTCTGTCCCGGGCCTGCACCGATCAATTGTGCGATTTTTTCTCCAACCCTACCGGGTGCCTCGTACCAGTCCATATTCCACCCCCGGATGAGTTCCTGGCCCCATTCGATCTCAACCGCATCCCGCATTCTTTGGATGGTGTCTTGAGGCAAGCGACCGAGAGAATTTCCATCCAAATAGATCAGATCCGAATCAGCGACAAAGAAATCCTCTCTGAAGGATGCCAATTCATCTTCTTTGTCAAGTTGTCGTGCAAAATCCTGGGTGGTTTCAAAAGTTATTTGTGGCATTTGGCTCCTCATGTCGAGTGCTATGAAAAACACCCTTCAGTCTTTTCTATAAAGGGAACAAAAAACGGATCTGGGGATTTAGGACAATATCCAACCCTTTGCGACCGCATCATCAATGAGACCCTTTGCCTGTTCCCAAAGTTCCGGAGCGCCCTCTCCCATCTTTTGGTTTCTCGCAATCACTTGATGCAGTTGTATACCATTCTTTTTCCAGGTTTCCCCTTGGGTGTGGTAATTGTTCATGACAGGCTGAAGCCTATCCAGAGCAGCAGCAAATAGAGATTCCGGGGTTTTTTGGGCCTCGTATTCCTCCCATAAACCGCGAAATTCCTCTGCCTGGTCACTTGGGAGGAGATTGAAGATTCGATCCGCGGCCTTGATCTCCCTCTCCTTTTGATCTTCTAACCTATCATCATCGTAACAGTAGGTATCTCCCGCATCGATCTCCACCAGGTCATGGACTAAGACTATTTTGAGGACCTGCAATAGATCGATCTTTTCTTTGGCATACTCTGACAACACCATCGCCAATAGCGCCAGATGCCATGAATGCTCTGAGGAATTTTCCTGCCTTGAACGATCCGTCAAGAGAGTTTGTCTCAGGACGGTTTTGAGTTTGTCGATTTCGAGAACAAATTCTAATTGCTTTTTCAATCGGTCAAGATCCATGTTCCCTTGGTTTCCTTTCTACTCTAATATTGCATCCCTTTAGCTCCTTACGTCCCGATTGTTTGACTAAATGAGTCGAACAATTTCGATTG
>CAYWMP010000047.1:0-7321 GCA_964459445.1 uncultured Desulfobacteraceae bacterium
CATTTCTATCGATGGAGGTATTGACATGCAAACTGTAACCGTATCGCCAAAATATCAAGTCGTTATACCAAAGGCAGTCCGGGAGGCATTACATCTTCGCCCTGGTCAAAAAATGCAGGTTATAGAATATGACGGGCGGATCGAACTTATTCCAGAACGAAATATTAAAGACCTGCGTGGGTTTTTGAAAGGCATAAATACTGAGTTCGAACGAGAGGAAGATAGAGTATGAATATTGTCGATTCTTCTGGTTGGCTTTCATATTTTGCGGATGAGCCGAATGCCAAACATTTCTTAGGCCCTTTGAATGACACGGCTTCGCTTGTTGTACCAACGGTAACGATATATGAGGTCTTTAAGGTAGTTCTTCGAGAGTCCAGTGAGAATGAAGCATTACAAGCAGCCGTTGCTATGCGAAAAGGAACGGTTGTGGACCTAACATCTTTACTGGCGATTGCGGCCTCAAAACTAAGTTTGGAACATAATCTTCCAATGGCTGACAGTATTATTCTCGCAACAGCAAAAGAATTCGCCGCTACCCTTTGGACTCAAGATTCAGATTTTAAGAATATAGGCGGTGTAAAGTATTTCCCCAAGAAGTAATCGGATGGCCAACCTATCATTGCACCAGACCGTTGTTTCGCTACGCTTAACACCGGCAGTGATCCGCAGCGTTATAAGACTAAAATAGAAATGAGGAAGAATCGAGGCCTAAGAAAGGCGGCGGTACACCACCTTACGATGTCCGATTTTGAGAATGATGATCAAGAGGATCTCATTTTTGGATTTCATAGATAATTCGATAATCTCCAACTCTCAATCGATGAAATGGGTTGTTTCCCATCATCTTTGTTTTCGTTGAATCGGGAGGGCTTGTGGCCAGGTTTTCAATCTTTTTTGCAATCCTTTTCTGAGCTGTTTTTGGAATGGCTTTGAGGGCCTTAGCCGCAGATTTGGTAAATTCTATACGGAAGGTCACAGACCAAGCTCCTTTTTAAGCTCCTCCCAGGATACCGTTTCTTCCGTTTCGGCACGGACCTGCCTTGCGTCATCCACGTCCATGCGCTCCTCTATTTCCTGGAGCAGCTTCAGATCTTCGACCGAGACCAATGCTGCCAGTGCCTCACCACGCCGTGTGAGGACAAATGCCTCTTTGCCGAAAGCGACCCTATTCACAATATTAGCCAGTTTTTTTCTGGCGTCCGCCGTGCTGATTTTTCTTAACATCTTAATCACCTCCCATGGGACCGGAGAATCTATTCGTACCAAATGTAATTATTGTACATAATGTACAAATTTTCACGGATTATGTCACCGCAATAAATCACAAAAAAATCAATACTTTATAACAACGGGCTGGAGAAGGATGTTCGCTAATCGCACATATCAACCCTCCCGTTAAACTAACGCACCAACCTGACTAATTTGACATCTGGCCTCAAACCTTTGAGTTCGGCTGTATCATTTTCGATATCCACCCCCATTCCTGCCACTACCTGAGAAACTCCCGGCAGATTGTAAAGTGCTTCGCTCATAACGATATCGCCGTGACTCTGACTTTCAATGCGGGCCGCAGTGTTGACAGTGGTGCCGAAATAATCGAGTATCTCGTTCTGTGTAATCGCGATACACGATCCAGCATGCATCCCGATTTTCA
Organism: uncultured Desulfobacteraceae bacterium; assembly: GCA_964459445.1. Lineage (GTDB taxonomy): Bacteria > Desulfobacterota > DSM-4660 > Desulfatiglandales > HGW-15 > CAYWMP01. Next base: position 1,658 of record CAYWMP010000047.1, read on the forward strand.
GCACCAATTTCAATTCGCGCACTCCCGCCTGCATTTCAAAAGCTGCTTTGAGCGCTTTCACCGGATCAACGAATACCGCCATGATCGCATCACCGATCGTCTTTACAATACCCCCCTGATGCCCTTTGACAGCCTCACGCATAACCTGAAAATGCCTGTTAACTTTGTCAAATGCAGGCGAATCGCCGAGATCGGTGTACATAGCGGTCGATCCTTCAAGATCAGTAAAAACAAAGGTCAAATGCTTCACTGCCAGCTTTACATCCGGCGACAACAACTGTGCGGCAAACAGATCCCGAAAATCCTGCAGGCTGGTCAGGCGCACCGCTGTCAGCACATTGGTGCTGTAGACTGTCGATTGCAGCTGAAACAAGACCGGGACGGAAGCGGAATTCTCAATTGTAAGCCCTGTGACGTCTTGCCTCTTGTCGACAAAATACACATCTCTTTCATCAATTTTTATTATCCGCGACGTCCCAGATTCCAATTCAAAACCACCCCGCAACTTCTGCGGCATCACCCAATAACCGACCCAACCCTTTGGCTGATTATCGATGGTGCGTCGCTCTCCCGGTTTAAGTCGCAGCTGCACCAGCACATGCGGCGTTTGTGCCGGAGAGCCGTAGCAATACTCCTTGGTGTCGACCTTCCGCAGTGCCGGATGCGGCGAAAATGTCGCCTCAAGAGCTTCATCAAAGTCTGCGCGCAAATCCAGTCGGCAGGTAGCACAGTGGTAACCTTCTGCAATGTTTTTGAGATCCCTTCTCGAGTCTGGCACACCGCGGCAGTTGGGACAAATTACATCCCAATGCAGATCGAACAGCGCCTCAGTCGAACCTGCCAGGAAGAAGCCTAAAATTTCAGTTTCATCCATTTCCAGTCTTTTGGCCACTGCCAACGGTCGTATTCTATGCAGATCCGCGTCGGGGGCATGTTCCAGCCACTCACTCACCCCTTTAACCAGTTCAGGTTCGAAGTGAAAGCGTGCCAGGTTTTTCAACCGGCGGTCAAGGTATCTCCGATCCATTATTGAAAGTTTGTCGCCCAACTGGAAATCGAGAGGCTCATCAATGGGGACTTCTTCCGAGAGTAACCTAAGATAACCTTCTATCTTCTTTCCAATGATGAACTTCAAAAGCGGAAGGGCATAACGAAATATTCCGCGGGGGTGAACTTCGAGTGTATACCTGACTTCCGTGCCATCTTTGCTGGGATTCAATTCCTGACTCGAGACTAAATGATGAAAAGGACCTCCGGAGAAGCGGCGCTCTCGGCGAAACCACCGAGGATGTTCCCATTCGATTACCGGATCGGATTGTGTGGCTATAGGTATACCAAGAACTTTGATGCGAGCCGCAGGGACATTGAGGTCATCGGAATCCCGCTCCATCATCGTGGTAAGCGAGGGTAAACCGGACTTACGGTTGAATCGATCGGAATCTGTGACAGCACTCCAAATCCGTTCTGGAACGGCGTTTATGACGAGGCTTCGGGAGATGACGGCTGATTTTCCCATAGCTAAATATAGGGCGCTTCGAGGAACAAGGCAATCCTTGGCGAATCACGCGCCTATTCTAAAAAATGTACATAGGATTGACACAAGGGAAAAGAGGCAATGCGGGCATACTACAATCTAATAGAAAAAAGGCGTATCTACATCGGTTAGTTCGAAGAAATCGATGAGGAACAAGGCCGATCTGCATTAATCAGGCGTGTCAAATGCATGCCTTATGGTGTCTGGTCTGGAGCCACCGTGCGGAGTCGAACCGCAGACATCCTCATTACGAGTGAGGTGCTCTACCAACTGAGCTACGGTGGCCCAAATTCAAAGGTCTGGAATATAGATATTTTTTCTGGAATTGTCTACGGATATTTTTGATATCGTCCGTTTCCATCCCACTGAAGCAGAATTGGACCATCATACCTTATTTCAAGTGGATTTCTTAGAAGGGTACAGCCTTTCATATTTCCCTTTACCCGTCCTAATCGCCACAGATTCGATGCGCCACCTTCCTCGACTTTTCTGGAGCCTGAAAAAGATGTCACCCCGGCCTGCGCTGCCCTGGGCCCGTATGGTGAGGGTGGCTGTTTTTCTTCTATTGACGACTCTAACCTCCTGGTTGATGACCCTATAACCGACGTCCTTTCCCATCATTTGGTGGAAACGGGTCTCATTTTCTTTGAGGTATGATTCACAGACTTCATACATCTGATACCCTCTGAAGAGTTTTGTCACAGTCCCAACTGGATCTTTGACAAGCTTCTGAAGAACCGTTTCCGATTGCCTGAGAATAAAATAACCGCCAATCAGAAAGGCAACGAGGATAACGGCCGCGACAATCAGAATAAGGGCATCTCGGTGTTTTGAATAGGGAGGCGCCATTGAAGCAACGGTTGCTTGTTCAAAACGACTTATTGCGGCATCATTCGCGGCCTTTTCAGACGCCTCAAACATAGGCTTCTCCGGACCTTGAGTTTCGGGCCCACCTAACCTTGGAGAGGATTTTGAGTCATGATCATCGCCCATCTCTTTTACCTCGTCCTGTTATTGTGTCTTGATACTGTCTGATTTTCAGTAGAATTCTATCACTACCATTGCAAAAATTCCCATTTTTCGCCAATAAAAAAGCAGACAAAGAAGAGAAGCGATTTGGGCGGGCACAGTTGCCGTGACTTTTCCTATTTGCCAAGCCCTTAATTGACAAAGGAAGTCTAAGGGTTATAGATTAAGTGGTTATTTTGTCTTAAGAGTAACAGCTCAGCCACAAAGACACGCAGACTCAAACAAGGATACGGTATTAAAGAAAATTAGATCATAATCTTGGTGGCTTAGTGCCTTAGTGGCCAAAGTGTTACTTTTGAAGGTACCTTGATTTGCCTAAGAAAAATCAGCACAAGGTCGAAAATCTCAGCCGTCTTTTGGTCTATATTCTCGGGCACAGACCCGATGAATTTGGTCTTGTTCCTGACCCGCAAGGCTTCATCGCTTTTAAGGAACTCCTTTGGGCTCTGCACGAAGAGCCAGGCTGGGGATACGTGAGGCAGGGACACATTAACGAAGTCCTATTAGGCAAGGACCGAACCCTCTTTCAGACAGAGGATAACCGGATTCGAACAATGGACCGCCGCTGGCACCTGGACATGGAGATGCCCTCTCCTTCAATTCCTACGATTCTCTTTATAGCCGTTAGAAGAAGAGCGCACGCCCACATATTTGAAAAAGGATTGCGTTCAACCCAGACAGGCCTGATCACCCTCACGCCTGATAGGGACATGGCCTTGAGAATCGGACAACGACGCGATCAAAATCCGGTCATGTTGGAAGTCTCTGCCCGATCTGCCGAAGAAAAGGGCCTCTTCTTTTGTGCCTTTGGTGACCTTTATCTGGCTAGGGATGTACCTCCCAAATTCATCCAAGGTCCACCCTTGCCCAAAGAGCCCGCAAAATCCTTAGCCAGGCCAAAGACGGAACCGGTCGAGAAGCAGGTCGCGCTTGGTGCCGGCACTTTTTTACTTGATCCTAACAGGGATCCGGATTTATCCAGACGTGCCAAAGGAAAGAAACGGAAGAGTTGGAAAGAAGAGGCAAGGAAACAAAGAAAGCGAAAGAGGTGATCATGACCGATAATAACCAATTCTCAAACTTCTTCTACCCCAGAAATATCGCGGTCGTCGGCGTCTCCCCGGGACAGAACAATCTCGGCAAGGTCATTGTGATGAACTGCCTGAGGTTCGGGTTTCAAGGAGAAATACTCTCCGTAGGGGCCAGGGAGGGTGTTGTATTTGGACAGCAGATACACCATTCCCTGGAAGACATTGATCGGGAAATCGATGTGGCTATTATCCTGACCCCCGCCAAGACCATACCCGGGATTCTTGAACAATGCGGCCGCAAAGGGATTAAATGGGTGGTCGTAGAGTCAAGCGGCTTTTCTGAAATGGGTGAAGAAGGCAAAGCTATCGAACAGACCTGTCTTGAAATCGCCCAACGATTCGATATTCGATTCATTGGGCCCAACGGCATAGGCGTCATCAACATGGAGGTTGGCCTTGTCATGCCCTTTGTTCCGCTTCAGGGTGATATCCGTCCCGGATCCGTCTCCATCCTTGCCCAAAGCGGCGGCGTTGGATTGAGTTATCTGGGATTCTTGGCCGAAGAGAACATCGGCATCAACAAGTTCGTTTCCATGGGCAATAAGCTGAACGTGAATGAAAATGACCTTCTGGAATTCTATGTTCAGGACGAGGGCACCAAGATTATCCTTATTTATCTTGAGGGTTTTAAAAACGGTAGACGCTTTCTTGAAATCGCTTCAAAATCCAAAAAGCCTATATTGGTCCACAAATCGAACCGTTTTAAGGCCAGTGCGCAGATCGCCCATTCCCATACTGCTGCACTTTTCGCTGATGACACCTTGGTTAATTCCGCCCTTGAACAGGCCGGTTGTGTGCGCGTCAATACCATGGACGACGCGATGGATTATACAAAATCACTCACCCTTCCACCCTTGAAGGGAAACCGTCTGGCCGTCGTCTCCCGCTCGGGCGGGCACGCGGTCATCGCTGCCGATGCCTGCGCCCACTACGGTTTTGATCTTCCCTCTTTCCCTAAGGAATTCCTGAAAAAAATTGAGGCGCGCCTCAGGGCCCATGTCATACGATTACAAAACCCGTTGGATCTCGGGGATCTCTTTGATTTGGAATTTTATGAATACATCGTTGATCAGTTGCTAAAAAGAAAGGATGTGGATGGCGTGCTTTTGGGTCATGGATACAACCCTAAGGGACCCGAACAAGCGGCCTCCAGAAGCCTGATTAAGAAGGTGGCCCAATTGGTTGAGCGTTACCAAAAACCCGTTGCAATGTTTATCTTTACTGAATCAGCGGAATTGGATCATCTCAGGAGGCAAACAAACATCCCGGTCTTCTCAGCACCTGAAAACGCAATGCGGGCCTTTTATCTTTCCCACAAGTGGGCATCAAGAACACCCGTGACACCGGATTTGCAACCCGCTCAAGATATCGACACGCGGGCTGCGGGGGAAATCCTGACAGGGGCCGAAGGACGCGGTCATCTCTTTTTAGGAGAAGCCAATGATTTGCTAAGGACCTATGGATTCAAGGTTCCTGATTATGCTTTGGCAAGGTCCCAGGATGGTGCGCTTAGGTTATGGCGCGACATCCAAGCGCCCGTTGTCATGAAAATCAACAAACCCCACTTCTCCCATAAATCCGATGCCGGGGCGGTCAGGCTGGATATCAATTCCGAGGAAGGTGTCAAAGCTGTTTTCAATGATTTCAAAGCCCTTACGGGAACCGATGATCTCGAAGTCCTGATTCAAAGGATGGTGAGCAACGGGCGTGAGGTGATCCTGGGTGGAAAGCAGGATCCGGTTTTTGGCCCTGTAATCCTATTCGGCCTCGGTGGCATCTTTGTGGAAGCCCTGGAGGATGTTGTCTGGCGTGTCGCGCCTATCGATCTTAACGAAGCCGGCCGGATGATTCATGAAATCAGAGGACACAAGATCCTCTCCGGGATGCGGGGTGAACGACCCTGGGATGTCGATGGAATTGCCGATGCCTTGGTAAGACTCTCCCAATTACTGAACGACTTTTCGACGATCAAGGAAATCGACATCAATCCCGTCATGGTTGGGAGCAAGG
>CAYWMP010000047.1:7421-34031 GCA_964459445.1 uncultured Desulfobacteraceae bacterium
CGTTCAGGAGAATAAGCGATGTGGTCAAAATGGGCTTTACTGACTGATCTTTATCAACTCACGATGGTCGGCGGGTACGTCCAAAGGGGCAAAAGCAAACAGTGGGCGAATTTCGATTATTTCTTCCGAAAAATCCCCGATGAAGGTGGGTATTGCATACTTGCCGGCCTTGAGGATGTCATTGAGTACATTCGGAAGCTTCGCTTCACCCCGGACGATCTGTCCTATCTTAAGAGTTTGGGTATCTTCCCAAAGACCTTCCTCGACTATCTTGAAGGCTTCAAGTTTACCGGGGATCTATGGGCCATCCCCGAAGGGACCGTGGTTTTCCCCCATGAACCGCTGCTTAGAGTGACCGCACCCTTGCCCGAAGCTCAGCTCTTTGAGACAACGTTACTGAATATCATGAATTTTCAGACACTCATTGCGACAAAGGGCGCTCGCGTGCATTGGGCTGCGCAGGGGGATCCCGTTATTGATTTCGGACTTCGGCGGGCGCACGGCCCTGACGGCGCGTTGATGGCATCTCGTGCTGCCTATATCGGCGGTGTGGATGCGACCTCCAATGTCCTTGCGGGCCGCTTATATGGGATACCCGTAAAGGGAACCCATGCCCACTCGTGGGTTGAGAGTTTCCCTAATGAACTTGAGGCCTTTAGAGAATATGCCAAGGTGTACCCCGATGCCTGTCTCTTTCTTGTTGACACCTATGATACGCTAAAGTCCGGCGTGCCTCACGCGGCACAAGTTGGAAAGGAGATCAAAAAAAAGGGACATGACCTCCGAGGTATTCGACTGGACAGTGGCGATTTGGCCTACCTTAGCAAAGAGGCCCGCAAAATATTGAATGAAAGCGGGTTTCCGGATGCAAGCATCGCGGCCTCGAGTGATCTTGACGAATGGATCATGCAGAGCCTTAAGAGGCAGGGCGCCCAAGTGGATATGTGGGGAGTCGGTACCCGGCTCGTGACGGCTTTTTCGTGCCCTGCATTGGGAGGGGTCTACAAACTGACCGCCCTTAATGAAAAGGGGGAACGAATGCTCCCAAAAATCAAGCGATCCGATAATCCCGAAAAGATAACCAATCCGGGCATGAAAAAGGTAGTTAGGATGTACGACCGGAGGGGGCAAATGAGAGGCGACGTGATCTTTCTGGATGAAGAGGAGATTCCCGAGCAACGATGGTTCAGGGCGCATCACCCCATGTACACGCACATTACCAAGAGATACCCTAAACATTTCAAAAGGCGTGAACTACTGGCGCCGATATTTCAAAAGGGCAAGCTGATTTACAAAAGCCCTTCCCTTCATAAGATCCGGGAACATGCCCAGAAAAACCTTAAAGAGTTGGATGATGCCTACAAGCGCTTTCGCAACCCTCATACCTACCATGTAAGCCTCAGTCCTTTTCTTTTCAAGACCAAACAGCGTCTGTTGCGACAAGCCTTGAAGTTCGAGACAAGGGCTGTCTCACGCTAAACCTTTGCGGGCTTTTATCGTTCCAAAGACCCCCGTGCTGTTAGCCTTTTCTATTCCCAGCGGGACAATCTGGTTTCTGAGGTTACTTCCTGAGACGAATGTGGCCGGTAGATAATTGTCGGTAATTCCCTCCATGGTCATTTTCTCCTTTTGACACCATCCCTGAACAAGAACCTTGAATTCTTTTCCTATGCAGGAGCGATAGAAGGATTCCCGTTTTTGTTGCCCAAGATCTCTGAGTTTGGTTGCCCTCTCCTTAATGGTTTTTTCATGGATCTTTTCTTTAAAACGTTCTGCGGGTGTGCCTTTCCTGGGAGAGAAGGGGAAAACATGGAGGTAGGATACGGGTAAATCCCTGACAAGATTGTAGGTATTTTGAAAGGCCCTATCATCTTCCCCGGGGAATCCCGCCATGGTGTCGACGCCGATTGCGGCCAAGGGCATTCTTTTGTGGATCAACTCAACGAGTTTTCCAAAGTCCCGCGCAGAATAATGCCGGTTCATCTTTTCCAAGACGAGGTCATCACCACTTTGCAGGGGAATATGAAAGTGCCTGCAAAGCCAGTCTCCTTCGGCCATCATGGCAACAAGATCCTCTTCAATCTCATTGGGTTCGATGGAGCTTAATCTTATTCTCAGAGGCAGACGCTCGACGCCAATACGACTGAGTAAATGGATGAGATCCGTGTCCCCATCCAGATCAACGCCATATTTTCCAAGGTGTATGCCGGACAGGACCACTTCCTTGTATCCCTCTTCAGAGAGTGTCCTCAGGCTCGATACCACCTGTCCGGCATCAAGACTTCTCAGGGGGCCCCTTGCATAGGGGACAATACAGTAGCTGCAAAAGGCGTCGCACCCGTCCTGTATCTTCAAAAAGGCCCGTGTTTTTTCGGAGAATCCCTTTACAGGAAGCATCTCAAAGGGTGTATCTTGCGAGAAATCTTCCGACGCACAGAATAATGAATCCCTGTGCCCATTTTCTCTGAGGATCTCGGCTATGGCCCCTTTTGATGTATTGCCGGCGATAATACCAAGGCCGTCGATTGCTGAGAGTTCTTCGGGAAAGACCTGTGCATAACACCCGACAGCCCCGGTCATTGCTGAGGGGTTGTCTTTGATGGCACGTCTGAGGGCTTGTCTGGATTGGTAGGACGCCCTCTGGGTGACGATACAGGTATTGACGAGTACGATATCCGCTTTTTTATTTTTATCGACTTCCCTATATCCCTCCCCTAGGAGCGCCTCCCTTATGTGGACAGATTCGTACTGATTGACTTTGCATCCGAGGGTTATGATTTTGAAGGATTTAGTGGTCATAAAAATTCGGCGAGTCGTTGAGTGGTCCCCTGGTGGAGTGGATCAGATTCATTGAATTACCATTTAACCACTCAATACTTGAATAGAAGTCTGCTGCCAACCGGACTTTTCGGGGGAATTTCAAACGAATGGCACATAGACAATGAGCAAGAAGGTTATCTGGCAAGAACGACTAAGAGAGCAAGACCTTGTTGAACTTGACTTCCATGGCTTGAGCCGGACAGGCCATCACACACCATTCACAGGCACTGCATTTATCTTTGTCGAATAAAACGGCCATCTCCGGTCTTTCGATATGGAGTGCGCCGGTCGGGCAAACAGCTGTGCAGGCTCCGCATTGAAAGCATGCCTCTTCATCCCGTCTTATATCCTGTCCAATGTTCTCAACCTTCAACCCCATACTCTTCAGGTATCGAACCCCCCTTTGGAAGTTCTTCTTTTCTCCGCTTAACTCGAGCACCATGAAACCCTCTTTTCGAGGATAGATTGTGGCCTTAAGGATGTTGAATGAAAGATCGAACTTTCTGACCAGGTTGACAACCACAGGTTCGTTGACCACCTTTGCCGGAAATCTCAAAGAAAGCATTTTGGAGTACATCTTATTCTCCTTTAAAATCAATAAATTCGCTGTGCTATTATATATAGCACGGATCCGACGCTACGCCTTCACCCTTTGCATGGTCCTTTCAAACCCGGGGATGGCCTTTTCGATTGTTTTGTCATCCACGCAATAGGCGATTCTCATATGCCCGGGTCCGCCAAAGCCGCTGCCGGGCACGGTCAGTATATTCTCCTCCTGAAGCATTCGAACGAATTCCACGTCATCCTCTATCGGAGTCTTTGGGAAAAGGTAGAAGGCCCCGCCCGGTTTGTTGAATTCATACCCGCATGCCGCCAACCCCTCACAGAGCATATCCCTTTTTTTCTGATACTCCGCCATGTCTACACTGTCTTCAAGCAGTTCCGCCACCACTCTCTGCATCAGTGCCGGCGCATTGACATATCCCAAAACCCGATTGCAAAGCACCATTCCCGCGACAATCATGTCCTTATCTGAGACCCCCGGATTGACGGCGGCATATCCGATTCTTTCGCCCGGCAAGGAGAGGTCTTTTGAGAAAGAGTTGACGACAAAACTGTCCTTGTAGACATTAAAGATGCTCGGAACCTCGATGCCGTCGTATATGATTCTCCTGTAGGGTTCATCCGAGATAAGGTATAGGGTCTCTCCGATTTTCTCGCTGTTTTTGGTGAGCAATTGGGCGAGCCGTTCAAGTTCTTCCTGGGTATAGACTCTACCCGTCGGGTTGTTCGGCGTATTAATGAGGATAGCCTTTGTTTTCTCTGTGATTGCATTCTCTATGGCGTCGAAGTCCAGGGAAAAATCAGGATGTGTGCCGACAACATTGGGCACCCCCTGATGGGTATCCAAATAGAAATTGTATTCTACAAAATAGGGACTGGGTATGATGACTTCGTCGCCCGGATTGATGATCGTCTTGAGGACGACGTTCAGCGCGCCACCCGCCCCTACAGTCATAACCACGTCATCGGGCCCAAAGGTCGGCTCGTTGTACTTGCTCAGATAGTCTGCCAAGGCTTGTCTCGTCGCGGGATACCCGGCGTTCGGCATATAGGCATGTTGTCCCGGGGTCCTATCGGCGGTCAGTCTTTCCAAAACCTCCAGAAATTTCTGAGGCGGTTCAAGATTCGGATTTCCCAGACTGAAGTCGAAGACATTCTCAGCCCCATACTTGGCCCTTCTCAAATTTCCCTCTTCAAACATCTTCCTGATCCAGGAAGACTTCTCTATTGCAACTTGCACCTTCTTGGAAGCTGACATGAATACTCCTCCTTTTCGAGAATCGAAGAATCAACATAGAGGATTTCCAATTCTTTGTAAAGTGTCCCATTGCCCCTCTTAAGTCATCAAAACCCTAAATATCGCGGGGCTTTGTCTTGACAGGGGACTTGGGTTTGTGAGAATAATCGCTTTCCTAAAGAAGCAAGTTGGGATAGACTATTTTTGCAAAAAGCAAATCAAATGCACTCGATTTTGGGCGCCTTTCTGGCCTTTAATTGGGAAAATTCATATTGGCCGGTCCTAAAACAAGCGTGATTCGACGAAAATAAAATCGATACAAAATAATATTTTCGTCCCGACACCAATCCAACGGGTATTTTCCATCAAGCCATTTGATCCGCTATGATTCCACTTACGTAGACCATAAGATCTTTGGCTGTTGACTAAAGTGATTATGGCCGGGTAATTGCAATCAGCCCCGGAATCGACCTTTGATTATCACGGCATTCATGACCCGAAAACCAATACCCAAGGCGAGTACAAATGAGTCCGGATAGAAGCAGAAGAAAAACGCGTCAGATTTTTGTCGGAAACATTCCCATCGGGGGTGATGCCCCCATTGCTGTTCAGTCTATGACGAATACGGATACGCGAGATGTTTCCTCAACCATCAATCAGATCCAAGAACTCCATGATGCCGGATGCGAAATCGTTCGGCTTGCAGTGCCGGACCAGGAGGCTGCCGAGGCCTTCAAAAAAATCAAGTCACAGGCGCCGACCCCGTTGATTGCGGACATACACTTTGATCACCGTCTTGCCGTCGAGTCTTTAAGGGCCGGCGCGGACGGGCTGAGGATTAACCCCGGCAATATTGGCGGCCGAAAGGCCGTCGAGAAGGTGATTCTTGAGGCCAAAAAGAGGACCGTACCCATTAGAGTTGGCGTAAACGCAGGTTCACTGCCTAAGGAAATTCTCGAAAAACACGGACACCCCACGCCGGAAGCCATGGTGGAAAGTGCTCAGGAACACATTGCCCTTTTTGAAGAGCTGGGATTTGAGAATTTAAAAATCTCACTTAAATCCTCAAACGTGCTGAACACGATTACCGCCTACAGGCTTCTGAGCGGGAAAGTGGACTACCCCCTGCATCTGGGAGTCACCGAGGCCGGGACCCTCATATCGGGTGCCGTAAAAAATGCCATCGGCATCGGTATTTTGCTCTATGAAGGGATCGGCGATACCCTTAGGGTCTCGCTCTCAAGGGATCCTGTTGAGGAAATCAAGGTAGCCTATGAAATCCTGCGGGCCCTCGATCTCAGGCATCGAGGCCCGGAAATCATTTCCTGCCCCACCTGTGGCAGATGTGAAATTGACCTATTCAATCTTGTTGAAAAGGTTGAAAAGGCCCTCAGCGGGATTACATCCTACCCAAAAGTGGCCATTATGGGTTGTGTTGTGAACGGTCCCGGGGAGGCAAAAGAAGCCGACATCGGCGTCGCAGGCGGCCGCGGGCAGGGTATTCTTTTCAAGCAGGGCAAGCGGGTCAAAAAGATTCAAGAAGGTGAATTGGCCGATGTACTCATCAAAGAAGTGAAGGAGATGGTTGAATAAACAAGATTCCGGTTGAGTATTGCGGGTTGCGGGTTGCTGGATGCTCGTTGCTGATTGCTGACTCTTGTTTGCTGATTGCTCGTCGGCATTCCAAATCTGAAAACTGAAATCTGAACACTGAAACCTGAAAAAGGAGAGGCTTGGATAGGGATTATGCGATACTCGAAATATTTTATACCGACTTACAAGGAAACCCCCGCGGAAGCGGAAGTCATCAGCCACAAACTGATGCTCAGGGCAGGCCTGGTGAGAAAACTGACCTCCGGCATTTATACCTATTTGCCCGCCGGGCTTAAATCCATCAAAAAGGTGGAGAATATCATTCGTGAGGAGATGAATCGCTCCGGCGCCATTGAGCTCCTGATGCCCGCTGCTCAGCCTGCCGAACTGTGGCAGGAGAGCGGCCGATGGGATTATTACGGCCGCGAGCTCCTGAGGTTTAAAGACCGGCATGACCATGACGGGTGCATCGGCCCTACCCATGAAGAGGTTATGACCGATCTGGTGAGGCGCGAAATACAATCTTATAAACAAATGCCTATCAATTTTTATCAGATACAAACCAAGTTCAGGGATGAAATTCGCCCCAGATTCGGCCTGATGCGTTGCAGGGAGTTCATCATGAAGGACAACTACTCCTTTGATGTGGATGACTCGGCCGCGGATAAGAGCTATCGCATCATGCATGACACCTACACCAATATATTCAGGCGCTGTGGTTTGAAATTCAGGGCGGTTGAGGCCGACTCGGGAGCCATTGGCGGTAGCTTCTCCCACGAGTTTATGGTCCTGGCCGATACGGGTGAGGACCAAATCATTAATTGTCTTAAATGCGATTATGCGGCCAACCTTGAAAAGGCAGAGATCTCAGCTGAAGACAGTCGGGCGTCGGAATCATCCGGTAAAGACATGAAATCCCTTGAAAGGCTTGAAACCCCCGGCATAAAAACCATCGAAGACCTGACGGCCTTTCTTTCCATACCCCCGGAGCATCTGCTCAAAACCCTTATCTTCAATGCCGAAGGGGATGTTGTCGCGGCCCTGGTGAGAGGCGATCACGAATTAAATGAGATCAAACTCATGCGACTGTTGGATCTTGAACAGATTGAACTGGCCGATCCGGCGCTGGTGGAACAGGTCACCGGCGCTCCCCAGGGATTTGCAGGACCCGTTGACCTGAAGGTCAAAATATTTGCCGATCGAGCTATCCAGAGCATGACAAATATGATCACCGGAGGCAATGAGAAGGATCTTCATCTCGGCAATGTGAATGTAGGCAGGGATTTTGAGGTAGACCAATTTGCTGATCTGCGCTTTGTCACCCCGGACGATTCATGCCCCAGATGCGGCGGCGGCCTGAATTTCGGGAGAGGAATCGAAGTGGGGCATATATTTAAGCTGGGCACAAAATACAGCAAGGCCATGGGCGCAGTCTATCTCGATGAAAAAGGAAATGAACAACCCATCGTCATGGGAAGTTACGGCATCGGCGTCGGCCGCACGGTGGCCGCCGCCATCGAGCAAAATCATGACCAGGACGGGATTATCTTCCCCATACCCATTGCACCCTTTGAGGTCGCCATTCTGGCATTGCAAATGCACGAACCTCAAGTGGTTGAGACGGCCGAGAATCTGCATCATGAATTATCTGGTCATGGGATAGATGTATTGCTCGACGACAGGGATATCAGGGCCGGCAGCAAATTCAAAGACGCCGATCTCCTGGGAACGCCTATTAGGGTTGATGTCGGAACGCGCAACCTGAAGGAAGGTCGAATAGAAGTGAAGCTGCGCACCGAGTCAAAGGCCGTGGCTGTGTCCCTTAAGGATGCCTCTGCCTTTGTGCAAAAGACAGTAAAAGACCTCTATGATTCGCCTAAATGATATCACCTCAAAACTCCTGAATTCCAACCCAAAGGCGGATGTAAGCCTCGTGGAAAAGGCTTATGTCTATTCCGCAAAAGTTCACCAGGGCCAGGTTCGGCTCTCGGGCGAACCTTACCTTTCCCATCCCCTCGAGGTCGCCTTCTGTCTCGCCAGGATGAAAATGGACGTGATCAGCGTAGTTGGAGGACTCCTCCACGACACGCTGGAGGATACCGCCGCCGAGCTCCCGGATATTGTCAGGTTATTCGGTCAGGAAACGGCCAATGTCGTAGACGGTGTCACCAAGATCGGCAAGATGAAGTTCACCAGTCAGGAAGAACGCCAGGCTGAAAACATGCGTAAAATGATTCTGGCCATGGCCACGGACATCCGAGTCATTGTGGTCAAACTTGCCGACCGGCTCCACAATATGGAAACCCTGGGTTTTCAACCGACCGAGAAACAGAGGACCATTGCAAGGGAGACCCTGGACATTTACGCACCCTTGGCGGGGAGGCTTGGAATCTACTGGCTAAAATCAACCCTTGAAGATCTCTGCCTCTATTACCTGGAACTGGAGATCTATGAGAAGATCAAGGTGGGGATAGCTGAAAGGAAAGGCGCTCGGGAGAAATTCATAGCAGACGTCAAAAAGCTGCTCCTTGGAAAACTTGAGGACGCAGGCATAAAGGCCACCATTATGGGGCGCCATAAACACTTCTACAGCATCTATAAAAAAATGAAGGATCAAAACCTGGATGTAAATCAGGTTTATGACATCCTGGCCTTTCGCGTCATCGTGAATTCCCTTAAGGAATGCTACGAGGTTTTGGGAATCATCCATGCCAAGTGGAAACCTGTAACCGGACGATTCAAAGATTACATTTCTTTGCCCAAGGCGAATATGTACCAGTCGCTTCATTCCACTGTCATCGGTCCCTTGGCACAAAGAATGGAGGTTCAAATCCGGACCTGGGAAATGAACAAGGTCGCTGAGGAGGGCATTGCCGCCCACTGGAGATACAAGGAAGGAAGGGGCGCCAATAACAGCGACGAGAAGCAGTTTTCATGGCTCAGGCAGCTGCTCGAGTGGCAGAAGAGCCTAAAGGACCCAAAAGAGTTTATGGATTCCGTCCGAATGGATCTCTTCCCAAACGAAGTCTATGTATTTACGCCCAAGGGAGAGGTCAAGGAATTTCCAAAGGGCGCAACACCTGTGGATTTTGCCTATAGCGTTCATTCGGAGATCGGTGAGAGATGTGTAGGGGCACGTATAAATGGCAAAATGGTCCCCCTCAGGTATCACCTCAAAAACGGCGATATCGTGGAAATCATTACCTCAAGCAAGCACCACCCCAGCAAAGATTGGCTCGATTTTGTCAAAACGCCGCGGGCCAAGACCAAAATCAGGCAATGGATCAAAAGACAGGAAAGAGATGAGAGCATCATCTGGGGAAAGGAAATCCTGGAAAGAGCCCTGCGTCAATCCCATATCTCTCTCCCAAATATCATGAAGAGTGAACAAATTCTCTCCATTGCCGAGGAACTCTCCCTTCACTCTACCGACGACCTCTTGGCCAATATAGGCTACGGCAAGCTCTCTGCAAATCATGTGATAGGGCGACTAAAGCCAAAATTAGGGATCGAGGAGGAAAAGCCCGCAAGCATCGTCAGCAAAGTGGTCTCCCGGATAAAGCGGAAAAAGAGTACACGGGGAATAAAAGTAAAGGGTTTGGAAGATATGCTGGTCCGCTTTGCCAATTGTTGCCACCCCCTGCCAGGCGAACACGTTATCGGATTCATCACCAGGGGTCGCGGCGTAAGCATTCACAAATATGGTTGCCGCCATATTGTTGATGCGGACTCGGATCGTTTGGTTGAAGTGACCTGGGAACCTACGGATGAGGACGTCTACACCGCGAGTCTTATGGTAACCTCAGTGGACAAAAAAGGAATTCTAGCCGATATTAGTGCCGTCCTGGCCCAAAAAAACGCCAATATCGTCCAGGCCGAGATCAAAACCACGGTGGACAGGAAGGGGCTTTCTCACTTTACCATTGAAGTAGAGAACTATAAACACCTCCAGGAAATCATAGGGGCAATAAAAAAGCTGAAGAATGTATTGATGGTTGAAAGAGTGTAACAGGCAGACAAATTCATAAACCAGGGAACTAGGCGGGCTTGATAACCAACCCGGACTTGATGCAACTGGTGCAGACCCTCTTTCGAACGGTTTGACCGTTTTGAATGGTTCTTACCTTTTGAAGATTGGGATACCAGCGTTTTTTAGTTTTATTATGAGCGTGACTCACGTTGTATCCGACAAGTGGTTTTTTACCACAGATTTCACATACTTTGGACATGATCATTCTCCTTGCTGAAATACAGAATTTGATAAGATAGCACCGGATTTGGGATTTGACAACTATTTTCTACAATGCCTGATCACCAGGAAATCTTCAGAACTTCCTGATTTCAGTTCCGATACATGGCATTAATGGCGGATTTGAGATAATGACTATGAACGTTCAAGATACAACGCCGGCAGCCCAACTGACACCATCCTTGAATAGAAAGCCGGAATATCCCCGTCACATCCACTTGATGGGCATCTGCGGAACCGGCATGGCTTCATTGGCGGGCATCCTCAAAGAAAAGGGCTATTCTGTATCCGGATCCGACCAAAATATCTACCCTCCCATGAGCCATTTTCTCGAAAAACTCTCCATTCCCGTCCTGAGCGGATACAAACCCGATAATCTCTCCCCGAAACCCGATCTGATCATTGTCGGCAACGTCATTACCAAATACAACCCGGAGGCCGTTGAACTGTCAAGACTCGGCATTCCCTATCTTTCTTTGCCCCAGGCCTTGAAAATTTTCGCCATGGAAGGAAAGCGGTCCATAGTCATTACCGGGACCCATGGAAAAACGACCACATCAGCGCTCGCCTCCTGGATTCTCGATCAGGCAGGTTTGGATCCGAGCTTTATGGTAGGTGGAATTCTCCACAACTTCCCGGGCAATTTCAGATTGGGAGAAGGGCCCTACATCGTCATTGAAGGGGACGAATATGATACGGCCTTTTTTGACAAGGGGCCTAAATTTTTGCATTACTCGCCATGGATCGCCATTTTAACAAGCATCGAATTCGACCATGGGGATATCTATAGGGACCTCGATCATGTTGTTGAGAATTTTCGAAAATTCATCGATCTCATACCCTCGGACGGACTTCTTATTGCCAATGGCGACGATCCCATTGTCTCAGAGGAAACCCGGAGAGCAAAATGTCCGGTTGTCACCTATGGATTCACACAGGCAGCCAATTGGCGAACAACCGGTTTCGACATTCAGGGGGATTATACCGATTTGAGAGTCTCCCATAACGGGAAAGAAACCACGAGCATTCAGACACCCCTCTATGGAAGACACAATATCTCCAATCTCCTTTCAGTCGTTGCAATGTCGGACTTTCTCGGCATTGAAATTGACGTCCTCTCTGATGCGATCAAAAGCTTTAAAGGGGTGAAGCGCAGGCAGGAAGTAAAGGGGGAAAAAGGGGGTATTTTGGTTTTGGACGACTTTGCCCACCACCCTACAGCCGTAGAAGCCACTATCGGGGCAGTCAAGGAGAGATATCAGAACCGTCGATTGATTTCGGTTTTCGAACCGAGATCCAACACCAGCCGGCGCAATGTCTTTCAGGAAAGATATGTTCAATGCTTTGACATGGCGGACCTAGTTTTTATTCCGGAACCTCCCCTTATGGAAAAGGTGCCGCCTGATGAACGGTTCTCGTCCCGGAGATTGGTTGAGGACCTCAACAATAATGGTATGAATGCATCCTACTTCCCCGCCACGGATCTTCTACTTCAGGATCTACTGGCCCAATGCCAAGAGGGAGACGTGGTCCTCTTCATGTCCAACGGATCTTTTGATCACCTGCCTGAAAGGTTTCTCAAAGCTTTAGGTTAGTGCGAATCCGGAAATGGCTCTTTCCGGATTAGCTCTTTCAGCAGTCAGCTTTCAGCGATCAGCAAAAAATTTCAAATAACAACCAATTAGGCTGAATGCTGAACGTTCATCCTGGAATCTTCGATTTCTGGATTGGCGCTAGATTAGTTACCGGCCAGAAACGCCTTTTTCCTGAGATTTCCTTATTTGCTTTTCTGGAAGTACCGGTCCATGCTGAGATGGGCGGTCTTTTGCATGAAAAACATGAGGAGGGTTAAGAGGAGACAAAGAACCACATCGAAGACAAGGGTCCCGACCAGGGGCATATTGAGCAACTTCCCAAAACATCCGCATTCATCAATGGGTAAATCCCGTATGAAGGCTTGGACTACCACAGCAAGCAACGCCAGCGCCAAACCCCATAGTCCCCTCACCACGATGGGGATCCATAGCCCTAGGATCATAAAGACACCCAAAATGAATTCAATCCAGGGCAGGACCCTTGCAACGACTTCCTCCAGATTGGGAATTCCCAATTCGTAAAGCTGTATGACGTAAATAAAATTCTGATAGGGAGAGAGAAGTTTCTCAAGGCCTGATACGATAAAGACGAGGCCCAGGATAATTCTTATGGCAGAAAGACCGTTAATTCTTCTCTCCTTTCAAGAGCTTTTGCAACTCTTTTTGTAGAGATTTGGGCCCAACGATCATCTTGCCGTTGATGAAATAGGTGGGCGTCGAGGCAACCCCCATAGATTCTCCCTCTGCCCGTTCGGCCAATACGGCAATTCGGATCTCATTGCTTCCGACACACGCCTCCACTTCTGACCTTTCCATGCCCACATCCAATGCCAGTTCAGCAAACAGTTCCTTCGGATTATCCATGGTTCTCCAAAAAGACTGCTCCTCCAGCAGAAGTTCGTGATACTCCCAGAACTTTCCCTCTCTGGCTGCGCATTCGGCATATTGCGCCCCCTTGAGGGCATGACGATGACTTTCGATGAGCGGGAAATGTTTGACTTTGATAAAAACCCTTGATGGAAACTGTTCAATGAAATCATGAAGTAATTTGGACCCTTGCGCACAGGCCTCGCACTCATAATCGATGTACTCTATGATCTTCAAAGAGGCATGAGGATTACCTTTGCTTTTGATGCTTGCACGTTCCAGGGAAGTGACCGCGCTGGTGTACCCGACAAAAAAACGGGCTACATACACGGAAGTGAAACAAAGGATGAGGATTGCAAGGGTGGCAATTATCTTTCTGTTAAAGCCCACTTTATTTTCATCTCGTTCTTCTGGCATTTCATAATCCCTTGGTGCTTAGGATTATCGGGGATAAGATCCTAAAATGCTTCGGGCGCCGCCGATTCTACTTGTCCGTTGTCTCCAGGACATCGAGCTTCATGTAATCACCGTATTCCGTGAGGCTGTACGCCTTGCCAAGAACTTCAAACCTTTGTGCATATTGAAAGGAGGATCCGCTATCTCTTGCCAGGGATATCCTTTCCAGAATGGAAGCAACAATAGCGCCCACGAGCTGAATATCTGTCGCTACCAGGTGGGCTGGAATCAGGATGTCTTTCACACCAAAATGGCGTTGGATGCCAATGGTCGCATAGCCATTTTCTTCTTTGACATATTTTATATCAACACTCTGTTCGGGATTGTCTTTATTTTGAATTGAACCGATGATCCCGTTCGAGTCGTCTGAAGGATTCCTATCTGTCATCTAAGACTCCCTAAAAAAATTTCAAGCGTTTATCACATAATATAGCTAAGGGGTCAAGGCCTATGCAAAGGGAAAAGGTGACAATGAGCACCAGCACCCGGCGACCAACCCGACACTACCATGGTTGATGGGTCGCAAAGCTTCCGGGTTTCAATTTGCACCTTTATATGCTAGTTCTAGGTTCAGAGGTTCAAGGGTTCAAAGGTTCAGAGTTCGGCGCTGTTTCCGGCCTGAAATATGCCTAGATTGATCGAACAAAAAACTTTTGAGTCTCGGCTAAAAATTCCAAATAACCAATCCCGGCTAACCAATAAATCACAAACCATCCTTCATAGCAGGCCGCTGCGGAGGACGGGTGACAAAGATTCAAATTCCAAACCTGTTTGAGGCATTGGATATTGAAATCTGATTTTTTTCAACCTTGAACGTTGAACCTTGAACCCTTCAACCTAGGTACAAGAAAGGCGCTCCATGACCCACGATTACCGTTTGGCCAGAGAGAGAATGGTGAAAAACCAGCTCATGCCTCGCGGGATAACAGACAAGAACGTCTTAAAGGCCATGGGAAAAGTACCAAGACACCTCTTTATTGAAGAAGCCCTCATTGGGGAAGCCTACAATGACCACCCTCTGCCTATTGGCCATAAACAAACCATCTCTCAACCCTATATCGTGGCATTGATGACCCAGGCCTTAGGACTGACAGGGAAGGAAAGAACCCTCGAGTTGGGGACCGGCAGCGGATACCAGGCCGCCATTTTGGCGGAACTCTCAAAAAAAGTCTATACCATCGAAAGAATCAAGCCTTTGCTGGAAAAGGCCAAAAACCTTTTAGACAAACTAGGGTATGCCAATATCGACTACAAGGCCTTTGACGGAACCCTGGGGTGGCGGGATTTCTCTCCCTTTGACGCCATCATTGTCACGGCAGGTTCGCCCAATATTCCCGATCCCTTGCTGGACCAATTGGCTGAAGGCGGAAGACTTATTGTACCCGTAGGCGACAAGTATAGTCAGGACCTTATCAGGATCACAAAGTCAAAGGGCAAATTCAAGAAGGAGGATTTCGGCGGCTGCCGATTTGTGGATCTTATTGGTGCACATGGATGGAATGAATGAAACTAATAGTTCGTCCATCATAGACGGGATGAACAGGACTTACATGATTATTATCCCGTTGATCTCTATATTTAGATTCTTAATCGTTTACCCTATCTTTGCTTTCTATATCCAGAATTAAGAGCAAAGCCATATAAGTCTTCATAGATTAGGCAGTATCTAGAAGGTGATTTATTCATATTCTCGATGTAGAAAATGAAAGTTCCCTCCTATAAAAACTCAATAAGTGCGACTGGCAGTTTAAGAGGATCTTTTTCAGGTAGCACAGGATATTTTTTGATTTACAGGACAAACATCACGTCAATCCTGTTATCCTGTCAAATGTCTTTCTTTCAGTGAACTGTTGCGAATGACAGAATGACATATACGGGTAAGGAAACCCACACCTTTCATGATTCACAAAAGGAATACCCACCTTAAGAAAATTCAGAACCTCACCCTACCCTTGACCCACCTTAAGGGCGTTGGCCCCAAGAGGGTTGCCCTGATGGCCCAAAGGAATATCCACACGATCCTTGATCTCCTTTTTTTCATACCGATTCGATATGAAGACAGAACGCGAATCTGGTCTATTCAAGAGTCCCATAACGGACAACGGGTCCAGATCAAAGGAAAAGTCCTCTCTGGTCGCGAAGAGCGATCCTTCCCCATTCGAAAACGGCTTTTCAAAATATGCATTGAGGATGGAGGACCTCCTTTGGAATTATTGTGGTTCAATTATCGGAAACCTCATTTGAGCCGCTATACTTCCCCTGGAATGGAGCTTCTTGCCTACGGCACGATCGTCCTAAAAAGGGGAAAACATCAGATGATACACCCTGAGATTATTGATTTGGACAGCCGGGATGTGGGGGATTCACTTTGCTTCTATCCCGTATATTCATGGATCCAGGGCATTTCGCCAAACCTCTTAAGGTCGATGATCGGGGTTGTTCTGGACAGCTATTTGCCTCAAATTGTCGATCCCATGCCTCAAGAAACAAGGCATCGTCTCAAACTTCCGAGCCTTCACGATGCCATTGAAAAGGTTCATCGCCCCGGGAATCTGCTCTCGCTTGATCAATTGAATGCATTCAATACATCTTTTCACAGGAGACTAGCATTTGACCGGTTTTTCCTCGTGATGCTGGCCATCGCCTTTCGCAAAAGATCACGGGAAAGGAGTCAGGGAGTCGTCTTCCCAAATTGTCCGGATCTCCTTAAAAAAATTGAAAACTGTTTTCCCTTTGATCTCACTTTGGACCAACGCCGTACCCTGGAGCGGGTAAGCAATGACCTTGCCCGCGGTAGGCCCATGAACCGTCTTCTGTTGGGCGACGTGGGTTGCGGAAAGACCGTCATAGCAGCGTCCGCCGCATCCCTTTGCGCCCAAAACGGAAAACAGACAGCCCTCATGGCGCCGACCCAGGTCCTTGCAAATCAACACTTTGAATATTTTTCAAGCCTTTCTGAAAAAATGGGGTTCAACCCCGTACTCCTGACGAGTGGTCTGAAAAAGACTGAGCGACAGGATGCCTATGACCGAATAAGATCGGGAAAATACAATCTCATTATCGGCACACAATCTCTTATTCAACAGAGGCTCTCATTTTATGATCTAGGACTTGTTGTCATTGATGAACAGCACAGGTTTGGGGTGCGACAGCGCGCATTAATTGACAGGAAAGGAAGAAATTCTCACCTGCTCGTGATGACAGCCACGCCCATTCCAAGGACCTTGGCCATAACGGTTTATGGGGATATGGATATCTCAATGATCAAGACCTATCCGGGAGGCCGAATGCCCGTCATCACAAAGTCCATCCCGGTAACCCGCAAAATTGAGGTTTTCGAGAGCGTTCGAGAAAAAATGCCCGCCGGAGAGCAAATTTTTGTCATCTGTCCGGTGATCGAAGGCAGTGAAGACATTGACTTGAAAAATGCGGTTGACATGGCGGACAGCCTCAAAAGGCTTTTCTCACCCCGATTCAAAATAGGACTCATACATGGCCGACTCCCTTCCGATGAAAAAGCAAGGGTTATGCACAGTTTTCGAAAAGGCCAAATACATCTCCTTGTTGGAACCACTGTTATTGAAGTGGGCGTTCACGTGCCAAAGGCCACCGTCATGATTATTGAACATCCTGAAAGATTCGGCCTAGCACAGCTCCACCAGTTAAGAGGTCGAGTCGGCAGGGGTGCCGTGAGGGGGACCTGCTTCCTTATGGAGTCGAAAAACCTGAGCCAGTCGGCGAAATCACGATTGAAAATTCTGGAAAACACCCATGATGGATTTGAGATCGCACAGAAAGATCTCGAATTACGGGGACAGGGGGAGCTGACGGGAATGCGACAGGCGGGAATGGGGGAGTTGGATCTTTCAGAACTCATGCGTGACCCTGATCTGTTGCTTAAGGCCAAAGAAGAGGCCCAGTATCTCGTGGATGCCGACCCTGGGCTTTCACAACCTGAGCACAAATATCTCCAAGAAATGGTCGAGTCCATCTTATCCAGGCCCATCGATTTGTGATCGACTACTTCAGTGTTCAGGTTTCAGTGTTCAGGATGCAAAATTCAGTGTTTACTGACACCTGACACCTGTTATCAGTAACCTGCCGAAGATCCCGCACCCACCGGTATTAGGTCGATGCGGTGATCGACATTGCCATTATATTCTTTTTGACGAAGAGTCGGCTTTGCTGTATGAATTTAGGTTCGCCGCCGGGAGGCTGTCCGAGAATTAGATATTTTTTTAAGCTCAAGGAAAGCGAAAATTGTAACTGCAGGAATACATTGAGGTATTTCGAGGATTTTCATTTGAGCTTGACGCAGCTTGTCCCGTCATAGCTTTAGCGAAGACGGAAGATTGGGAAAAATAGCCATTCTCGGATAGCCTCCTAGGCCTGCTTTAAACAAGGAGACAGTTGTCATGCAAGAATTCAGGAGAATGAGCCGTCTTCCGCCCTATGTCTTTAGGGTTGTGGATCAACTCAAAATGGAATTGAGACGCAAAGGCGAGGACATCATTGACCTGGGCATGGGTAATCCGGATATACCCACGCCCAAACATATCGTCGATAAACTTATCGAGGCCGCACAGAAGGGACGCAACCACAGGTATTCCGCCTCGGCAGGGATTACCAAATTGAGACATGCCATTGCCGATTGGTATGGGCGACGTTTTGACGTTGATCTAAACCCTGAAGAAGAGGCCATTGCAACCATCGGGGCCAAAGAGGGTCTCGCACATCTCGTACTCGCCACCACCAGTCCGGGAGACGTGGTGTTCGCACCAAACCCCACCTATCCCATTCATCCCTACTCCGTGATCATTGCAGGAGGAGACCTGAGAAGTATCCCTATTGGACCCGACAGGGACTTCTTCGAAGATCTTCTCTCGGCCACCAAACAAACCTGGCCCAACCCCAGGATGTTGATCATCTCTTATCCGCACAATCCGACGACCGAAGTTGTGGATAGGGAATTCTTTGAGAAGATCGTCGAATTTTGCAGTGAACATGAGATGATTGTCATACATGATTTTGCCTATGCGGATCTCGTTTTCGACGGATATAGCCCTCCCAGTTTCCTGCAAATACCGGGGGCCAAGGAGATCGGAGTAGAAATCTTCAGTCTCTCCAAGAGCTATTCCATGCCGGGTTGGAGGGTAGGATTCTGTGTGGGAAATCCCGATCTGATCGCCGCCCTTCGGAGAATAAAAAGCTATCTCGACTACGGGATGTTTCAACCCATACAGATCGCCGCCATCATTGCATTGAACGGCGCCTATGAATGCGTTGAGGAGATTGTCGAGATCTACAAGCAAAGACGGGACGCTCTGGTAGACGGGTTGAACAGGATAGGCTGGGCCATAGAAAAACCGAAGGGGACCATGTTTGTCTGGGCTAAAATCCCGGATAAATATTCAGAGATGGGGTCCCTTGAATTTGCGAAGATGCTCATGACAGAAGGGAAAGTCGCCGTATCCCCCGGAGTCGGATTCGGGCAGTACGGGGATGATTATGTGAGATTCGCTTTGGTTGAGAATCGCCATCGCATCAACCAGGCTATTCGAGGCATCAAGCAGGTGTTATAATAAGGGCGAAAGGCTTAGGACATAAGGGCAAAAGCTGACGGTGATTTGCCACATTGAGTTTTGATCTTCACCTTTGCCATGCGCTGTTTTCCATCTCTATAAAGTTCGATTCACATCACGGTAAGCACTTTTTTTCGAATGAGGTCATCATGAAGCAAGTCAATGTCGGTGTCATTGGATTCGGCACGGTTGGCGCCGGAACCGTTGAGATACTTATTGGAAACAAAGATATCATAACCAGCAGAGTGGGTTCCGAGATCGTCCTCAAAAGGATTGCCGACCTGGATATCAAATCTGACAGGGGCATTTCGGTCGATCCGGAGATACTCACGACCGACGCCATGGACATCATCAATGACCCCGATATTCAGATTGTAATAGAACTCATGGGAGGCATTGATCTGGCAAAGGACTTCATCCTGAAGGCCATCGAACAGGGCAAGCATGTTGTCACCGCCAATAAGGCCCTTTTGGCCGAACATGGTCCCGAGATCTATGAATCTGCTGATAAACACAATGTGAGTCTCGGTTTTGAGGCAAGCGTTGGTGGCGGTATTCCGATTATTCGCTCCATGAAAGAAGGGGTGTGTGCAAACCGCATCAACGCCATCATGGGCATCCTGAACGGAACGTCCAACTATATCCTGACGCAGATGACTCAAAAGGGATTGTCCTATGATAAGGCGGTTCAAGAGGCTATCGGCTTAGGCTATGCAGAAGACCCACCCACGCTTGATGTAAGCGGGGCTGATGCGGCCCATAAACTAACCATACTCACATCCATTGCCTTTGGGATACCCGTATCCCTGAGCAGTATATATAAAGAAGGAATCGACAGATTAGCGCCTGAGGATATTCAGTTTGCCGAGGAATTCGGGTATTGTTTAAAGCTGCTTGCGATTTCGAGAAGTCTGAATGGCCGGGTCGAAGCCCGGGTGCATCCGGCAATGATCCCGAAGGATCACATTCTCGCGAATGTGAGCGGCGCCTTTAATGCCATCCATATAGATGGCGACTTTCTTGGCCCCAACCTCTATTATGGCCTCGGTGCCGGGCGCCGACCAACGGGCAGTGCCGTGGTTTCGGACATCATGCAATTGGCAAGGCAACTCATACACGGCGTTTCAAACTTCATGCCCCCCCTTGCCCATGCCCGCCCCCAGAATAACGCACTTTCAATACAACCGATCGATGAACTGACCTGCCCCTATTATTTCCGATTTTCTGCCCTCGACAGACCCGGAGTCCTGTCAAAAATCTCCGGCATTTTAGGTGACCACGATATAAGCCTTTATTCAGTGCTGCAAAAAGGGCGAGAGGTCGAAGGATCTGTACCCGTGGTCATGTTAACCCACGAGGCGCAGGAGAAGAGTGTGCGAGAAGCCATGTCCAAACTGGATCAACTGGATGTCCTGACCGATAAAACCAGGGTGATTCGGGTGGAGGAAGGATAGGAAGGATCACTGTGAAACCTCAGAAAGGAAAAAAATATCTCCTCCTTGTGGGCGACGGCATGGGAGATTACCCCCTGGATGTGTTGGGGGGAAAATCGCCCCTAGAGGTGGCAAACACCCCCAACATGGACCGGATTGCCGCCTGCCGTATCGGATTGACTAAAACCATCCCCGTAAACATGGAACCGGGCAGCGACATCGCCAACCTCTCGCTCCTTGGATACGATCCAAGCCTATACCACACCGGTCGCGGACCCTTGGAAGCTGCAAGTATGGGCATCTCCCTCAACCCTACCGAGGTGGCCTTTAGGATGAACCTCGTAACCCTTGACTGGAAATCCGATCAGGAAATCATCATGATCAGCCACAGTTCAGGGGATCTTGCAACAAATGAAGGCGCAAAAATCGTTGAAACCCTCAAGCAGTCAATCAGCGGACCGGACAGACAAATCTATCCGGGAGTCGGTTACCGTCATCTTCTCCTTTGGAGGGACGGGCCGGAAAAGGCCGTCACAATCCCGCCCCATGATGTCCTTGACCAAAATATGGTCGATTATCTGAATCATGCTTCCGACAATCCTATCCCTAAAATCATCAAAACTTCCTGGCAAATCCTGCAAAATCATCCTGTTAATCTCGAAAGAAGGCGAAGGGGATTAATGGAGGCCAATTCCATCTGGCCCTGGGGGCAAGGCAAATCAGTGGCACTGCCCCCCTTCGAGGAGAGATTTGGACTGAAAGGCGGCGTCATTGCCGCCGTAGATCTGATGAAAGGCATCGGCATTTGTGCGGGCTTTGAACCCATCCATGTCGAGGGGGCGACAGGATATGTGGACACCAACTATCGGGGAAAAGGCGAAGCGGCTCTGAGGATCCTAAAGGATCTTGATTTTGTATTTTTGCATGTTGAAGCCCCGGACGAAGCAGGCCATCAGGGAGATCATGCCCTCAAAATTAAGGCTATTGAGAATTTTGATGATAAAGTGGTGGGTACGATTCTGGAAGGACTGAAAGGATACGACGATTACAGGATCATGGTGGTGAGCGACCATTTGACCCCGATTCCCAAGAAAACACACACCCATGAGCCCACCCCCTTTGCCTGGGCATCAAAGGCCGAACTCGCATCCAAATGCTCAGGTCACATCTTTAGCGAGAGGTCGGCTGCAAAAACCGGGCTTCTCATCGAACAGGGTCACGATCTGATGGCTTCGTTCCTTTCCGGCTAATCGCCGGATGCTCGCACATATGGCTACAATTCATTGCTGAAGCCCCAAAAATTTGAAAAAGGCTAAATTGTTACGGATTTCAAAAATTCCATAAACAATACATATGCGAATACATTTAGGGCCCTATGTGTCTTATCCACCAATTTCCTGGGACATTTGCATCTTCAATGAATTCGAGTAATGAAGCCAGGTTCCGCCAGGGGATAAAGCGGGAAAACCTGGCTTCATGGAATTCCAAATCCGCTGCTTGAAACATCGAATTCGCGATGAGAATTAGACCCCTTGATTCGCAGGTCTGTTCGAGCATTTTTGATAAGCGTAACTAATCGCCGGTTCTCTTTTGAAGGCCTACTGCTTTATTGGCCTAAGCACGCCATGCTTGTCGCGCCTGAGCGGATAGGGCTGTTTGGGCAAAGGTGCGCCAGGCGATTCGAGCACTGATACGCCATATTTCCAATCCGAAGGACAAACGGCGATATAGCGAGCATACCCACCGGTCCCTCCTTCCGGTTTGGCAAACCCAATCGCAATCAAAGCACCTGCTTCAGGGACTTTATCCAAATTAGTCACACCCTCGGCCTGACAATAATGATTGTGCAGCAGCCAGTATTCCCCCTCAAGGGTCGGCGTGGTATCCGTGTCTAAAGGTTCATGTCCGTGGAATAGTATCTTGCGGAACATATGCAAGAACTTCAGTGCCGATAGAGACACGCCGGGAAAAGGCTTTTTGTTGTAGCGGGCTACATCGGCCCATCTCTTGTGCCAATCCGAGCGAACCATGACGACAGAACCTTCCGGTATTAAGCCATGTTTCTTTTCCCACGCCATTATGTCATCAACCGAGCAATGATAGCCCGAATCCTTGACCACCTTTTCGTGGATGTCTATGACGACCAACGGCCTGATCGCGTATGTTGCTGGCAAGTCACTGATAGTGGCTCCGTATTCCTCCCAGTGGGCAGGTGGATCCAATTGGGTACCATACTGGTCTGTAGGCAGCACATAGGACGTTGCAATAAAGCCGTGTTTTCCAAAAGTGAATTCTTGCCCTTTTCCTATGTATCCCGCCATTTCGGCGCCTGCAAGTGTTGGTTTGAATGTTGCGTTTCCAAAGCCGGGCCAGACCGGTATCGTAGGGCTAAAGGCATGAGTTAGATCGACATACTTGCAGTTCTTGAGTACCGAGTTGTACAGTGACCAAAGATCTGTTTCTCCCGAGTTGGCATCGCCAATGGAGAAGACGACCAAAGAAACGACCAAAACAGCGAAGATAAAACGCTTCATGACATGACCCCCTTTCGTTTTGATAAGGATGATTTGGCAATATAGAGAATTCAAAAGCAGGTTTGTCCGATGGGTGGACTGATTCGACTTCATTATCGCCCGTTCTCTAAGGCTTTTTCAATTTCTGGATGTAATGCAGGCTAGGAATTAGCCGCGAAATCCTTCCGGACTCCACAACTTCTTCAATTCCTAGCCCTTGGTGGGCACAATCTGATGCGTTTTTCCATATCAAGCCCTCCTCACATCAACCAAAAGGATTAGGCGGAAATCTGGTGTAATGAGATTTATACTGAAAGCAGTACAGACATGTCAATCATCGCCAATCTGCAACATCCTGGGCGCAAAACTGCCCTCTTAGGTGCCTTATCAAGACCTCGCCCAGCATGCAACCAGAAAGGCGCCGGTCTCAAGGCCCCTGGATTGTCCTTCCAATTCGATTTCTCTGGCCTCCTCTAGGTCATCATTTTTCTGGAAATGGATGGCCGTCCTGATTTCACAATCGAGCGACAATAAGTCTCGCATTTCATCCGGCGACCTGAAAATGGCACGCTGAAATAAAGCATGCCCCTTTTTCCCCGAAGCCTTTCTGCGTGTTGCCCATGGGCTCAGACTGTTCAAAGTGGCCACAATAACGGCACCCCCGGATTTTGTTACCCTTAATAGCTCCTTAACAGCGCCCTCTGCATCTTCAATGAATTCAATTGCGGTAACGGAGATCGTTTTGTCAAACATCTCGTCCCTGAAGGGTAAGCTGAGCATATCACCCTGAATGGGCTTGAAGCCTGAATACCCTATTTTGACCTTTGCCCTTTTGAGCATGGGTAAGGACAGCTCCAACCCAAG
Source organism: uncultured Desulfobacteraceae bacterium (assembly GCA_964459445.1). GTDB lineage: Bacteria > Desulfobacterota > DSM-4660 > Desulfatiglandales > HGW-15 > CAYWMP01. Next base: position 31,195 of record CAYWMP010000047.1, read on the forward strand.
GACGTTTGCGCCTTTGGATAGTATATCCCCGGTGAACATCCCCGTGCCGCAACCCGCATCGAGTATGTTTTCATGACCTCCCGGTTCTAGCATCTCAAGGAGAAGCTTGCATTCGTATTCCCTTATGAGCTTTCCAATGGGTGTTTCAAACCATTGATCATATTCTTCGGGCCAATCATCAAAGAGTTTATCCTGAGACATGTATCCCTCTTCCCTTATACTATACCACGCTATATCTATTCATTCAATTATTTGGAGAGGGGAACCGCGCCGACCCGTCGCGCCGAAGTAGCGACGAAGGCGGAAGCTACTTAGAGCGCCCGTCCTCCGCAGTAGACTGCCCGTCCGCCGCAATGCTATGGATGGCGGGCTACGGAGGATGGAAAGGCGGGTTGCCAAGATAGCAGATGATGAGCTAAAAAGGATATCAAAATTGTAACAGCTCTGCCACAAAGACACGAAGGCACAAAAAAGGAATATGAAGTTTAAACCTCTAAAAAACAGGTTCAACCGTTCGGCCCCGAACCCTTCGGCCGTGAACTCAGGATCGAACGGCTCACGATCGAAGGGAGTTCCCCGTTCAAGGGTTGATTGTTCACGCGGCGCAAGCGCCTGCGCTGCACCAAAGAGTTTCTAACCTCTGAACCCTGAAAATTGAACCAATCACTTTAGGTATAATCTTGGTGGCTTAGTGCCTTGTATGATGAATTATTATGCAAAATTCTGCTTCATTTTCGCAGAAACCTGCATCTTAAAAAAATCCACAGTTGGGGAGGATCTACTTTGACAAGGTATAGTTTGCTGTCGCTACAGGACACTGAGAAGACATCTGAAATCATTAATGCCACGCTTGGGAAAACGCCTGCCGATCTGGCAATAATGAACGGGACACTCATCAATGTCTATACCGGCGAGTTGCTCGAAGGATATTCCATAACCATTAACGGTGAATGGATTACCTATGTTGGTGATAATCCCGGAAATGCTATCGGTCCCGAGACTCAGATCATCGATGCAAAAAACAAGGTCATCGCACCCGGCTTTATAGATGGACACACCCATCTCGCCGATTGGTTCTGCCTCCCGAGTGAGTTTCTTCGCTTTGCCATGGCAGGCGGAACAACGACCATTATAACCGAGACCATCGAACCCTACCCGATCAGGGGATACGAAGGAGTGGTCGATTTCCTGAGTTCTCTTGAGGACCAACCCGTCAAAATCTTCGCCTTGGTCCCTGCCATGGCATCAACGAGCAGCAAGGTTCGAGGTATATCTCAAGAGACCCTGGGGAAGCTGTTGATGAGGGATGATGTACTGGGCCTGGGAGAATCCTATTGGCAGGCGGTGTTTCAGGAACCGGAGATATTCTTTCCGATTTTTGAGCAGACGCTTGCCTCCGGAAAAAAGCTGGAAGGCCACACCGCCGGCGCAAAAGGGAGAAGGCTCATGGCTTATGTCGCCTCCGGCATTTCATCGTGCCACGAACCCATCAATGCGGATGAAGCATTGGATAGACTGAGATTGGGTCTCCACGTGATGGCCAGGGAGGGCAGCGTCCGAAGGGATCTGGATTCCCTTTGCAAGTTGAAGGATGCCGATATTGACCTGAGACGTCTCCTTTTGGTCACAGACGGCCTCAGTCCGGAGGACCTGTTGGAAAAGGGGTACATGGAGTATGTTGTGCAAAAGGCCATTGACTGTGGTTTCGATCCGGTGACTTCCATTCAGATGGCCACGATCAACGTGGCCGATTATTTCCAATTGGACGGGATTATCGGCGGCATTTCACCCGGAAAACAAGCAGACATAGTCATCCTGCCCGAATTGAAAACCATTAGCCCATCCTATGTGATCAGCAAGGGTCAGATTATCGCTAAGGATGGAAAGATATTGGTATCCCCCAGAAAACATACTTTTTCTGCAGACAGCCTCAATGCCGTCCGGCTGCCCCGAGAGGTGCGAGGGTCTGATTTCAAGTTACCGGTGGATAATAATGCTTCGGAGGTCCAGGTCAGGATCATCGAAATGGTCACCGATTTGGTTACCAAGGAAACCATGGCCACTGTTCCGGTCATTGATGGAGAAATCGGATTAGATAGCAGCGATGATCTCCTGAAAATAGCCGCTATTGATCGAAGCCATTCGCCGGGGAAAACCTTTGTTGGCCTGGTCAAGGGATTCGGTTTGGCATCCTGCGCCCTTGCATCCAGTTCTGCATGGGACACCTCGGATATCATTACGGTGGGCGATAATGTTGAAGACATGGCGACGGCCGTTAATAGAATCTATGCGTTGCAGGGTGGCGCCGTGTTCTGTGCAGGAGGCAAGATTCTTGCGGAAATACCCTTGCAGGTTTTCGGCCTCATAGCCGATATGCCCATGGAAGAACTGGCTGATCGCTCCCGAGAATTGACAAAGACCGTGAAGGAATTCGGATGCCCTTTAACCGATCCCCTTCAGTCACTCATCACCCTTACGGGCGCCGCAATACCCTTTATCAGGATCTGCGAAGAGGGGCTCGTGGATATCAAAACCGGGAAGACTTTAGGGTTGCTTGTGGATTAGCCCGGTTTCAGTAGTCTGATGATCACCTCATGATATTCTCGAAAAATGGCAAAGCTTAATGCTGTCAGGCTGATGAAAAATACTTAGATGTAAGGCATCCGAAATTCCGAGGAATGAGTCGTACAGGTTAGTACGTCGCAATGGCGAGGAATGAGGATAACGCAACAGATGAGTGTTTTTCGACAGCCTGCTACTCTTCTTCGACAATGCGATAAGTATGTTCGATGTCGGCATTCACAGAGGCCATAGCGCTGCAGAACTTGGTTTCCGAC
>CAYWMP010000048.1:0-33937 GCA_964459445.1 uncultured Desulfobacteraceae bacterium
TGGATCAGGGGAGGAAGATGACTTATATTCGGATCTACTCCGGATCCGTTAAGGCGGGGGGTACTGTTTACAATCCTGCCAAAAACGTACGGGAGAAAATCGCGCGACTCCTGAAAATGCACTCCAATAAAAGGGAACGGGTGAATCATGCATCGGCCGGGGAGATCCTTGCCACCATGGGCCTCAAGTTGACCACAACCGGAGACACACTTTGCGTTGAGGACCAACCTATCCTGCTAGAACCCATTCAATTCAATGAACCCGTCATTTCCGTTGCCGTTGAACCGAAGCGTGTTCAGGATCAAGACAAACTCATGGATGTCCTTGCCAAGCTCGGAGACGAAGACCCCACCTTCAAATTTAAGATCGATGAAGAAACAGGCCAAACTATCATATCAGGGATGGGCGAACTCCATCTTGAAATCATCGTCGGAAGGATAAAGCGGGAATTCTTCGTGGAAACGAACCAGGGCAAACCCCAGGTCGTCTTCAGGGAAACGATTTCAAAGGAAGTGCGGCACGAGGAGGTTTTTCAAAAGGAATTGGGCGGCCAGCAGCATTTTGCAGGTGTGAAGGTGGCAGTTCGTCCGCTTTCCAGAGGGTCCGGAAATCGGTTCGCCGACCAGTGTGAACATCCGGATCTCCCCGAAGAGTATCTGGATGCCGTCAGAGAAGGTATCGAAGAATCGACAACGAGCGGCGCCTTCATGGGATATCCTGTCATCGATGTGGAAACCGCCCTCAAGGGGGTGCAAATAAGCGAGATGCATTCAGATGCCATGGCCTTCAAGGTCGCAGCCACCATGGCATTTCAAAAGGCCTGCCAAAACGCCGACCCCATTCTTCTCGAGCCCATTATGGTAGCCGAGGTTCTGATTCCTGAAGAATTCATGGGTGAAGTCATCGGTGATCTCAATAGCAGACAGGGTAAAGTTGAACAAATCGCCAGCAAAGGACCAGTTCAAGTGGTGACTGCAAAGGTTCCTCTCTCAAAGATGTTCGGGTATTCCACCTCCCTTCGCTCCGTAACACAGGGCCGTGGTACCTTCACCATGCAATTCAGCCATTATGATAGGGTTGATTGAGAACATAGCTTCCTCACCTTTTCCAATCTTCCCCAGCCCACCTTATATCAATCATGATATATATAAATACCTGATTTAAAAGCACAAAACTGCTTGACATCAAATATACTATATTGCTTTAATAGGATTCGTTTCTTATCGATCTCCTCCATGTACAAACCCCAGCTTTTCAACCATCCGAGCGAGGGGGACAAAGTCATTTCGAAAGGTCTCTCTGAGGGCTTTAGCCTTTCAGGGATCTCTTAGTCATCTCAAACAATTTGCATCTCTTCTCATCTTTTGAAGCGTATTTTTTGGTTCACTTAAATTAACTTTCAAGCTCCAACTTTTTGAATCATCTAAGCCGCTTTCATTTCGTTAAGTTTCCAATTTAACTAATAGCCAAACATTGAAGGTAGACTGACTGATCACTTCAGTAAGACGAACACCCATTTGTTGCTGCTTGCTCGGCAACAGAAACCCAATAAGAAAGGAGGCGCCATGAAGGTAACGCGTCGTGATTTTTTCAAGATCACGGGTGCTTCTGCGGCGGGAGCGGCGGTCCTTGGGCTTGGGCTTGACTTAAAACCCGTCAAGTCCTACGCAAAGACCCTCAAAATCCGCTTTGCAAAAGAGACGACGAGTATATGTCCTTACTGTGCCGTCGGTTGCGGTGTGATCGTTCACACGGGAAAAGTCGGAGCCGGTAAGATCATTAATATCGAAGGAGACCCGGATCACCCCATCAACGAAGGCGCGCTCTGCGCCAAGGGAGCGGGCCTGAGTCAGATGGCCAATAATGAGAATCGCGTCATCACGCCATTGTACCGCAAACCCTATAGCAATGACTGGATGGAAATATCCTGGGATCAAGCCCTCTTGATGATCGCGAAAAGGATCAAAAAGAGCCGGGATGAAAGCTTCGCCCACAAGAACGACAAGGGACAGGTGGTTAACCGAACCGACGGGATCGCAGAAGTCGGCAGCGCCGCCCTCGACAATGAGGAGTGTTGGGCAATTCAGGCCATGATGAGGGCTCTGGGGCTCGTGTATATCGAGCACCAGGCCCGTATCTGACACAGCGCCACTGTTGCGGCTCTGGCAGAGTCGTTCGGACGCGGCGCAATGACCAATCACTGGATCGATATTCGAAACAGTGACTGTATTCTGATCATGGGTTCCAATGCTGCTGAGAACCATCCCATTTCCTTTAAGTGGGTCACTGAGGCCATGCAGCTAGGCGCCAAGCTCATCAGCGTGGATCCCCGGTTTACCCGTACATCCGCCAAGGCGGACTATTATGCAGCCCTAAGGTCCGGAACCGATATCGCCTTCCTGGGTGGCATGATCAAATACATTATCGACAACAACAAATACTTCAAAGACTACGTGGCCGAATACACGAATGCCGCCTTTATCCTGAGTGACAAATACGATTTCAAGGATGGGCTTTTTTCGGGATTCGATCCAAAGACCCGCAAATACAATAAGGGCATGTGGGCCTTTGAAAAGGATGCCAAGGGGAATCCGAAGAAGGACCGATCGCTGGAAGATCCCCGATGCGCGTTTCAACAGCTGAAAAAGCATTTCAGTAGATATGACATGGATACCGTGTCATCCATCACCGGAACACCTAAAGAAGATCTTCAAGCAATCTATGAGTACTACGCAGCCACAGGTCAAAGGGGCAAGGCCGGCACCATCATGTATGCTATGGGGTGGACCCAACACACCACGGGCGTCCAGAACATCCGTACCATGGCCATCATTCAGTTGCTCCTTGGGAATATGGGCGTGGCCGGCGGCGGTGTCAATGCACTACGGGGTGAATCCAATGTCCAGGGCTCGACGGATCACTGCATCCTCTTCCATATCTGGCCGGGCTATCTCAAAACGCCTAAGGCCACCCAGGCCACATTGGGTGCCTACAATAAGAAATACACACCCAAAACCAACGATCCCATGAGTGCAAACTGGTGGGGCAACTATCCCAAGTATTCAGTGAGCATGCTCAAATCTTTCTTTGGGGACAATGCCACAAAAGCTAACGATTTCGGATATAGCTGGATGCCAAAACTGGACGACGGCAAGACCTATTCCTGGCTCGATTTATTTGACGCCATGTACCAGGGAGAATTTACCGGCTTTTTTGCCTGGGGACAAAATCCCGCGGGTTCTGGAGCCCATGCCAACAAAACCCGGAAGGCCCTTGCCAACCTGGATTGGATGGTCAATGTAAACATCTTCGACAATGAAACCGGGTCCTTCTGGAAAGGGCCGGGAATGAATCCCGGCAAAATCAAGACCGAGGTGTTCTTCCTTCCCTGCGCGGTTTCGGTTGAAAAAGAGGGTTCCATTACGAACAGCGGTCGATGGAGCCAGTGGCGGTATAAGGCAGCGGAACCGCCGGGTGTGGCAAAACCCGACGGCGACATCATGACGGATCTCATGAAAAAGGTAAGATGGCTTTACAGAAAAGAAGTTAAGGCCGGAAAGCAATCGGTATTTCCGGAACCCATCCTCAACCTTAAATGGGATTACACCACAAAGGGCCAATTCGATGCCCATAAGGTCGCAAAGGAGATCAACGGCTATTTCCAGAAGGCTGCCACAGTAAAAGGCAAATCCTTCAAGAAAGGGGATCTGGTGCCCAGTTTTGCCTTTCTCCAGGCCGACGGCTCCACCAGCAGCGGCAATTGGCTCTATTGCAACTCCTATACGAGCAAAGGGAATATGGCCGCAAGGAGAAAGAGGGAAAAGTCAGGCATCGGCCTGAATCTCGAATGGGCCTGGTGTTGGCCTGTCAACAGGCGCATCATCTACAACCGGGCCTCTGTGGATAAGTACGGGAAGGCGTGGGACCAAAAGCATCCGGTCATCCAATGGGATCCCGCGGCCAAGTCCGGAAAGGGCGGCTGGGTCGGCGATGTGCCCGATGGCGGGTGGCCCCCCATGCTCAAGGCCGACGGCACCCCGAATCCCAAGACCAAGTATCCCTTCATCATGAAACCCGAAGGACATGCCCACGTCTTTGGCCCCGGAAGGGCGGACGGACCCTTCCCCGAGCACTATGAGCCTATCGAATGCCCGGTGGAAGAGAATCTCATGTCCGGTCAGCTCATCAACCCGACCGCAGCCAGATACGGTACCGATGCGGATATTTACAAGACCTGCGATCCCAGGTATCCCTTTGTGGCCACGACCTACAGGGTCACCGAACATTGGCAGACAGGGGTTCTGACCCGGTGGCAGCCCTGGCTCCTGGAAACTCAGCCCCAGCTCTTTGTCGAGATAAGTCGTGAACTTGCCGGGCTCAAGGGCATCAAGAATGGGGAAAAGGTCTTGGTGGAATCCGCCCGGGGCAAGGTCACGGCTGTGGCGATGGTGACCCAACGTTTTCGTCCCTTCAAAATCGGGGGCACCCTCGTTGAAGGATGGAACGAGATTCATCAAGTGGGTCTCCCCTGGCATTTCGGATGGGTTCATCCCAAGGACGGTGGCGATTCAGCCAATCTGCTGACACCATCTGCGGGTGATCCCAACACCAGGATACCTGAAACCAAGGCCTTTATGGTCAATATTAGAAAGGTTTAAAGGAGGTGATCTGATGAGTGGAAAGGCATTCTTCATAGATGCGACTTTATGTACTGCATGCCGGGGCTGTCAGGTTGCCTGCAAACAGTGGAACCAACTGCCGGCGACAGACACCAAGAACTGGGGCAGCTACCAGAATCCGGAGGATCTGTCATTCTATACGTATAAGCTCGTCCGGTTTCAGGAAGAAATGGGGCCTGATAACAAACCACGGTGGTATTTCTTCCCTGACCAGTGCCGGCATTGTGTCGAACCCCCGTGCCAGGAGGCTGCAGAGGACGATGCGCCGGGAGGGGTCATTATTGACGGCTCCACGGGCGCTGTTATCTATACCGACCTGTTGCGGAAGGCCAACGCCACGGATGTGATTGAATCTTGTCCTTTTAACGTTCCACGGGTGGATAGGTTGGCGGGTTATATCTCCAAGTGCACCATGTGCGTGGATAGGGTCCAGAGCGGACTTCTGCCGGCCTGCGTCAAGGTCTGCCCCACGGGCACCATGAACTTCGGGGATCGGGATGCCATGGTTTCACTGGCCAATAAGCGATTGGGTGAGGTGAAATCGCGATTTCCCAAAGCCCAAGTCACAGGCCTCGATGACCTGAGGTGCTTCTACCTGCTGGCTGATGCCCCAGAAAGGTACTACCAGTTTGCCAGTGCCGATATTCCTCAACGACTGATGGATCGGAAGCTGGCCCTTAGAAAGATGGGTAAGTCTTTGAGAGACCTGTCAAGGGAATGGCGGTTCATGCAAAGACTGGTCGGCTAAGCAAACCCTTACAATCTTTAAAAGCGATGTCGGGGGCACATTTCTTTTTGTGCCCCCTTCCATTTGTTCGCGGGACTACGCGCAAGAGAATGGTAGCGTCTTGATTGAGTAATACCTGAATTTTAATGAAATCCAAAATGATTCAAGGAGATTTGAAGATACATGTATGAAGAGCTATTAGGGCATATTGACCGTCTCATGGAACAGAGACCGATGAGTAAAAAGGCCCTTGCATCCTATCGCGAGCTGGCTGTTTTGATGAGAGATGCTCAACCCAAGCCAAAGGCCGTTCTTCTTGATATAGAACTCAAAGATATAAAAATGCAAGAGGGCTTTCCCCTGTTTTCACGCCAAGATTTGCCCCTCGATTTCGACACCCCAAGGGCGATTCTGGGGGTGTTTCTGGGGTATCTGTGTGAAACAGATCGAGAAGACCAAGCAGGTTTGAAAAAAGCAAAGGAAAAATGGGATCTGGTTTCCGATTGGTCCCTTGAGCTTTTCAAGGCATTGCTTGGGGAAGAGAGTGAGGCCCTGTCGAAGATCGCCGAAGAGGTTGATCTGCATCCAAAAACACTGGTGTTCCTTGCACAATTGGCCCTCAAGCCATCGCTCCAGGCGCTTCGCGAATCAATTGGGGACAGACTGGAGAAGGAGGGCTGGAAAAACGGCTATTGTCCCGTGTGTGGGTCTCAACCCAATATGTCCTATTTTGACAAAAAGGGAGGAAGGTGTCTCCACTGTCAACTCTGTGGCGAAGATTGGCTCTTTCAAAGGCTTCAATGCCCCTTCTGTCAAAACCAGGAACACAAAACGCAAGGATATTTTGAGGCTGAGCAGGAAGAAGGTCTTCGCGTCGATTTCTGCCGAAAATGCCAACGATACCTCAAGGTCATTGACATGAGAGCCTTTGAAAAGGTCGCCCCGATGGATTTGGAAGACCTGGCCACCATGCATCTGGATATCCTGGCGGATGAGCAAGGGCTGAAAGGGTGAATATACAAGCTGCCGGAAGACCTTGAAAACCTGAAAACTGCCGTTATCACTCAAAAAACGGTTGACAAACCAATGGGCTTTTAATATACGAAACCGATATGTTTTTCTGGAGTAGATCAACCTTTAACCAGCATCAGGAGGTGCCAATGAAGGAGGATAAAGTTTTTTACGACAGATTAGCGGCAAAGGGGATCTCACGAAGAGACTTCATGAAATACTGTGGTTTTTTGACCGCAACGATGGGGCTCTCTTCTTCATTTGTCCCCAAGGTAGCGGAGGTTTTCGCAGCACCAAAGCAGCGTCCACCCGTGATTTATCTGCACTTTGCGGAGTGCACGGGATGTTCTGAGGCGGTTCTGAGGAGCATGTACCCATGGATTGACGAACTGGTGCTCGAAGTCCTTTCAATTGAATACCATGAAACGATTATGGCCGCGGCCGGCCACCAGGCAGAGGACGCTTTACATGCAGCCGTAAAGAAATACAACGGTAAGTTCATCTGCGTTGTTGAAGGCGCGGTCGCCACGAAGTACGACGGCGCCTATGGAAAAATCGGCGGCCGCACATTTCTGGAAATCGCTAACGATGTTTGCAGGAAAGCCGCTGGTGTAATCTCTATTGGCAACTGTGCCTGTTATGGCGGAATTCAGGCTGCCTCACCCAATCCCGGCGGATACAAGGGGGTTGGTGACGCGCTAGGCATCACAACGGTCAACGTTGCGGGCTGCCCACCCAATCCTATCAATTTTGTCGGCACTGTGGTCAACTACCTGCTCCTAGGCAAGCTGCCTGACCTGGATGATAACGGAAGACCGCTCTTTGCCTATGGGAAAACGATTCACGATCAATGTCCGAGAAGATCCCATTACGAGAACGACGAGTTTGTGGAAGTATTCGGTTCGGAAGAGGCCGCCATGGGGTATTGCCTCTACAAAGTGGGATGCAAGGGCCCCGACACCTACAACAATTGCCCCATCGTTAAATTTAACGAGGGTGGTGGGTGGCCCATTGGGGCAGGGCATCCCTGCATTGGCTGCAGCGAACCGGGGTTCTGGGACAAGATGACACCGTTCTTCGAGGCTTCGGAATAGCCGAACATTTGATCTTGAATCAATATCCAACAACATAGGAAATAGAGAGGTGAAAATATGGCGAAGAAAATAACGATTGATCCGGTTACAAGGATTGAAGGCCACCTGCGTATTGAAGTGGAAGTGGCAGGAGGCAAAGTCGTCAATGCCTGGAGCTCAGGTCAGATGTTCCGGGGTATTGAAATGATCTTGAGTGGTAGGGATCCTCGGGATGCGCCGCTGTTTGTGCAAAGATCCTGCGGGGTCTGAACGTATACCCATTATCTGTCCTCGGTGAGGGCAGTTGAAGACGCAGTCGGCGTAAAAATCCCGCCGGTTGCCCGTATCATAAGAAATCTCTTGAGTGGGGCTCAATTCCAACATGACCACATCGTGCATTTCTATCACCTCCATGCCCTTGACTGGGTGGATGTGGTGAGCGCCCTCTCGGCCGATCCGAAAAAGACGGCCTCCCTTTCCGACAGCGTCAGCAATGCCCCCTGGGGAGGGGCCGTCTACTTCAAGAATGTCCAACAAAGACTTAAGACCTTTGTAGACAGCGGTCAACTCGGTCCCTTTGCCAATGCCTATTGGGGCCATTCCGCCTATAAGCTGCCTCCGGAAGCCAACCTCATGGCAACGGCCCATTATATTGAGGCCCTACGGCTCCAGGCCAAGGCGGCCAAGATGCATGCGATTTTTGGCGCAAAAAACCCGCATCTTCAGTCGCTGGCCGTGGGCGGCGTCACCTGTGTCAAGGACCTGACCCCTGATCGCATTGCGGAATTTCTCTATCTCTGGAAAGAGACCCAGGCCTTCATTGATAATGTTTACATTCCCGATCTGGTGGCAGTCGCTTCCTTTTATAAAGATTGGGGCGCCATTGGCGGCACCACCAATTTCCATGCCTGGGGTGAATTTCCTGAGGGCGACGATGAGCCCGATAGCCTCCTCATGCCCAGGGGCGTGATCTACAATCGTGATCTCGGTGGTGTTAAGATGGCCGATCAGTCCAAGGTCACGGAGCATGTGGCCCATGGCTGGTATAAGGGCAAAGAGGCCAAACACCCCTTTAGCGGCGAAACCAATCCTCAGCACGGCAAATACGATACCAACGGCAGGTATTCCTGGTTCAAGGCCCCTCGATATGAAGAGAAGTCCTGTGAAGTCGGGCCCCTTGCGAGGGTCCTGGTTGCCTATGCCAATGGAAGCAAGACTGTTCAGGAAATCGTAAACGCTACCCTGGCTAAACTGGATGTACCCGTGGCGGCCTTGTTCTCTACCCTTGGACGCACTGCCGCCCGCGGTCTTGAGACCGTGGTGATCGGCAAGGCCATGGAAGGTTGGGTGATGGAGCTGGTAGGCCACCTCAAGAAGGGTGACAACAGAACCTATGAGCCCTGGGAAATGCCCAAGAGCGGCATGGGTGTCGGCCTGAATGATGTCCCAAGGGGGTCCCTCGGTCATTGGATCCATATCGAAGATAAAAAGATCAAGAACTACCAGTATGTGGTTCCTTCCACCTGGAACCTTGGACCAAGGGATGCTAAGGGCGTACTTGGGCCGGTAGAGGAATCCCTTATCGGCACCCCCATAGCAGACCCCAAACGACCATTGGAGGTCCTCCGAACGGTCCACTCCTTTGACCCCTGTATTGCTTGCGGCGTTCATGTCATAGATCCTGATTCGAACCAGGTCTATAAGATCAAAGCCCTGTAAGCGATACATAACACTTCGTTTGATTCGATACCCCTCAGCTTTCCCTCAGAAGGGAACTGAGGGGTATCTTTCCTTTCTATAGCGGAGTCGGGGCCATGCCTCATTTTAATGAATCTTTCAGTGCGAGACGATGGCTTCGTTTCGTTGTCGACCATCCTGTCGGCATTATCCTCCTTGCACTCATCATCACCTCTGCCTTTGCCTGGCAACTTCCCAACCTACGATTCCAAAACTCGATCTATGATCTTGCCATCGAAGATCTCGATGAAGCCGTTCTCTATGAAACATTCAAAAAGGATTTCGGTTCTGAAGAAATCATCCTCGTAGTCGTTAAAGCAGCTAATATACTTGATGAAAGCGCCTTTCAAAGAGTTCAAACCCTCAGTCAAAATCTTTCAGAAATAAAGGGGGTTAGGCGGGTCATCAGCCTCCCGGGCATCAAAAAGGCCATGGATGTAACGGGCAAATGGAACCTTTCGGATTTCGAAAAGGTCATCGTCCCTGTCGATCTTTTCCAAAGAAATCTTATTTCCTCTGACAGGAAGACGACCGTCATTTCGCTGATACTCGAAGATATTCGCAGAAAGGATCAGATTGTCCAATCCATTGATAAATTGATCAAAAAAGAGCCACCGGGGCTCGACCTTTATCAAATAGGGATGCCCCTCGTATCAAAGGCCCTGGCGGAGTATACGAAAAAGGATTTTTTGAGACTTCCCCCTGTTACCTTTCTCACGATTGGCCTGGTTCTAATCATTCTATTTAGAAATTTCCGGGGTATGCTCATCCCTGCCGGATCGGTCCTCATGGCGTTGATCTGGACGTTCGGGTTGATGGCCTTGACAGACACGCCCCTCTCCATGCTTACCATGATCGTCCCTATCTTTGTGATTGCCGTGGGAACAGCCTACTGTATGTACATCTTCCCGGAATACGGCGAAGCCCTGGATGAGGCCCGTTCCCCTAAGGAGGCCGCCTATGGGTGCTTCAGCCGGATCGGTTTTCCCACAATATTGGCCGTAATCACCACCACGATCGGGCTCGGGTCCTTGCTTGTGAATAAAATTTCGGGGATCAGGGATTTTGCCCTATTTTCCTGTTTCGGAATATGGAGTATGCTCGTCATCATCCTTTTTCTATTGCCTGCCGTTTTTTCTCTCCTCCCTCTACCCAAAGACCAGGAAGGCCAGAGGTTTATCAAGGTCCGCTTTTTAGATCCCCTTTTAGACAAAATTATCGATCTGAACCTGCATCATCAGAAAAAAACCCTTCCCATTGTTGCGTTTATTGCCCTTTTGGGGCTTGCCGGTATCTACAGAATCTCTATTGAAACAAATCCGGTCGGCTATTTTAAAGAAAACACCACAATTCGTCGGCATTTCCAGGACATCTACCAGGATATGGCGGGAAGTTTTCCTGTAAACGTGGTTTTAGACAGCAAAGAGGAAGATTACTTTGAAGACCCTAAGCATTTGGGGGCAATCCCCAAGCTTCAGAGGTTTCTAGACTCCCTTGAAGGTGTAGACAAAACCATATCCTTTGCCGACTATTTCAAATTGGTGAATTATGCCGGCAATAACTACGATGATACGTATTATGCCATGCCGGAAGAAGGCTTTGAGGTCCGGACGCTTATGAACAGCTTCAAGACCATGTTAGGTCAGGATGTGTTTGACTCTTTCATGAAGCCGGACCTCTCCAAAACGAACATCCTTTTGAGAACCCACATTTCGAGTTCAAGGGATTTTCTTAAGACCAAGGAGGAAATCCTTACCTATCTTCAGGAGAACCTTCCGGAGAACTTCGAATATCAGGTCACCGGATTCGGCATCGTGATTTCCCAGAGTAGCGATCTGCTTTCCAAAGGACAGGCCAGAAGTCTTTCAATCACCTTTGTGCTTATTTTCATCATTATGTTCGTGCTTTTCATGTCAGGAAAAGTGGGTTTCATCGCGATGCTTCCAAACTGCTTCCCCATTATAGTCAATTTCGGATTAATGGGATGGATTGGCGTTGAGCTATCTGTGGCCACCAGCCTTGTTGCGAGTATTGCCATCGGACTGGCCGTTGATGACACGATCCATTACATGGTCAGATACAATCGAGAATTTAAAAAGGACCTGGACAAAACGCGGGCACTTCGGGACACGATTCGTAGGATCGGCCGTCCGATCATTTTCACGACGGTGACGATCAGCCTTGGATTTTCCGTCTTGATGTTTTCCCATTTTGGGCCCACCGCCGTCTTTGGGTTGATGATGGTCATCACCATGTTTTCAGCCCTCGTTGGAGATCTCATTATCCTGCCATCCCTCATGACCCATGTTGAATTTGTCACCCTTTGGGATCTTCTAAGGTTGAAGCTCGGGAAGGACCCGGAGAAGGGCATTCCCCTGTTTAAGGGGCTTTCCCGCTCCCAGGTCCACTATATCCTAATGGCCGGCGCCCTGAAAACCTTTGACCGCGGCGAGTTTTTGTTTAGAAAAGGCGAGACCAGCGATTCCATGTACGCGGTTATTTCAGGTGAACTTGAAGTCGTTGATATTGTTGATGATAGCGATGAGGATAGTATCCAAGGCAACAAGGTGTTGATCAACCGAATCGGCACTGGGGATGTGGTCGGTGAAATGGGAATGGTCCGGTCATGCCGGAGATCGGCGACGGTCATTACTTCTGAAGCGACTGAACTCCTGGAGATTAATGACAAAATGATCAGAAGACTCCAGTGGCTTTATCCGCCCACGGCCCAAAAGTTTTTCTTTAATCTGATGTCGACTATCTGTGATCGCCTGGAATACACCACCGAATGTTTGGCCGATGCCACCATTATCGATGCCCTGACGGGTCTTCATACCCGTGACCATTTCATGAATTCCCTGGCTAAAGAAATCGACAGGGCGAACCGATATGGGACGGATTGTGCCGTCTGCATTATGGATCTCGATAATTTCAAGGCGATCAATCATGTGCACGGTCACGAAACGGGTGACCGTATCATTGGGGAGATAGGCTCTTTCATACAAAAGCATCTGAGAAGAAGCGACCATGCCTGCCGGTATAGGGGGCAGCAATTTGCCCTTGTCCTTGTGAATAGTCCTATTGATAAGGCCAGAAGCGCCTGTGAGCGTTTGAGACAACTCCTGTCGGAGCAGGCCCTTGAAGGGTCATTCCTCTCCTATTTATGTTACTGCCAGCATGGGTTTTGTTGCCCTGGAGGCAGGAATCTATCAATCGGGCGCCGACTTGATCGAAATGGCTACAAGGGCCCTTCGCGATGCCAAAGCCATGGGAAGAAATCGCGTGCATGCCTATGGATCCTGAGAGTGCCGGGAGGACCTCTTTTCCATTGCCTAGGAACCATCAAAGTGTTATCTTAATTTCACTTTAGTTGTTGGCCAAAATCTGAAACGGGACTTCGAGTCCCGTTTTCTCGCATTGAAGGCCATAGCGCCACTACAGCGCTTAAAACGAACTCATGATTCAAAACCAATGACAACCCAACAGATCACCATATTGGGAGTTGGCAATATCCTCTTTAAAGACGAGGGTGTCGGCATTCGGGTCATTGAGAGACTTCGGGAAGCCTATACTTTTCCTGAACAGGTATCCCTTGTGGACGGCGGTACGCTTGGCCTGGGGTTGATGGGCGTCATTTCAGAGGCCGATCACCTCATCGTTGTCGACGCTTTAAAAAACGGCGATCCGCCGGGCAGTCTCTATCGCTTTGATGGAGAGGATGTCCCAAAACGAATTCTGGCCAAAAACTCCCTGCATCAGGTGGACCTTCTGGAAACATTAACTTCCTGCCGGCTCGTGGATGCGTGCCCCCAGACCGTTATATTAGGGGTGGAACCCGAAGATATTGACTCAATGGATATCGAATTGTCACCATCCGTTGAGTCGAAGGTCCCATCACTCATGGATATGGTTTTGGAAGAACTTGATCTATTTGAGATCGCCTACAAGAAGAAAACACTTTTTGCAGAAAGTGGGTAGATATTTCTTGCGAATAAATGTCATTTTTATTTGAACCGAAGAACCGCAGAACAAGAAACCGCAGAATATCGAAGTGAAAGATTTTGCTGTACCAAAAGCCCAGAATTTTCGGTCTTTCGAATGAAAAAGAAATAAAAGGAGAGATCTTTGCAAAATGCTCAATTTTGATCAAGGTCAATGAAGACGAGGATTTTAACCACAGGAATACTTGAAGTATTTTGAGGATTAAAAATCGAATCTGAAGCAGCTTGTCCCGTCGTAGCTTTAGCGAAGTCGGAAGATTGGGCAAAAGAGGGCGTTTTGCAAAGGTCTCAAGGGGTAACGACCTATGTGCCTAGCCATACCGGCAAAAATTATCAAAATAGAAAACGGCTTGGGGACCATCGATATGGAAGGGACCCAACGGGAGGTGAGTCTTCTCCTTCAGGAGGATGCAAAAATTGGGGATTACGTGATTGTCCATGCAGGTTTTGCCATTCACATAATCGATGAAGAAGAAGCCCAGGAATCCCTAAGAACTCTTCGGGAAATCGTCACGGAACTGGGGGTCAAATAACGACATTGACATAGAATTTAATTTACTTGACAGAAATGCCAACGGTTTATTATGATCCGCCGCGCGGTATTAAATCATTGAACTGTCTCTATTTATTGAGAAATAAAGGGGATTTATACTTTAGGAAAAGGAGGTAAAAGCCGGGATGAAAAAAGGAATCTTAACGCTTGTGGTGGTTGCCCTCATGGGTTTTGTATTTCTGACAGTGGGTGCATTAACGGCAGCCGACGTACCCGATGAAGTTTCGATTCAAAACGAGGGCTACAAGTCCGACAAAAAGGGATTCGTAAAACTCACGCATAAGACCCATAGCACGGAATACAAGGTTAGCTGCGATGAGTGCCATCATGTCTACGAGGGGGGCAAGAATGTTTGGAAGGAAGGCGATCCGGTTCAGAAATGCTCCGAATGCCACGATCCCAAAAAGAAGCAGGGCAAGACTATGAAATTGCAGAACTCTTATCACAAGAACTGCAAGAATTGTCACAAGGCCTTTAAAAAAGACAACCCTGATTCAAAGGCGCCCTTTAAGAAATGCAACAATTGCCATGCGAAGAAAAAGAAATAACCGGCAATAGGCCAGATACTGACCAAATGCAAAAAGCCGCTCTGATTCAGAGCGGCTTTTCTATTTCTAGACAAAAAAGAGCCGCGCCGGATAGGTTAAATGCGGGCGGCGTTCTTGGAACAAATGAAGGTGTACTATTAGATCTCTGTAATCGTTATGGCTTCCTCATCACAGACTTCTGTGCAACTTTCACAACCCAGGCATTCCTCGGCGGCTACGGGCACGGACTTCCCATCTTGCATTTCAAAGACATCGACGGGACAAACCTCCACGCACTCTTCACACCCTTCACATTTTTCGTTATCAACTTCTACTTCATAGGCCATCTGTAGTATCCTCCTCTATCATTGAATTTATTTTTTCACTAATTCCAGTAAGTTATATTTTAGCTGGGCCACAAAACCCATGGCCCAAAAAAGTGTGTGAATTCTTTAACAAAGGAAAAGTAGGGTGTCAAGCTTTTTTGTCAAGGCGACGCACAGCTATCATTCACAAAAAAGGGCTCACTCCTAACCGGCTTGAGCCCTTTTAATTAATTGTTGCTTTGAACGTACCGACTTAGGCCCCGACCTCTTCTTTGATAGAAACTGTCACCTTGTAAAGTATTGTAAGCACGAAGAATCCGGTCGCCCAGACACCGACGCTTATCAAGACCTCCGGCAGTGTCGGGTAGTATTCAAACACCCTCTCAAAGGGGTTCGGAATGAAACCGCCCACGACCAGACCGAATCCCTTGTCGATCCATGTGGCAATGATTACGGAGACACAGGCTACTGTGAGAATATCTTCCCGCTTCCGTGTTGCAGGCACGATAAGAAGGATCAGGGACACGATCGCAAAGAAGGCCGCCGTCCACATCCAGGGCAACAATGGGGCTTCCTCTCCGCCATGACCCGTAAAGAGATAGATAATGGGGTGCATATGGCCGGGAATTTGGCTGTAGAAGGCCGTAAATATCTCGAGCAGGAAGAAGAATACGTTGATGATCATGGCATAGGCCACGATGGTCCCCAGGGTTCGAATCTGCTCTTTCCCCGGGTCGAAGTTTGTAAACCTTCTGACGATCAGGCACAGGAGAATCAGCAGCGCAGGCCCTGAACAAAAGGCCGAAGAAAGAAAGCGGGCCGCCATGATGGCGGTTAGCCAGTAATGCCTCCCGGGCAGTCCTGCATACAGGAATGCGGTGACGGTGTGAATACTGAAGGCCCAGGGTATGGAGATGTAGATAAGGACCTTGATCCATTTTTGATAGGGTACACCCTTCCGCTCCGCAGCGAGCACATTCCAGCCGATGATGATATTCAGGAGCATGTAAGTGTTCAATACGACCATATCCCAAAACAGGATGGATTTGGGATTGGGATAGATCATGATATTCACCATCCTGGGCAGATTACCAAGATCAACCATCACGAATAAACCGCACATGACGATGGATGCAACCGCCAGGAATTCTCCAAGTATGGTTATCCGTCCAAAGGCCTTGTAATCGTGAAGATAGTAAGGCAACACGACCATGACCCCCGAGGCTGCCACACCTACGAAATAGGTGAGTTGACCTATATAGAAACCCCAGGATACGTCCCTACTCATGCCTGTAACACGCAGACCCTCAAACCACTGATAGAGGTAATTGCCGAAGCCAAGTGCTATCAGTGCAAGCAGGGATATGATCCAAATCCAGTATGTCTGACTTCCCCTTAAAGCTTTCTCAAGCATAACCACCTCATATTATGTAATAAACGTTTGGCCCTGTCCCGAGTTCCGGTTTACGCCGAATGGTGTAATGTTTACGTAGAAGCTCCCTGACCTCTGAATTCCTGTCATCCAAATCGCCAAAGGCTATGGCCCCTTCTTTGATCCCGTTGGCTGCCTCGACACAGACAGGAAGCTTTCCCTGTGCAAGTCTCTCAGCGCAAAAATTGCATTTTTCAACGACACCTTTGGTTCTCGTCGGATAGGCCAGGTTTTTTGGAAAACCCGGATTCAATTCCTTGGGTGCCTTCCGGGGGTCGCCCCAGTTGAAATTTCTCACACCGAAAGGGCAGGCAGCCATGCAGAACCGGCAGCCTATACACCGATGGGGATCCATCATCACAACACCGTCCGTTTCCCGCTTCCAGGTGGCCTTGGTTGGACAGACCCTGCAGCATGGCGGATTCGTGCAGTGGTTGCATAGAAGCAGGAAATCTCTGACATGGTAATCCTCGCTGGTGTGTTCATGATACTGCCCCGGAAAAGAGTGCTCGTAGTCTTCACGCCAGATCCACTTGACTTCATCCTTTGGGTTACCCCAATCCGGTACGTTATGGGTCGTGTGACAGGCATCAATACACTTGTCGATGATCCCTTCATCGATCTTGTGCATATCGATCACCATGCCCCATTTCTTTCCCTGGGTTATCGGCAGACCTTCGGAAGATGCCTCAAGTTCTCCCGGTGCCATGAGTTCGAAAGCGGCCTTTCCGCTCAATCCCATTATGGTGGAGAGACCGGCGATCTTTAGAAATTTTCTTCTTTCCATGCCCATCATTCGTTCTCCTTAGGCGCAATATGGCAATCCCAACAGTAGGGGGCCACTGCCATATAATTATGACACTGGTCGCAAAATTTGCTTTTGTTGGAATGGCATTCCATGCAGGTCACTTGAAGGCTCTTGTAGTGGGTTTCCCCGTTTGCGGCTTTGTAGAACCGTTCGCCGTCACGGACTACTTCGTGCCTCCACTGATCCAGAAGCTTCATGTGCGATGTCCTCATAAACGAGGCCTCCGCAACGCACTCCTTTGCCTCTTTGGCCTTGGGCGTGAGTTCCGGTTCAGGCGGTTTGGCGGCCTTTCCCCCATTATAGAAAACCGGAAACAGAAGTAAGCCGATGCCGACAATAAGTCCCGTGATTATTTTCCCTCCGTCATACATCCTTTTCTTCCTCCATGCCGGGGAGTGGTTCGCTACGCAGATCGGTTTCCCTCTCCTTTTCCCCTTCCAAAATTAGGGCGTTCCCCACCAGCTCATGGACACCGCAGACATCAACTTCAGGTACCCAATACTCCAGCAATGGTGGCAAAGCGGCCCGATCTATTGCACAAACGCATGAGAGCATATTCACACCCTGTTGTTCGTGGACATGTTTCACGGCGTTGGCCCTGGGCAGCCCCCCTCTCATTCGCAGTTCCATATCCTCGCCTGCGTTTAGGCCCGCCCCGCTGCCGCAACAGAAAGTCTGCTCTCTGATGGTGTTTTCGGGCATCTCATAAAAATTGTTGCACACGCTCGTAATAACCTCTCTGGGCTCCTCAAAAAGACCGAAGCCCCTTGCATTATTACAGGAATCATGAAAAGTGACCTTCAGGTTGTCGTTTCGACTGGGATCCAGTTTGAGCTTGCCGTGCTTTATGAGGTCTGCCGTGAACTCTGTAATGTGAACCATCTTTGTGGATTTTGTATTTTCAAACTTGGTGCCGGTAATGGGAGAAACCGGCTCTTCGAGGAAATCGGCCGGTCCGTTAAAGGTATCCATATACTGGTTGATGACCCGCCACATGTGACCGCATTCGCCCCCAAGAATCCATTTCACCCCAAGACGTTTGGCTTCGGCATACATCTTTGAGTTAAGCCTTTTTGCCATCTCGTGGGATGTAAAGAACCCGAAATTGCCCCCCTCTGAGGCGTAGGTGCTCCAGGTGATGTCAAGCCCCATACTCTCAAGGTAATGGAAGAGGATGATATATCCCATGGCGGTGTAGGTACCGGGGTCTGCGAAGACATCGCCCGAAGGGGTGATGAACAGGATTTCGGCGCCTTTTCTATTCAAACTGGGATTCATCCGGATGCCGGTGATATCCTCAATGTCATCCACGAAAAAATCCATCATGTCCTTGTAGGCATGGGGTTGAATCCCCAGATGATTTCCGGTCCTATAGGAATTGGCGACCGGTGCTGAAACCCAATCCGTGCTGAGACCCAGCAGGTTGAGGAGTTCCCTGCCGATCATGGTCACTTCAGCCGTATCAATCCCATAGGGACAGTAAAGTGAGCAGCGACGACATTCCGTACACTGGAAGAAATAGTACCAAAGCTCTTTGAGCACCTCGGTCGTAAGGTCTCTGGCGCCGGCGAGAGGGCCAAGCAATTTTCCCGCTGTGGTAAATTCCTTTCTGTAAATGGACCTGAGGAGTTCCGCCCTCAGAACAGGCATGTTCTTGGGATCTCCGCCGCCCACAAAGAAATGGCATTTATCAGCGCATGCACCGCACCTTACGCAGATATCCATGAATATCTTCAGAGACCTGAACCTGTCCAGACGCTCCCGCAAACCCTCAATGATGATTTCTTTCCAGTTTTCGGGGAGTTTCCAATCCTCATCAAAGGGATTCCACTCTCTGGGATTGGGCATGCCTACGGTATCAAGACTCTTCGGCTTTGAACCCCAGCAGGCGATGCCTTCTTTGATCTGCACGGGGTCATACATCCACCCTTTCCACAGGGGCGGTCTATGGTCTATCTGTGCTAATTCTTCTGGTTTTGGTACGTCAGCCATGTCTACTCCTTTGCTTCTTCTTGTGATTCGGCTTCTTCCTCTCCTGCTCCTTCAGGCATCTTTTCAACCGGTATGCCGGCCTCTACCATTTTTTCCCTGAAATCCTCTTCGTAGGCATCGTAGGAATGGACTTTAACGGGGTAGTTCCATGGATTGATGTGCCTGACGATACGGCTGTTATTGGAGAGGTTTCTGGTAGGACTCAAAAAGATGCCCCAAAAATGCATGAGCTTGCTAAAAGGGAAGTAGGCGATAAGCACGCACACAAGGAACAGATGGATGTAAAAGAGGGTCCCGATACCTTCTGGAATGGTGGGATGAAAGCTGAACAGCCCGAGGGCAAGTTCCTTCACTCGGACGATGTCTGCGCTGAAAACATCAATGTTGACGAGCCGTTGGGTGAAATATCCCAAATAGCGCATCATAATCCCGGTTGTGCCGATTCCCAGGATCAAGAACAGCGGAAAGTAATCGCCGGGCAGAGAGATATACCGAACCTGGTCCCAGAGAATACGTCTTATCAAAAGAAAGGTCACAGCGCCCATCAGGACAAGCCCGCTTAGGAGTACCCCCGGAACGCCCACGCCCTGAATGGGTGCGATGCCCATTTCGAGGAAACCGTCGATGCCTTCAATCAGATGGACAAAGTCGGGTATGGGTTCCGTGAAGAATCTGAGGTGCCTGAGCACCACCACGAAGAAGGCATAATGAAAGGCCAGGGCTGCAATCCAGAGCCATTTCTCCCACTCGTAGCCGATCTTGGGGCCCTCCCTGAACTCCAATCGCGTGTTCCGGAAAAGAGATCGGAATGTGAGAACCTCAAAAATCATCCTGCCGATCACACCGGCGGTGCTTGACGGGTTGTCGAGCTTATTTTGCTTGATCCAAGGTAGAGATTTCTGCTGTCCTGCCGTCGTGGGGATGCGAAATGGTACAGGCGATCGAGCCCAGCCGATGACTTTCACGATGATTCCCACAAAAAATGTGGCTAGGGCCGCATAGGGTATCACGATGCCAAAGAGCACCTGCAGATCAAGCGCCCCTACGCCAATCAACGGAATAAAGGCGAGCACATGGACAGCGATCAAAGAAACCACAATACTTACAATAAAGTTCATTGACGGCTACCTCGCTTCAATTTGGAATCAATTCATGATTCATTTAGAGTTATTCTCGTTCTGATGGGGGTCCAGCTTCTCAAGCTCGACCATCAGACCTTTTTTTTGGAGAAGTCTTGAGACTTGATTCTTCGCTTCCCTTGCTCTGATATCGTAAATCAGCTTTTTGCGCGCCATATAGACATCGAAAGCAATCAGAACCAAATCGTCTATTCTGGAATCAACCGCCTCCAACTCCTTCGCGAGCCCTTGCTCCAGAATCTCTTTTTTGAGCTCTTCTCTGATAAGCCTTTTGAGTTGAAAAATAAAGCCGATCGCCTTCGAAGGCGTGAAGTCCTGGACGGCTCTTATCCGAACTATTTCGTCAATAATGGGAGAAATGGCTTCCTCATTTTCTCCCTTTATGAAAGCCTCGTACAGGTTTTCTATCCCTTGGGATAGTGTGGCCCCCACAGGATTTCTAAAGCGATCCTTCTGGTGTTTCATGAACCTGTGCGAATCAGCCGGGTAGCTTTCGAGGATAAGATCGATCCACTTCTTGATGATAACTACTTTCTTTTCGGTTAAAAGCTTTTCCAGCTTCATTAAAGATCGTTTTATTGTTGTCTGTGGCTTAGAAGAAAATGCAGGAATTTGGCGAACGGAATATAGAAGAATTGCCATTTCATGTCAAGAAAAAACAAAGTCAAGGCCCGCAAGGGTTTCCAAATTTCTACTTAATAACTATGATTTACCCATCCTTGAGCATTCTCCAGCTTTAACAGACATGTAACAGGTACAAATCGAAGATCTCGCTCTTTCCTGAAACATAGGGTGGTGTTTTGATCTGAATATTTCTACCTCTCACCCATATTGTGTTATAGTTTCTATTTGTCTTTTTCTTGACAATAAAACGAGAGGCTACGTATATTACCGCGATCAATAGGGAGGGCAAGCAGAGTCCGCTGCCGAAATCGAGGCTGCCCTCCTACTGAAACCCAGTAAAAGCAAGATGTTTCTTTTACCTGGCTATCAATTGGGGGACCCATGACCATTAAAATATCGTCAAAAACCGTGGATAAAGAGTTCATTGACAAGATCCAAAGACTCAGCGGCCAGAACATTCAGCAGTGTTTCCAGTGCGGAATCTGTGCAGGTTCTTGCCCTATGGGAGACCATATGGATACAGTTCCCCGCAAGCTGATGCATATGGCCCAATTGGGTCTAAGCGATGAAGTGCTCGATAAGAATACCTGTTGGGTTTGCGCAGCCTGTCACACCTGCAATGTCCGATGCCCCAGGGGCGTGGATCTTCCGCGGGTCATGGAGGCCATAAGGCTCATTACCCTGAGAAAGAATAAAAATTTCATCGAACCTTCTGAAATTCCTGAAGAAACACTCAAGGAATGCCCCCAGATTGCCATGGTTGCAGGGTTCCGGAAATTTACGAGTTAGGAGAGGTATTTTCAAAACGTTCAAGTTTGGTCAAGGTCAAGTCGAAGATCCTGCACTTTGAGCGGGGGAAAGAGAGAATTCCAACCGCCCCGCTGAAGAAACCCAGCGCGGCAGGTATCCATGCATCTAGTATTTTGAGGATTGGAATTTGAGCCTAACGCGGAGATTGACCAGAATCGGACGTTTTGAAATTGCCGAAGAGGACTTATGAAAGCTAGCTATTACCCAGGATGCACTCTGAAATCCAAGGCCAAAAACCTTGATATAAGCGCCATCGAATCCCTGTCCGCCCTGGGCATCGATTTGGAAGAACTGCCCCGCTGGAATTGCTGCGGGGCTGTACATTCCCTTGCAGACGATGACCTCATTCACCATGTTGCACCCGTGAGAGACCTTGTCCGGGTCAAGGAGCAGGGCAGCCAGAAGGTTGTGACGCTATGCTCTATGTGTTACAACTCCCTGGCTCGCGCCAACCTGTTGATGCGTGACGATGAGGAAAAACGAGAGACCATCAACCTCTTTATGGATGAAGAGATTGACTACCAGGGCGAGGTGGAGGTGCTCCACTTTCTGAGCTTCCTAAAGGATGAGATCGGCTGGGACGCTCTTCGCGAAAAGATAACGGTTCCCTTGAAGGGTTTAAAAGTAGCGCCCTACTACGGGTGCACGCTTCAGAGACCGCGTGATATCGCGATTGAACCTCCGGGCAGCTTCACATTGATGACGGAATATCTTGAGGCGTTGGGTGCGACGGTAGTGAGTTTTCCGGCTGCCGATCATTGCTGCGGCTCCTACCAATTGCTCGGTAATCCTGATGCTGCAAAGGACGCCGCTTCTTTGATCGTCAATTGGGCTGAGAAATCGGAAGCCGACGCTTTGGCATTGAGCTGTCCCCTGTGCGAGTTTAACCTGGGGAAAAAACAGGGCATCCTCCTTGAGGAAAACCGGGTCTCCAAGATGGTACCCACCTTTTACTTTACCCAGTTGCTTGCCATAGCACTCGGTTTGAGCCCCGATGTCTGTCACTTTGAGCTCAACGATAAGGCCTCGCTCGAACTGCTAAAAAACAAAAATTATATCCATTGAAAAAGGCTTCCAATATGCCACAAAGACACTAAGTAGGCATTGATATTCAAAATTAGGAAAGATTGATCTTTATAAAAACCATTATAGCTTTGTGTCTTGGTGACTTGGTGGCTGAACGAATACCATCCATTGAGTAAGGGAGGCCACTCAACCAAACCAGGAGAATAAAAAATGGCTGAAACTGCAACGACTCAATCCACGGAACAAATCCAAAAAATGGCGACCGGCGACCGAGCCATTCTCCCTGAGGGCGCCAGCACGATACCTATATATATATTGGGTAAGAAATATGATGTGCCTGAAACCCTGACAATCATGAAGGCCATGGAATATGCCGGTTTCAGGTTTATTCGCGGTGCCGGATGCCGGGGTGGTATCTGCGGGGCGTGCCCCACGGTCTTTCGTAAGGCCGGCGACTACAAACTCCAATTCGGGCTTGCCTGCCAAACGGTTGTTGAACCCAATATGTACCTCACCCAGATCCCTTTTTATCCAGCCAACAGGGCATCCTATGATATCGAAACCATCGAACCCACAGCGGAGTCCGTTCATGCCCTCTATCCGGAGCTTTTCCGGTGTGTCGCATGCAATAATTGCACAAAAGCCTGCCCCATGGATGTGGAAGTGCTGGATTACATTTCAGCCCTGAAGCAGGGCGATATTGAAAAGACCGCTGAACTTTCCTCTGACTGTATACAGTGCGGCCTTTGCGCCAGCCGTTGCATGGGAGAACTTCCCCAATACCATATCGCCCAGCTTGCCCGCCGCATGTACGGAAAATACATTCAGCCCAATGCCGATCATCTCAGGAAACGGGTTGAGGAGATCCAATCCGGCAAATATGACAAGATCCTTGATGAGCTCATTCAGATGGGCAAGGAGGAGTTGGAGAAACGATATAAGGATAGGGAAAGGGAGCCGGATCTTGCACCTCCGGGCACCTGGAAACCCGAGGAAACGCAGTACCTATAATAATTATAAAAGATAGAACTCAATGGTTTGAATAGTAATATTTCAGTTATAGCCTGACGGGATAAACATTATTATCAGGATGATTTGTCTGCTACAGAGAACTCAATGGATCCGCATGGTCGGTCGGTTATTTAAAAAGATCGTCTAAATGTGTTTGTGGAGCGCTTGATGACAATAATAAGTTAACTTAATTATTGTCATTCAAAATCTCCACATCGATTCCGATATAGCCATATCGGAATCCCGCATTATGCGGGCTTTTTGACGATTCCCGGATTCGTAAACAAAATTGCCTGTTGATCCTGTTATCCTGTCTAAAAAAGCTGAACAGTTATAAGTCCGAAATTTGCAGACCGAAGGAGAACGACATGGGCTACACCCCTGAACTCAAAGACTTGATAAAGCGCGTCGAGGCAACCCGTCCCAAAAGGCTTGAAATGTCGCGACGTAATGAGCACTATCCCGCGCTCAGTCTGGAAGAGCGTGAAGAAGTACTTAGCAAATTCCATCCCGATTACCAAAAAGAGGGGCGACGAGCCCTTAAGGTTGGACCCAACAAAGGGGATCTCTTCCAGGATGAAGTGGCCGATCTTTTAGAATCCCGATCCATGATCAGACCCGAGAACGTAGACCTTTCAACAATTGACTATGATACGGATGTCCTGATTATCGGTGGTGGCGGCGCCGGAACTTCGGCCGCCCTGATGGCGGCAAAAGACGGCGCCAAAGTCATCATGGCCACCAAATTGCGCCATGGAGACGCCAATACCATCATGGCCGAAGGGGGCATTCAGGCTGCAAGCCAGGAGTGTGATTCGCCCTATTACCATTACCTTGACACGGTAGGCGGCGGTCATTTCACCAATCAACCGGATCTGGTGGCCGCCCTGGCCCATGACGCTCCTCTGTCCATCGAATGGCTGGAAGATCTGGGGATGGTATTCAACAAACTCCCGGACGGACGTATGGACGTGCGCCATTTCGGCGGTTCTTCACGCAAGCGAATGCATTCATCCGGAGACATGACCGGCGCTGAGATTATGCGTGTTATACGTGATGAGGTCCGCAATCGATCAGAGGATATCTCGGTCGTTGAGTTCAGCCCTGCTGTGGAACTCCTTTTGGATGATGATGGGAAATGTGCGGGCGCGATTCTCTATAATCTGGAGACCAAAGAATTCTATATCGTTAAGGCGAAGGCCGTCATTCTTGCCACCGGCGGCTTCGGAAGGCTCCATATCAAAGGATTCGCCACAACGAACCACTATGGCGCCACAATGGACGGCGTGGTCCTGGCCTACCGGGCCGGTGTCGGCAACAAATATCTCTACTCCACCCAATACCACCCAACGGGCGCCGTTTATCCCGAACAAAACGTGGGGCTCTTGATCACCGAAAAGGTCAGGGGACTTGGTTCCCACGTCTTGAACATCGACGGCGAGCAGTTCTGCTTCCCCCTGGAACCCCGCGACGTGGAATCGGCCGAGCTGATCAGAGAGGCCATTGAACTCGGCAAGGGCGTCATCACACCCACCGGCCGCGTAGGCCTTTGGTTGGACTCCCCCATGATCGACCTGCTTCATGGAGAAGGAACAGTGCGAAAAGAACTGCCGGCCAAGTTCATCCAATTCCAGCGCCACGACATTGATATCAGCATCGAACCCATGCTGGTCTTTCCCACCCTGCATTACCAAAACGGCGGCATCAATATCAATGCCGATTCCGAGACCATTGTGCCCGGACTCTACGCGGCCGGTGAGGTCGTTGGGGGCATCCACGGCGAGAACCGGCTTATGGGCAATAGCTTGCAGGATATCATCACCTTTGGTCGCCGGGCAGGGACCAAGGCGGTGGAGTACATAGGAAACGGTGTCGAATTGAAAAAGCCCACCCTCGACCATGTGGTCAAATTTGAAAAAGAACTAAAAGAGGCTGGCATCGGGGACCCAATCGTCGCCCCACTCCTCCTGCCCGATTATTCCACGGACGAGGTGAGTGCCCGCCGCTGGTCCGACGCCCTGATCGAGGCGGAATAGAAGGACCACATGATCACGTGATAGATAGGGTTAAGAATTGCTCAAGTTTTTTGGGAAAAAACCATAAGGAAAACAATAAACTCGCTTTTGTTTTCCTGATGGCTTTTTCCAAATGTTCAATCCCGCCTTGCGGGATGTAACGCCGTAAGGCAGGAACCTTGAGTAATTCTTAATCTTGGTAATCCTGTTATCTTGTCCAAAAAGATTCGAATTATTCATCTGCGTTTACCCGACAGAAGTAAGGCGGGTTAATCCTGCCTGCCGAAGCCGGTTGCCGTGCCATCTTGTCCCGTTCAGGCTAGCGGGGAGCTTGGACTAAACGCGCCTTTTTTAGCCCACAACCCACAACGCGCAACCTGCAACTCGAACCCTGAACTTTGAACCCTGAACCTCTGAACCTCGAGACCTTTAATCATCCGACCTCATATCGCTATCTGCCCTAAACACCTAGATTTTATCCGTATTCCCTAAGCAACAATCAAGCATTGACAAATCCGCAAAAAGTGGCATGCTTACATCAGTTCCTTCCATTTCTTTAATCTCCTGATTTTTAGGTGAAGGGGCAAAGCCGTGCTGTATAAAATTTTGAAGTGATTTTATAATGAAAACATACGATCATTGGGAGAACGCAAAACAAGAGGATAAAGATCTGTTAGATCGGGTTTCTAAAACGATTCGTTCTGTCGTACCTCAAGCTGAAATAATCATGTATGGCTCTCGGGCACGGAGCGATGCTACCCCCCACTCAGACTGGGATTTTCTCATATTGGTGGATCAACCCTTACCTAAAGCCCGCCATAGAACTGGTAAAGGATCGTTTATATGATCTGGAACTGGAAACTGATACCGTCCTGAGCAGCGTCATAAGGGCGAAAAATGAATGGTATTCACCAAAATACACCGTTTTGCCTTTCAAACAAATGGTTGAACAGGAAGGGATTCGGCTGTGATGGAGAATCACCTAAAGGACCTGGTACAATACCGTCTTGAGCGTGCCCGTGAATCCTATGAAGAGGCCATTATGATGCAGGATCAAGGTCATTGGAACACTTGCGCCAATCGCCTATGTTATGCTTGTTTCTATGCTGTGACAGCCCTCCTGGTTCGAATAGGGCACTCTTCAAGCAAACACACCGGGATCAAGGCTCTCTTCAATCAACATATCGTCAAGACCGGGAGAATAAGTAAGGATAAGGGAAGGCTTTACAATAAACTGTTCGATGCCCGGCAAGAAGGGGACTATGTAGACTTTGTGAGACTGAAGAGTGATACCGTGGAACCTTGGATTTCAGAAGTTAAAGATTTCATAGAGAGCATTTCTCTCCAGGCAAAAGAACAAATCAATTCTCAATAAACGGAAGCAGGATTTTTTCTAGTGATATCCAACCGATGACAATTCCAACTAAGAAGAAATACCTTCTGGAAGGTATCAGTTTAGCCTTTTGAAAAGGTGTTTGACCTAGCGGAGTTAAGGGATCTATAGAAAAGGACGAATCTGGAGGCTTTTCGCTTAAAACAAAGCCTTCGTGTACCTGAAACTTCTCTAATGCTCCCATCCCGCCAAAGGCGGTGGCGCGGATTAGTCTGGGGCTAGGGAAAATGCTTTTCTTTCAACAAGTGTGACCAATTTCACACCATAAGTGTGAAGTACTTCATTGCATCAAACAAAAAGTAGCATAAACTAAGAGCGTCACTTCCAGGATAATCTGAAGAGCGGGGCGCGAGTTTCGAGGCATACTACCTATTTTTCATCCGTATTTTGTAGGTATCAATTCAGCGTTGACAAATGGAGAAATCAGTGCATGCTAGAGTGGCGCTTGTCGCCCATCCAGCAATCTAAGGTGATATTACTTAGCAGAAATAAAAGCACATTAGAAAGATAACAACGTGGTACACAAGCTGTCATAGAATCAGGGTAAAGCTAGTTCCATCAATAAAACCTCGATTTTTCTTTCCGCTTTTACAAACCTAATAAACAGCGAATGGGAGGCCATTAATCGTACCGGTTCAAGAGTTGAAGATCGAATCTAACGTTCGATCAGGTTTTTCAAATGCAGAAGTTCATCTATTAGCTGGATAATCGCACGGAAAGTATATGATTTCTTCCCACACCCAGTCTTACAAAAAATGAGGTGCCCTATGAAATCTATTTCGAATAAGACCTTCGCATTATTGCTTTTGTCTTTAGTGTACGGATGGCTCTTTTCTGGTTTAGCTTGGGCCACGAGTGCCTCAATATCCGTATCTGGCAATGAAGGGGCTATCCCCCTCACAGCCTCCGCTTCATTCACCAGTTATGAACATTGCGATTCCCAGGACCCTCCGGACTGCTGGAATGTCGATTCCGGATCCCTCAACGTCTACCATAACGGTGGCCACATAGGGGGTGCGTCAGGAAATGGATCAGCTAGTTGGTCCACCACCCTGGATGGCGGCGCCATGTCCCAGGGAGATCATACCTTTGAGGCCGTTGCAAGTGATTCGCAAGGTGATTCAGATACTGCCACCCAGACCATTGCCATCGACAATACGCCAGTTGTTAACGTGAACAATCCAGGCCAAGTGGAAGGAGCCTTTGACATAACAGGGTCAGCCACCTTTAAAGAGCATGTGAATGGCGTAGAGGGTCGAGTCGAGCTCGATATTGATGGTGCTTACCAGGGGATAAAATATTATGAAGGCACCGGTGTGAGCTGGAGCTATTCAGAAATAACAGGAAACATGCTGGATGCGGGCGCATGGCCCCAGGGCGATCACACGGTTGATGTTTATGCGACTGCAAACAATGGGACACGTTCACCGATTGCCTCGAGTGCTTTCACCATCGACAACACGCCTGATGTTACCGTAAATAATCCCGGCCAGGTGGAAGGATCGTTTGATATAACAGGGTCAGCCACCTTTAAAGAGCATGTGAATGGCGTAGAGGGTCGAGTCGAGCTCGATATTGATGGTGCTTACCAGGGGATAAAATATTATGAAGGCACCGGTGTGAGCTGGAGCTATTCAGAAATAACAGGAAACATGCTGGATGCGGGCGCATGGCCCCAGGGCGATCACACGGTTGATGTTTATGCGACTGCAAACAATGGGACACGCTCACCGATTGCCTCTGCGACTTTTAGCATCGACAATACGCCGGTTGTTCACATAAACAACCCAGGGCAGGTTGAGGGGGCCTTTGACATAACCGGATCCGTCGCCTTCAAGGAGCATGTGAATGGAGTGGAGGGTTCGGTAGCGATCTATATTGATGACGGTTATCAGGGCACAAAGAGTTATGAGGGCACCTCTGTCAGTTGGAGCTATTCAGAGATTGCAGGAGGCATGTTAGACGCGGGCAGCTGGGGCCAAGGCCCGCACAGAGTGGATGTCTATGCCTATGCAAATAATGGGGCAGCCTCACCGGATGCCTCTGCGACTTTTAGCATCGACAATACACCTGATGTTAACGTAAACAACCCAGGTCAGGTTGAAGGAGCCTTTGACATAACCGGATCCGTCGCCTTCAAGGAACATGTGAATGGAACGGAGGGTTCGGTAGCGATCTATATTGATGATGGTTACCAGGGCACAAAGAGTTATGAGGGCACAACTGTCAGTTGGAGTTATTCAGACATTGCAGGAAACATGCTGGACGCGGGCAGCTGGGGCCAAGGCCCGCACAGAGTGGATGTCTATGCCTATGCAAATAATGGGGCAGCCTCACCGGTTGCGATCGGCAGTTTTGAAGTTGCGATACTGCTAGATGACAAAAACACGGGTTCAAGCGGTGGATCCTGTGAAATAAGACCATTCACCACAGGACCAATCAACTTCTCAACCGGCAACAAGTTTAAAAGCCAGCAGGATCTCACAATCTCAGGACCCGGACTCCCTTTTATTAACCCGGCAATTGAATAAAGTAACTATGCTGCATAAGCAATTTTACGGTGTTCAAAGTACTTCTTTACTCTTTTTGGCTTTTTTTGAAGCATACGAAGATGTGAGATTGCTTTCTTTGTCAATTGATCTTTTGTCCTGGCCGGCACACCCGAGTGAACACCAGCTTTTAAATCACAGTTTAGATATTCATCAGGATTGAGCTCAGGGGAATATGATGGTAGAAAAAATAATTCAATTTCATCAGTGTGGTTCTCCAACCAATCTTTGACCACATAGGCATGATGAACTCGAAGGTTATCAAGAATCAAAAAGATTTTTTGGCTGGCATCTTTGATAAGTCGCTTCATGAACTTTATAAACGTCTTTGCATTCATTGTGTGTTTATAAATCATAAAGCGAACTTTTCCCTGATTGGTAATGGAAGAAATCAGATTAATCCTTTCACGCTTTGCTGGAAGCCGAATTGCAGGCGTTTTGCCGCGAGGTGCATAACTTCTACCATGTTGAGTGTCATTGCAAAGGCCAGTTTCGTCACCCCATTGAATTTCAGCCCCTTCCTTCTTAGCTCTTTGGGCAATGTCAGGGTACTCTTCATCCAACCAATTTTTCACCGCTTTCGGATTCTGCTCATAAGCTTTTCGAAAAGGCTTTTGAGGGGTAAATCCCCAACGACTCAGATATTCACCAACTGTGCGAATCGGCATCTCGATGTCCCAAAGCTGTTTAATCAGCTGTTGAACTGCTATTCGCGTCCAGAGTGCAAAGGGAAGTTTGAGCTGGTCAGGACATTTATCTTGGATCAATTTTCTAATTTGTTTTTCCTGATCAGCATTAAGCGTACGGCAACTACCAACTTTTCGCCCCCTTTTCTTTCCCTTAATGCCTTTTATACCTTCCCTTTCATAAGCTTTGCACCATTCGCATGCAGAGGAGTAACTAACGCCAAGGATTTCACCAATCTCTTTATACTTTTTTCCTCCTTTTCGAAGCCTAACTGCTTGATACCTGATTTGCTCTTGTACTTCTTGCTTCAAAGTTCTCGTGTCTATTTTTTTCATACTGTGCTTATAGCACATTTAGCATTATTTTACTACATTTTTCTGCCGGGTTAATATATACAACAGATATTACAACAGCCAGAAAGAAGAGGCTGGCAGCCTTGGATACGGGTGGTCAGGTGCATTTCTTGATCATGTCTCTTTAGATACCGGCAAGGCAATCCTGCACCAGGCCGATGGAAACCAGATTCACTTCATTGATGACGGCCAAGGGGCTTATGTTTCAGAGACAGATAAGGCCAGAAAGATTGAGACCATAGAAGGAGGTTATCGGTTGGTTGAGCCGGATGGCAGAGTATTTTCCTTCAACAATAACGGCAATCTGCTTGAGATATCCGACCGGAACGGCAATACCCAGGTCCTCGGTTACGATAGTGCAAGACTAGCTTTTGTTGAAGACAACTTTGGCCGCCGACTGGACTTTGGTTACGATACAAACGGCCGCGTGATTTCCCTGACCACCCCTGTAGGTCAAATTGACTATGGCTATGATGGGCAAGGCAACCTCACAAGTGTGACTTATCCGAATACCCATACAAAAACATATATCTACGACGACCCAAATGATCCCCACAATCTGACCGGCATCATTAATGAAAACGGCATCCGGTCAGCCACCTATGCTTATGATAATCAGGACCGGGCCATTCTGTCCGAGGGCGCCGGCGGTGCCAACCGGGTCCAGGTGGCCTACGATAATAACTTTGTTCGCCACATCACCGATTCCTTGGGACACACCACAACATTCAAGCTCTATGTTTCAAAAGCCATCGGCCGGGTCAAATCCGTATCAGGCAGCGGTTGCGGAAGCTGTCTTGGAAGCCCCGGCTCGGAATACGACTTAAATGACAGGTTCTGGATCAGCAATTCCACGGATGCCAGAGGCTATACCACGACCTATACCTACGACACAAGAGGCAACGTCTTAACAATGACGGAGGCGGTCGGTATCCCTGAGGAGCGAACAACAACATATACCTATCATCCCGATTACGATTGGGTTGCCACCATTACCCGGTCGAGCGTTTCAAATCCAGGGGCGACATCGGTAATAAGTCTTATCTATGATGCCGAAGGGAACCTATTGGAGAGGACTGAAACCGGCTATTCAGGCGGGAATGCTGTTTCGAGAATTACTACTTATACGTACAACAATCTGGGGCAATTGACCCAGTCAGACGGCCCAAGAACCGATGTCTCTGATATCACCATCTATGAGTATTACCCCAATGATCCATCGCAAGGGCTCAACAGGGGCATGCTCAAGAAGATAACCGATCCACTTTCAAATGAGACCCTTTTCAGCCAATACAATGCCTATGGCAGACCAGGGCAAATCACGGACCCGAACGGCGTTATCACGACCAATCTCTATGATACGGCAGGCCGCCTGACCTCAAGAACAACGGCGGGCCAAACCACTTCCTTTGAGTATGACGGCGTGGGCAATCTCACGGTCGTTCATTTGCCTGAAGAACGAGATATTTTCTACACCTACACAAATTCAAATTTTTTAGAGAGGATGGAAGATTCGGTAGGGAATTATGTGCAATACAGCTATGGCACGGAAGGCAACCGGATTCGGGAGGAACTGCACGATCCCGCGGGTGATTTGGAGAAATACATCGATTTTGAATACGATGATTTTAATCGCCTGAAAAAGTCCCTTTTCCCGGGAAACAGATTTGAGGAGAGGTCTTACGACGACATCGGCAATCTCACCCAACTGACGGATGCAAACAGCAAGGCCACGCTCTATGACTATGATCCGCTGAATCGCTTAACCACCATTGACCAACCCGGCAATGTCACCACCCGCTATAGCTACGATTCCCATGAGAACCTGGTTGGCATCACGGATGCAAACGGCAACACGACTTCCTATGGATACGATGATTTCGGGGGACTTACAAGCACCACGTCACCGGATACGGGACTGACCTCCAATGCCTATGATCTTGCCGGCAATCTGGTCTCAAAGACTGATGCCAATGGCAATACAATAAATTACACTTACGATGCCCTGAACAGGCTGATAGGCGTCCAATTTCCGGATTCATCTCAGGACATTACCTATTCCTATGATGAAGGTGAAAACGGCAAAGGCCGGCTCACGGGGATGGTGGATCCAACCGGAGTCTATGCCTATACCTATGATGAGTTCGGGAACATGATTTCCGAGGAAAAGACGATCGATGGGGTTACTTATCTCACCAGCTACACCTACGATGGCACAGGGGCCCTGACAGGAATTACCTATCCCAATGGACGCATGGTGGACTATGAATTGGACAGCGCAGGTAGGACGACCAGGGTGACGACGCAAAAAGAGGGCGCCCTCCGCGTGCTTGCTGAAAACATTGCCTATCTGCCCTTCGGCCCCAGGACCGGTCTTAACTACGGAAACGGCATTTTCGTAAACAGTGCCTTTGATCAGGATTATCGGCCGACAGGCATTGTTGCCGGAGATCTTCAGAATCTCAGCTACACCCTGGATCCTGCGGGCAATATCACGGGGATTGCTGATAATCTTGATCCATCAAAAAATCAGACCTTTGGATACGATGATCTTTACCAGCTTACAAGCGCCTCAGGCGTCTATGGGGCCATCACCTACACCTATGACAATGTGGGCAACCGCCTGAGCAGGACCATGAATGGTCAGGCAGAAGCATACGCCTACCAAGAAGGGACCAACAAACTCCAGGAAATCACAGGTCTCAACCCCACCACCTTTGCCTATGACGGCAACGGCAATGTGACCGGCATAGGGGCCAAGACGCTTACCTACAACCAAAACAATCGCCTGATACAAGTCACGGAAGGTATGATTGATCAGGGAACTTATGTCTATAACGGCAACGGTCAACGAATAAAAAAGGTATCTTCGAATGCCACGACCATCTACCTTTATGACCTCTCCGGCAATATCATGGCCGAATCCACCCCGGATGGAGAGCTTCTATCGACCTACGTGTATCTCAATGGCAACCGGCTGGCAGCCATTACTGAAAATATATCCCAGGACGTGACGGTGAGCGTGACGACAAGCAAGGGATGGAAGCTATCCGGGGTCCGGGTCTATGCCTTTACCGAGTCAGGCGCCTATACCGGACTTTATGCGACAACTGATGAGGAAGGTCTAGCGGTCTTTTCCAAAGAGGATTTTTCTGAAGGGACTTATAAATTCCGTATAGACTATCTCTCTTATCGATTCTGGTCGGACGTGGTCCAATTGCCTAACACAAATGTCGTGGATGTCCTCATAGAGGAGGAAACAACGCAAATCACCGTCACAGTGGCCGGAGAGGCCAAGGAAGGGGTCAAGGTCTATCTCTTTAATGAAAACGGATCCTACCTTGGTCTTTACGAAGTGACGGATAGCAGCGGGAAGGTCAGCTTCGAACTGCCGGTTGGACGCGCCTTCAAAATCAGCGACCACCAGTAGAACTGGTGGTATGAGGAAGGCCCCTAAAAGGGGC
>CAYWMP010000049.1:0-33875 GCA_964459445.1 uncultured Desulfobacteraceae bacterium
TCGAAATCCGAAATCCGAAACAATATCAAAATCCGAATGTTCCAAATTCAAAACAAATGCGCCCAAGCACCTTCATTTTGATGTGTTTTGAGAATTTGAATTTATGTCATTCGAATTTGTTTAGAATTTCGATATTCGAATTTCGGATTTCCCCGTCTCTGATAAGTGGATTAAATATAACTATTTTTACGACATTTCATTTTGCCAATTTGGAATACAGAATTTATGAGACGGGGCACTAGATCTTGCCTATGGATCAACGAGAATACGAAATGATGTTCGTCGCAAAAGACTCACATTGGTGGTTTCAGGGGATGTCTGCCATATCGTTTAAGCTCATTAATGCTTTCTACCGGACTGGCGCCAATCTACGGATTCTAGATGCTGGTTGTGGCACCGGGTCTGGTATAACTCATCTCTCGGCCTTTGGGACCGTTACGGGTCTGGATATCTCCGCTCATGCGATTCGCTTTTGTCGCAGTCAATATTCCGTGCCAAGCATCCTTGCGCCTGTTATGGAACTGCCTTTTCAAAACGATTCGTTTGATCTCGTCGCATCCTATGATGTTCTGTATTTCAAAAATATCGACGATAGAAAAGCTCTACAAGAATCTGCGCGAGTCCTTATGCCCGGCGGCAGGATCATTGTGAGGGTACCTGCATTTGATTGGCTAAGAGGGATTCATGATGAGAAGGTCTCAACACGGCACCGTTACTCTTTGCAGGAGCTATCAAGGAAACTGCAGGAGAGCGGGATGTATCCGGAGTTCATTAGCTACGTCAATTGCCTATTGTTCCCCTTCATCTTGATGAAACGAAGGCTCGAGAAATGGCTTCCATCTCAGGATGTGTCGGATCTCGCCATTGATCTCGGACCTTTTAATAAGATACTCAAGCTCTGTTTGGTTCTGGAATCCCGCCTCTTAACGAGGGTAACCTTTCCTTTCGGTGTCTCGTTAATAGCTGTTGGAAGAAAACCTTAATCGGAGGCATACCAAGAGAACTGAATGAAAAAGCTACCAAGCATTACGGCATTCTTTCCGGCCTACAATGATGCAGGAACTATTTCGAGCGTGGTCATTGCTGCCTTTATCACCCTTCCCAAGATAACAGATGAATTCGAAGTGATTGTTGTGAATGATGGCAGTCAGGACCACACTAGTGAGATTCTGAATGAACTCAAGAGACTATATCCAAAGCTTAGGGTAATCGACCACTCCAGGAATAAAGGCTATGGAGCTGCCCTCAGAACTGGTTTCGGCGAAGCCAAAATGCAATGGCTTTTCTACACAGATGGCGACGCCCAATATGATCCCCGCGAAGTCGAAAACCTTGTTAGATTTGTTAAACCAAATACTGATGTCGTCAATGGTTATAAGGTTTCACGTTCGGATCCCCTCCATCGTATCCTCATTGGGAGGCTCTATCACCATTTTGTTCGCATAATGTTCGGATTTCATCTTCGTGACGTTGATTGTGATTATCGACTAATCAAACGCAAGATTTTTGATGAAGTCCAGCTTGAATCCGTCTCAGGAACTATCTGTCTTGAGATGGTAAAGAAGTTTCAGGACTTGGGATATAAATTTGAAGAAGTTCCGGTCCGTCACTATCATCGTGCCTATGGAAAATCACAATTCTTCAATTTTCAAAGGCTTCTGAGGGTTGCTTTTGATCTCATTAGGCTATGGTGGGAAATGGTTGTTTTGAAAAAACACATGAGGCTTAAGCCCGGAAGGGAAAGGATATC
This sequence comes from uncultured Desulfobacteraceae bacterium, assembly GCA_964459445.1. Lineage (GTDB taxonomy): Bacteria > Desulfobacterota > DSM-4660 > Desulfatiglandales > HGW-15 > CAYWMP01. Next base: position 1,751 of record CAYWMP010000049.1, read on the forward strand.
GGATTGAATCTAAGCAGCTTGGGGGTTTTTATTGTATCCTCGATTTGACAAGAGAGACGGGCTGTTGTGTCTCCTTCTTATAGCCATCTGTCTCTTCCTATTCAAAGAGGTAATTCTTGGGGGGGACCTCCTGCTTGGAGATGATTTTATTGCCTTCTATCTTGGCATGAAAGGGTTCCTTTACGAAGAACTCCAGATTCACGGATCTATTCCTTTTTGGAATCCCTATATCTTTGGCGGCATGCCGTTCTGGGCGCATTTTGAGTCTACAATTTTCTATCCTCTAGACTTCCTCTTTTGGTTTATCTCTCCGGAGAAAGCCTATGGATACACGATGTTCATCCATATCGGTCTCGCAGGCGTTTTCATGTATTTGCTTGCTAAGTCATTCGGCATATCACGCTCTGGAAGCTTTTTGGCCGCGTCAATTTTCATGGGAAACGGTTTCATCATGGCTCTGCTATACCTTGGGCACATGTGCCCCGTGCAAAGCTATATTTGGCTGCCGCTCGTGATCTATTTCGTAAACAGGGCAACGAAGTCCAAAACGCCTTGCTTTCATGCCATCCTGGCTGGAACGATCTGGGGCATTCAAATCTTGGCAGGAGCGCCCCAGGACGCATATTACACATTTTTTGCTTCCATTCTATTTCTGGGGTGCGTTTCGATTGGGAATCACGGAGCGGGCGGGGCATTGTCAAGGTCCCTGAGGGTTGGGTTACTCCTATTCCTCGTAGGAACTGGGATCGCTGCTATACAGATTATTCCTGCCATGGAACTTGTCAATGAATCGGTTCGCTCCTCTCTTGATAACTATGAGATGGTAACTCAAGCATCCTACCCCTTAGAAGGAATTATTACTACGGTAATGCCGCACTTCTTTGGTAATTACACACAGGGCGATTACTGGGTAAATAACGTACCTTGGAGCATTCCACAACAAAGTCTCTACGTGGGTCTGCTGCCTTTAATCTTGCTTCCCTTCCTCACCTTTAAACGTTCAAACAGCAAAGCTATCATATTATTCGCGGTTATCCTGGCGATTATCGCCATACTTTTGGCGTTCGGCAAACACACACCCTTATATAAATTCGCATATCAGGTTCCAGGCTTCGATAGGTTTAGAGCGCCAGCGAAAATAATCGTTCTTTGGGTATTTGCCTTGGGTTTGCTCGCAGGAAACGGCATGGACCATTTTTTGAACTGCACCCGGTCTTCCTTCCTTTACAGAATGGTGGCTCTGACTCTTGTTTTTATTTCGTTTGTTGCGTTGGATGGATTGTTTCACACGAATAGATCCATCATTTTGAAGTTCTTTTCACCCTTTATACTTGATGAGGCTATACCCCAAAAGATGTTAGCGGCTCAGAATCTGATACTTGTGCAATTCCACCGCTTCACTTTGTTTGGTCTTTTCTTCTTATCTTTCATCGCAGTTATGAAATCGGGACTCCTCAACAGTAAGTTTGTAAAGGTATCCCTATTTGCCCTTATGCTGGTAGATCTAGGCTCATCGACCATGGGCTCAATAAGGCACAACGATAATATCTATCGAGCTATGGAGGAAATGAAGCGTGGAGTCCATAGGAATTTGGTAGGAGATAACAGTCTTTATAGAGTAGGTAGTTTTCAGAACGGCTTTGGGCCTAATTTCGAAATGTATCTCGGCTTGCAGACCGTTGGAGGATATACCGCTTTAATTCTGAGCCGCTATTACGATTACATCAACAAATATACGGAAAATGCGCTACCGGAAAGCTGGGCCTATTTTTTCTATGGGCTCTCAGAAAGAAGAATTCTCATGGATATGCTGAATGTAAAGTATCATATTTCCCATGTCGATCGGAAGGTCGCTATGAGAGACACCTATTTACCGCGGGCATTCATCGTTCCTAGTTTCAAAACCTTAAGTAAATACGAAATCTTGAATTTTCTAACCAATCCTGAATTCGATCCAGCAAAGGTAGTGCTGCTTGAAACGGAGAATTCTCACCCTGTGTCCACCCAGGCGTCCCACCCAATTCAAGAATCAAAGAGCCAAGTGAAGATCGTCTCCTATAGACCGGATGAAATTGTGATTGAGACTGAATCAAATGATGCCGGGTATCTTTTCTTGAGCGAGATCTTCTACCCTGGTTGGAAGGCTTTTGTGGATGACCACCCCAGGAGAGTTTTTAGGGGAAATTACCTCTTTCGAATCATCGAGATTCCACGGGGAGAACACACAGTGCGTATACTGTTTGATCCCGTGTCCATCAAGATCGGCATAGGATTGACTATTCTCACACTTTTCATGGTAATAATCACCTTTGTACATAGGTATGGAAAAGGATTTCATTTTCTGAGGCAACGCTGATCAAGGTCTCGCGTTGTTCCAGCCCCCCTGACTCTGCAAAAGCATAATTATGTAGAGGCATTACCCAATCGAAACCTTCACAAAACGCTCTATTTTGTTCAAGGTCTGCCTTTATCCTTCCGGAGAATGAACCAAATGGACGCAAATAGTGTCACTAAAGAGACGAAAAATCCGATACGAAAGGGCCAGGAGATAAATCGTATGTGCACCTCGTGTTCACCTTTATTTAGCAGTATAACACAAAATAGATAATTGCCACGAATTACCGGAACACTTATGCTGTCAACAGTGGCCTGCCATCCCGGATAGAAGATCTCGCTTAGGACCAAGTATGCCGGCTTGTTTGTTGAAACGCGGAGTCGAATACTATCATCTTCATAGGCATCTACGTACCCGGAAGCTGATAACGTATTTCCTCCGATCGGGGGAAGGCTATCGTCCGGGCGCTCCAATACAACCATCTTTTTTGAATCAAATTTATCACTATTCATGAAACCAAGTACTTCTTCGTACGGTTTGATAACAGCCTTTCCAACGACGTTCAGGTAACCCACACTATTTTCAATCTGCCATACATGATTATCAAGAACCAAATGCTTGAAATTAAGCATTTTCAATAATTTCGCGTCGAAATTATTAATGCCGGTCAAATGGACGACATGGTCGTCCTGTTTCTGGTTTTGACTGCTTTGAATATAATAGACATATCGCCTCGGTATAAGTGGATCATACCCAGAGATGGATGGGAACCCATAAAGCAAGCCATCGTTGGGCAAGAATAGATTGCTCTTTGTCAATACCCGACCATGATCGGGCGTTTTTGTCATGAGATTTGAGATTTCCTCCTTATCTGCCGGCCTGGTATATTCATGGGGCCTTATGAATTGCGCATCGAAGAGATATAGGTCAAAAACCAGTGTAACCGATAGAGCAATTTTGAATGCCCTAGCCTTCAACCACCCCTGCCTTTTTGATAAAATCATTAACATTGAACAGAAAAAAAGCAGCGCGCTCCTGTCAATCGAACTGCTGATGCGGCTATAAAGAACATCCATATTGGCGTGCGTTACAGGACCTTCTGCCAGATTCTTGAAAAGCTGAAAAAAGAATTGAAAAGGGAAAAAAACTCGAACAACCACGAAGCTCAGCAATATCCCTCCAGCAACAAAAACGAAACCCCAAAAAACCCTGTGAGGTCGTCCTTCTTTCTCCAGAGAGTGAACTCCCATCCCAGCCAGGACCGAAAGTCCGAATACATATAAGAAAAGGATCTGTGCGGGTATGCGAAATCGATCAAAGCCGGGCAATTTGTATATGAGAGGATAGACAGGATTATGCTTTCCCAACGATAAGAAAAGGGAAATAACGATTAGAAGAATGAAGAAGAGCTTCATTTTCTTGTGTTCATTTTCCCTTGACTTCACGAAAACAAGCAATAGGGGAAGAATGCCGACATAGCCGCAGCTTTCCCAGAAATGCCAGAACTCCGCACTTCGCCAGTAACTCCAATCGACGGGATTTCCAAAGACATCAGGGATCAGAAAGGCAAGCATCTCCTTTGGGTTCAGGGAATCGTATGTGGCAAATGCATAACTGACGCCTCCCGTTCTAGTCGAATACCGCGTGAATTCCAAAGTTGGCAAAAGTTGTATTGCGGCAAGAGAAAAACCAACGCCTACGATTATGGCTACGCCCAAGCCTAGTCGCGTAGCCTCCCTGTAGGAACGGTCTTTGAGGAGTGCCGTGCCATGAAAAGTGCAAAATGCAAGGATGCCCAAAATCGTGTAAAAAGCGATCTGTGGGAATCCCCCCAAAATCTGGATCCCAAGGAAGACCCCTGTGATAACGGCATATTTCAAATGACCTATCCGAGTGAAACGATACAAATACAGCATGATGAGAGGTATCCAGATATAATTCTGGATAAAGGAGAGATGACCTGCAAAGAGGTGTCCGATGAAATACCCATTGAAGGAAAAAACGAACGCTGATATGAAGCCTCCTGTCTGCGACACCTTGAGGCTGCGCATGAATGCATACATAAAAATGCTACCCATAACGATGTGAAGCATGGTGGAATATGTATAAGCATCATCCGGAGGAATCAGATAATAGAGGAACCCTAGAGGATAAAACATTGAGGCCTGCATGTTCGCGATGAAGGGCGTCCCGGAGAAGATGTAAGGATTCCAAAATGGAATTGATCCATGGGATCGTACATGTTCGAACAAAAACAACTTCCAAGGATAGAACTGCGAAACAATGTCCTTGCCAAACAGGGATTTCCCGGTAATCAGGATTTGTCCGAATAAAGTCAATGTAAATAGTATGAGAATGCACAAGAAAAATGCTTCATGGAAGAGTGTAGTTGCTTTCACTTTTTTCATTTTGAAGGCAGTTCGGAAGCCGGCCCCTTTCACTACCCTTTTGCACGATTTGAGACGGATCTTTTTAATCTCACCGCCCACCAGACGATGAACAATAGATTGGCCGTTGCATAAGGATAAACCCACGACCGGGCAGACGGTGAAACTAAAGGAAACGAGATAGGCCACCAGAAAGGTATCGTTCGATTGCCCATTATCCAAATCATTCCTGGCTTGAAGTCACCTAACACCCTCCATGGGACATCGGACCAGAGGTCGTAAGAAAAAATCAAGTGTTTGAACAACCACCAATTCCCTACAATATGTGAAAACAGTGGACTGAAGTTATTGAATGCAGTCTCGCTGTAGGTCCTCCTATAGGTGAAATCAGAAGGCTCTGGTTTGACAAGTTGGTTGATAACTTCGGTGCGAGCTCGGATGAATGAAAAAGGGTGTATGGTTACCCCGAGCAATTGAATAACAATGGAGAATATGATTAACAGGATTGTAACCCTACGGCGCAAGTTGGACTTCTTTTGCCATTGTTCAAAGAACGTACCCGCAGGCAAAATCATGAATGGGGTTATTGTAAGCAAGAAACGCGGCCCCCACGCCCAATCACCCGCCCACAAACACCATAAAGCGTGCGGTAGTGTGATCAATATGATAATGCCCAGAAACAATAAAGCTTCCGGTTTCCTTTTCCGATAGAACTGCCAGGCCGACGCCAGGCCTAGAATCGCAACAGGTGAATAAAGGAAGAAACTCTTTCCAGGACTGGCGAATAGACCCCACATTCCAACATAAAGAGGTGTACTGAACCCGAGGGCTCCCCAACCCAGTTGGTAACCAAATTGCCAGAAACTACCGTATCTAATGACATTGTGCCATAGCTGAAAACCCACAAATGCCATGAGTGGGGGCATGAAATACAATAGGATATCAAGCCTGCTTGCTTTCGAACGACTCGCGATCATAGCATAAAATATGATCGGAGGCACAACAACAATCGATATCGCCTTTGTGATGATCGCGAAACCCAAACATGCCCCTGATACTGCCAGCCAGTATTTAGAATACGATTTCACATAACTTACGGCAGCGAAAACACTTCCCAATATGGCAACATTCAGCGTGGTGTCTGAACTTAAAGATTTAGCGTATGGCCAAACCATTGTTCCAAGCCCATAAAGTAAGCTAAGAAGAATTGACGAGCGTTCCGAATAACCGAGTCGACGGCCCATACAAAACACGATAACGCAACCGATAGCAGATATAATTGAAGGGCAAAGAAAAAGAAGAACTAACTCAGAAATGCGATTTGCATCAGATTCTGAAACAGTCCCCTTTTCGTAAGGATAAGGCCCCCAAACCAGGTGATGTAAAAGGTAAAAGGGAACTTCTACCAACGACTGGCCAAGTCCCCATTTATAGTAAAACCGGCCATCAGTCCCCTTGTGATAATAGTCCTCATGGTGCTTTTCATCCGGGAGAGTATCTGAATGAAATCCGATCTGCCCGTTTTCGACGATCTGCTTTGCCACCTTTAGCATGGAACCTTCATCCCCTGTCTTAAACCATCCTGCGTTTGTTAGATAGTAGAATGAGAGGAAAAGCATAAATAGGCATAGCGCCGGCCGCTGAAGTAATTTTACCAGTCCTGAGAGGCTGCCTATCTTATGAGTCCGTTTTTTCTCCATACGGTAATGAAGTCAACTAGATAAAGACTAAAAATTTTTGCTTTTCCTGTAGGGCATGTTTTTCTTTCCTTCATGTAAAAGGGAATCAAACTCTTTTGTCCCTTCCTCCAAAAGGAGGTTTTCTCTTATGAATTTCTCAATATCATTTTGATTCCTTTTTAATCTCAAAGATTTCTGAAAAGTTTCTAGGGCCTCCTTTTTCCTATTGGCCTCATATAGCGAATACCCCAGATTATTGTAGTAGGAGATCTGGCCAGGCTTAAGCTCGACAGCCTTCTTAAAAGACTTGATTGCTTCTTGATAGTCCCCTTTCTTGTGATAAAAATAACCCCAATTGTTGTGGACCACGCTCAGATCTTCGTAGTAGACCGACATCTTTTCAAGTTCGAGTCGCGCCTCTTGAAATAGCCCCAAGTCTGTAAGAAAGGTGCCGATTGCCGAATGTATTCCTGTGTCATCATACCCTATTCGCGAAGAAGTCTTCATTAATTGCACTCCAACATCGATATTCCCTGTCATGGTGATGTATTGACCATGTCTGAAGAAGAAGTGGGCGGTCACTTGCCTGTTGTGGTAATCTCTTTCGAACTGCCCCCGGAAACTCTCCATTGAATAGTACTTGAATGGATTATCAACCTTATAGGGTTTGGCCAATACTCCCTTCGGCACGACCCTATGGACAACGCCATATGGAATCAAGGCGTATTGTTCGGGAGCTGATACGGTCGCCGGATCGAATACGGCGTAAAAAACACTGAACGGTTTCGACTTCTCTATGACATTTCCCTCCAGCAGATTTCTGTACTCCTCCCACGGGCCTATGAAAGGTTCTTTGGCATCTCCTCTTTGTGGCAATTTGAAAAGGATGTCCAGTCTGTCATACAATTCAACATCTTCCCGCATTCGTTCTGCTATATATCCATAAGTTATTGGAAAAAGATTGTTATCCCCATCCACGAGAAGGGTGTTCTTATGCTCCAGCGTTCTCAAGATGTTCAAAGCATATTCGTAGGCGGTGTAATTTAGGCTTTGATCACGGATGCCAAAATTCAGAAGTAAGGGAATCGCAGGAATAAGGCAGCACGCAAGTTGTACCGATCTTTGTATCCCCCTTCTAATCCGCGGTAAACTTGAGATCGCTTTTTGTATGTGAGCCAACCCTACACCTATGAGAATTGCCAGCACAACCAAAGTGGGAAGAGCAAATGTCGTGATCTTAAGGGATATCGTGTTCAAAAATACTGCGTAGGCGAGATCAAAGAATATCATAATGCAGAAAAAGACACGCCATCGCACTGAAGACAGTTTGAGCAAGCCCCAAAGTGAGAACACCAAGGCCACACCAAACTGTGACCAAATAAGCCGCATTATCCCAATTGTTCGATCCAGGTATTCCAAATATGTCATGTTCAAGACATAACTTCCACGATGGGACCTCCCCGTGACATGATCAAAGAACCGACTAAAAGTGTCCGGATCTCCCCAGTGTATGGCTGCACCTGCCATTGTCCGGATAGGGAGATAAAGATATAGGGATAGGGCAATTACAAAAAGAAGAGTAATGACTGTAAAATGCTTGACAGTGAAAAGCGCCCTTCTATCACCGGATAGGATAATGAAAAGCACGCCCGGGGCTAACATAACCGTCTGCAAGTGATTGCCAAAACTGAGACCCGCTACAAATGTAAGAAGTGCCAAACAACAAAACCCCCTTTTCTCATCCCACCACCATAGTAGCCTAATCAGAAGCACAACAAAAAAAGTGTGAAGGGTGTAGACTTCCGCGGATACGGTCTGAAACCACAGAATTGGTGCAAAAGCTAAAACGAGTGCCCCAACACAAGCCCCTACCTTTGAAGGCGTGATCTTCAATATGAGGAAATATATCTGCACCACGGTTAGACAACCAAAAAAGACAGACATGAGGTTCATCCTGAAACCAATATTTCCGAAAGGTAATAGGCAAAACGCCTTTCCCAGTAAGGAGTAGAGTGGATAACCACTGTTGTGAGGAATTCCAAGACTGTACGCAGCCGCAGTAAGCTCGCCCCCGTCGCCCAAGTAAACCGTGGGACAGATTGTGGTGAGGTATACACCGAAAACCGATATGGCAAGTATGAATGGGATCATTGATTGACATTCCCTTACTCATCAAGAATAGGTGGCCGATCTTGGCGAATGGAAGATGCGTTTGAAGTCATTTATCGGTGGATATAAAAAGTAACCGCACAGATGTTTGCTCACTGATTCTCATCTTTATTGTCCCGCCTGTTGAGGCCTTGTATGTCTTTTACGATATATAGTGGTCTCTGCTTTACCTCGTCATAGATACGCGCCAAATACTCGCCCAGCACTCCGACAGCGATAAGCTGAACACCGCCCAAGAAGAGTACAAGTGTCACCAAGGTGGTAAACCCCGTCTGAGCTGTTTCAATGCCAGCTAGACGCTTTATCACAAACACACAGGCCAGGGAAAAACCCACCATGCTGATGGAGATCCCAAACCCAGTCATGACTCTAAGCGGTTTGTATGAGAAACTGAAGATGGCGTCCAAAGCATATCGGACAAGTCGCCGAAGAGATTGACTGGGTCTGCCTGAAGCACGATCCTGGCGATCGTAGTAAACGACACTCTGCTTGAACCCTACCCAACTCCTAAGACCTGGGAAGAAACGATTTTTCTCCGTGAGCTGATTGATCTCTATTACGGCCTCCCTGTCGAGCAGGCCGAAAACGCCTGCTTGCGGGGGAATAGGGAAGTCACTAATAAATGAAAACAGCCTGTGAAAGAGATCAAACCCAATTCGACGGATGCCTCTTTCTTTACGGCTCTTTCGCTGGGCTATGACGATCTGATTCCCACGCTTCCAACAATCCAGCAACTTGTGTATGAGTTCCGGCGGGTCCTGGAGATCGCCGTCCATCACAACGACGATATCGCCCTCAGCATTTGCTAAACCAGCTGCTATTGCTGCTTGATGGCCGAAGTTCCTGGAAAGATCAATGATCGAAAACCGGGTATCATGCATGCATTGATCAAGCATGATTTGCATGGATCGATCCTGGCTTCCATCGTTAACGTATATCACCTGACATGTTATCCCCGCTAAATCATCGCAAACCTTAACTAGCCGGTGGTACAATTCAGCCAGGTTCTCTTCTTCATTATATATGGGGATGACGATATCCAGTTTCAACGCGCGACCTCTCTAATTTACCTAGCAAACTCATCTCACAACCAATTCACGCCCCACGCAGACTCACTTTAACGAATCATTCTTTCTTTCAATACCCAATGAACGGCTGCCAATGGCAAAAGTCCAAACGTCATTGAGAACGTAAGTTAGTATCGCCGCAATAATAATGGCCATCACGTTGGCAAAGAGGTAATGAACGAGTTTCGAAAAGAGAAACGTGAAAGCATATTGCAATCCAATGGCCAAGCTGCATGCTAGGTAATATTGCCCCATCTGAACCAAGAGGCCGTGTTTTGTTTTTCCTTTTCGATCCTTCCATGTCCAGAACCGATTCCACACGAAATTGTTCAGTGTTGCCAAGAAAATCGCGAGAGAGAGGGAAAAATGGAGTCGCTTTCCCAAGGGTTGAACGCTTTTAAAGAGGACTTCGTGGCTGAAATACAACACAGCAAGATTGACAAAAGTCCCGGAAAGACCAACCGCTCCGAATTTTGTGAAACGATGTCTAATGATCGGACCAATTATTGGAAGTCCTATCACATCTTCGTACAAAATCAAAAAGGGCTTTTCGTTAGTGCTTCTCTTTTGGGTCAATTCTTTTTGCTCCCTTTGAAATTGAGTATCTGATAAGCCCTGTTCAATACCATTTCGGGTTTAACCGCTTTTAAGCACACGTTGTTCCCATCACAAGGAGAATTTCTGTGGTTGTATGCGGTAAGGCATGGTGAACATGATATTGGGCGATACATATTGATCGCTGACGGGCTAAGAGATCCATATAGGGTTGGAGTCTCCGGCCCGAATAGCACAATTGCGGGGATTGGAATTAAAGACGCAAAATGTCCCGGACCGCCATCGTTTGTAATGAGTAGGGAAGAAAAATGGAATAGTATCATTAATTCCTTCAGGGTCTTGGTATATCCCGTAAGATCAACACATCTATCGCTATGACAATGGGAAAGGATTGTGGCTGCGATGTTCCTATCAGCCTTCATCCCAATGATTCCTACGCTATATTCATGAGCAATCAAATCGTCAGCAATTCGGCAATAGTTCTCCAATGGCCATGCCCTTATTGGTAGCAACCCACCACCCGGGTAAAGCAGAATCAATTCCGTCCCGCAAATTTGAGGGAAATCCGTCTCAAAGCGCTGTCGCAGACCATTTATTAAATGCTCACTAAACGATATGGATAGAATGCCGTGGTTTTCTGATTCTAGAATACGTTTCACTCTAGGAGTTTCATTCGCTTCTATCGCGACTGCCAGATTTATGAACTGCTGAGAAATATGATGATAGGGATTGTAGAGCACTGGCCGGTTGATGAAACTGCCCCGATAGAGCCCTTCTTGGTTATGGCGATGAAAGCCCACACGAATTCTGGCACCGCTGAGGAAGGAATAGATGCTGCCTATTCTGGAAAAGAGCTCACAATCAATGGCCGTGTCGATTTTGATATGGCGCATTCTAATCAGGGCCTTCACACTGTCTACTATTAGCTCTGAAAGAGATTCACCATTGACTGTCAATATGTTCTCATTGGGGATCAGATTGAGGATTTCTATGATTTCCCTATTCCTCTCAAAAGTCAATATATGCATCACAGCGTGGGGGTATCTTTGCCTGATATGCTCAAACATAGGCTCCGCCAAGACTATGCTTCCCATTTCCGATAAAAGAACGACAAGGATTTTTGAAGGCGTTTTTTCAACGCCAACATTCCTTTCGGCGTGAGGCATCAAAGACAAAACGCCACATATTAAGGTCCCCACATATCGGTCTATTTTTCTTTGTAGATCTATTTTCACAGCTTTTTTGTTGCAAGGGGCGCCCAGATTCACTGCTGAATCGGCGATACCTCCTATACCCATTTTGGCACTTCACAGAGACTGAGCATTTCTATCTGAATACGACGGTATAGATCCCAGGTTTGTCTTAGCTAATGGGTGGTCATTTTTCAAATGATTTTCCAATTAGTTCTATTTGATGTTCTTGTCCCTTTCCAATGTCTTTCTTATATATTCTCGCCATTCCTTCGACCTCCCTGTTACATTACTGCTTGCTTCGTAAAGAATAGGGAGAAGAAGGTGAGCAGGAAGATCAATTTCTTTTGATTCCCCTTTTTCGGAGATGAAATCAACGGTTTTATAGAACAGGTCATCGCTGAGAGCCATTTTACGTAAGGCCGTTGTTGCCTCTTGTTGACTCATCATTTTGTTTCCCATTCTCAAAAGGACCTCTGCCAAGTGTAGATGAGGCGTGATATTTTTCATATCTGAATTTGCAGATTCTCTGAAATATTCAACAGCTTTTTCTAGAGTTCCCTTCTGTTTCGAAGCAATTCCAAGAAATATTAGGGCTCGCGGCTTAAGTTTCATTTCTTGCATCGATCTCGCAAAATGCGGCATCGCCTTTTCCGGTTTACTCCTCTTCAGATAGTAAAGACCTATATTGAAATTGACGGATGGGTCGTCCGGACTGAATTCGAGTGCTTTTCGCACATAAAAATCCACGAGTTCTTCTTTTCCCTTTTGTTCATAGACCATTGCCAGGTTGGCGAAGGCAAGAGCGAAATCAGGGACTATTTCTAATGCCTTTAGAAATGATATTCTTGCCTCCTCAAATTCATTGAGATCAAAATACAGTTTTCCAAGGTTATAGTACGTGTATGCCCTCTCGTCATTTCTTTCAAAATAGGGGCTCTGAATGGCCTTCTCATATTCGTGCATTGCTAATTCAAAAAAGCGCTTTTCTTGGTAATAGGCACCGAGGTTATGATGGGGTCTGAAATGATCCGGTGCTTTATGAGCCGCGTCGCTCCAGAGCGTTTCCTCGCTTTTCCAGGTGAAATTTCGCAGATAAGTTATTTGCCCAAGGCCGATCAAAAATAGAATGATGAAAGCCGTAATGGAATATTTCATCCATCTCCGTGCGTTATATATCGCTAATAGCCTGAATAGCCCGACAGCAATGGGTACAAAGAAAAGCATTGAGGGGAGGTAGTTTCGGTGTTCATAGATGAGATCTAATGGGAAAACACTCCCTTCGATCAAATGGTTAACGAAGAAGAATAGAAAACAAAAGGCCAAAAGAGGGTATGTTTTTGATTTAAATAATAGAAATAACACTGATCCAAGGATGACGACGATCGAAATTAGCGTGGATAAAGGATCAAAAAGAGAATTGGAGACTTGAATGGTATGGACAACGCTTAGCCTGTTTGGTGCGGGATATAGTAAAAGGGAAATGTAGTAAATGAACACTCGATACTCTGTGAGGATTCTTTGAGTTATTGAAAAAGGCCGGTTATCATATCCTGCCACCAGATTTGACATATCGCCGGTTCTATAATTCAGATAGATAACTCCAATTAAGATCAGGATTGTCCAAAAGAGCAGGATTATTCTGATATTCTTTCGTACGAAAGATCTGGCGTCTTCTTGAATGATCAGGATTTCAAATAGGAACAGGCTTACGGGGAGCATTGCGGCGTTTTCCTTGGATCCCAGTGCCAAAATGAACGCAAGGCAAGAGAATATTAAGAACAATAGTCTCATTTTTCTCTTTTGTGCCCTTCTCGCCTTGAGATAGAAATACATGCACAGGATGTAGAACAAGGCGCTAAGTGAAGCAATCCTTTGAACTATATAGGTCACGGCCTGGATTTGTACCGGATGAATAGCCCAAAGTAGGCTTGAAAGAAGGGCAATAGAAAAGGATTTTGAGGCGTATCTGCCTTTCAAGGAAGGTAGCGTCAGACAGTTTTTAGTGAAGATGAAAAGAATCAGGGAACAAAGAAGATGTATGGAAACGTTAACGATGTGATAACCTAAAACGTTGAGTCCCCCGAGATAATAATTCACCGCAAAACTAAGAGCCGCCACAGGTCTATAGGCTAAGCCAGGATTAGTTGAGTCAGGTCTAATGGCATTCCTGATGTTAGTCCATGATAGTTCGTTCAAATGCAGGTAGGCGTTATTGGTAATGCTTCCATGATCGTCATAGTGCCAAGAACAGTCAAAGGTGTTACTATATATCAAAAAGATAACGGAAGAGAAGAAACTGAAAACAAAAAGCAGATTTAGGGGATTTCGAACTGAGTGTTCCCCTCCGATGCCTGATATTCTTTTACTCATTCCTTTAGAATTACGAAGTAGTATCGGGTGTGGATATTATTGTAAGGCTTTAGTGGCCACTGATTCGCTTCGTTTGGATCGGGGATAGACTTCATAGGCAGGTAGAAAAAGCGCGAACTGGCCATCTCCGACCAGTTCGCGCTCAAAAATAGAAATTAAAGGATTAGGTACTTGAGATAGTCCCTCCGGGGCCGATCAGGGTATAGGTTTTGTTTCCGGAGGAATTATACGAAGTCATGGTGTAAGCGGTGGAGCCGGCGCTTCCCGCCGCGCTCACATTCTCGGAAGTGTAGAAACCATAAGTAGATCCAATGAGAGTTGTGATAGTGCTTGTGTATGTTGAGTTATCGACGAAATAGGCCTCCTGGGCCGTGGCCGCATTTCTCAGGTCAGCTTGGGCGCCCGAGTTGTAAGATCGGAGTCTATAGGCGTTGAATTGAGGGATTGCGATCGCCGCAAGGATACCGATGATGGCGATAACGATCATCAACTCAATGAGCGTAAAACCCTTTTCGTTCTTTCTGTTGATTTTGATTAGCATTCTTTCCTCCTTTGTATTCCAATACTTTGGATAGTACTGATTGCAATTCTAAATTCGACCCAAATACTCACCTCCCTTCGATACACTCTTTTGTTGATTTCAATCGTTTTTTGAGCAAATTATGCGTGCATAAGCGGATTTATGCGATTTTGATTATTTAGTCCTTCATACAATTCCTATGCCATTTCCTTTTCCATGCCACTCATAAATAATTTTATATTTTAATTACAATTACTTACAGAGAATAAAACCTTTCCAGGATCAGCTTTGTACCGTAATAAAGGGGAGCAAAATTGTTGCGTTTGACAAATTTTGTTACTGTTTTGTCATATTTTGTCATATTTCGGATTTATCATGGCATAAAGTATCATGCAATTGCAGGCTGTAGATAGGCTGATTTTTCGGGATAAGGTTCTATTCCTTTGAAGCAGGAAGACCCAATTTTTGTATCCTATATCGCAGAGATCTCATGCTTATGCCGAGGAGTTTTGCAGCCTTTTTTTTGGACCCTCGGGCCATATCTAGGGCCTCCAGGACATAATCCCCTTCAATCATGGCTATCACCGCATCAAGCTTGATGCCGTCATGGGTGAGGTCCCTACTGCGCCTGCCTTCTCTTTCCTCTTGACGCTGGAGGCTTGAAAGGGTGAGGCTCTGTGGAAGAACGATATTTGAGGTCTCGAGGGCGACACTCCGCTCAATGATGTTTTCTAATTCCCTCACATTACCCGGAAAGGGATATTGTCTTAAGATATCCATGGCATAAGCGGAGATTTTTCTTACATCCTTTTCCAATTCCTTTGAGTACTTCTCCAGAAAGTGTTGTGCCAAAAGAGGAAGGTCACCTTCCCGATCCCTCAAAAGTGGCATAGAAATCTGAATGACATTCAATCTAAAATAGAGATCCTCCCTGAATCTCTTATCTATGACCTCCCCTTCCAAATCTTTGTTTGTGGCGGAAATGAATCGGACATCTACTTTTTTCTCTTCAGTACCCCCCACAGCCGTAAAAGTCCGACCTTGAAGGACTCTCAGTAATTTAACTTGGAGGGCAGGCGGAAGCTCTCCGATCTCGTCGAAGAATATGGTACCGCCGTCGGCTGCGTCGAATAAACCCTGTTTATCATTGAGCGCTCCAGTGAAAGCGCCTTTTTTGTAGCCAAACAATTCACTCTCTATGAGGTTCTCTGGGATTCCTGCGCAATTGATGACTACAAAGGGTCTGTCCCGTCGTGGGCTTTGGTTATGAATCGCACCCGCTGCCAACTCTTTACCCGTGCCACTTTCTCCGGATATGAGAATGTTGCTTTTGGTTTGGGACACCCGCTCAATCAAATCGTAGACCCTCTTCATCTGCCGGCTTTCACCCACAATATGGCCAAAATGATAGCTTGTTCCTGAGCGTTCTTCTATTTTCTCTCCTGTAACGGATTTTTTCGATTGAATCGCTTCTTTCGTGATTCGCTTGAACTCCCTGACTTTGAAAGGTTTTGGAATGTAATCGTAGGCGCCTTCTTTCATAGCCTCGACTGCAGTCTCAGCTGTGGCAAAGGCCGAAATCATCACTACAATGGTTTCAGGGCTGATCTCTTTCGCCTTCTTCAGCACATCGATACCATTAATATCCTTCATTTTGATGTCAGTGATGAGGAGATCGAATTTTTCCTTTTCAATCGCTTGACAAGCCTCAACGCCGTTTGCCGCGAGGGAAACCGTGTATCCCTCTTTGGTCAGAAGGATCTCGAGAAACTCCCTCATGCTCCTCTCATCATCAACAACAAGAATTCTATGTTTGTCTTTGGAAGACAATCTTTCCCCCAACAATGGTGATCTCATTTCTCCCCGTTAGGGTTCTCCCGAGAAACGGGGAATTCATGCTTTTTGAATGCAAATCTTCTGCCGTAAAAACATACTTAATCTCAGGATCAATAATGGCCACATCCGCCACAGCACCAACTTGAAGAATGCCGCCCTCAATCCCGAGGATAGTTGCAGGCGTATAACTTAATTTCCTGATTGCAGCAGGCAGTGACAGCACCCCCTGTTTAACCAAGGCTATGGTTAAAGGAACCGACGTCTCTAAGCCAAGAACACCAAAGGGCGCCTCTTCGAATCCCATTTCCTTTTCTTGTGGGCTGTGGGGTGCATGATCCGTTGCGATCACACTAATCGTATCCCCTGCCAAACCCCTCTTGACGGCCTCCACATCCTCGGGTGTTCTCAAGGGAGGATTCATCTTCGCGTTGGCGCCCTTTTCAATTACTGCCCCATGATCCAAGCCGAAATAATGGGGCGCAGTCTCCGCCGTCACCCGAATCCCATCTTCTTTGGCTTTTCTGATGATTTCCACGGATTGGGCCGTGCTCACATGGGCTATATGCACCGGGCAATTCGTAACTCCGGCAAGTTCCACTTCCCTTTGAACCATATTCCCTTCGCTCAAGGCAGGGATTCCCCTGAAACCCAACTGCCTGGAAACAATCCCCTCATGCATGACGCCCCCAACGGATAGGGACGTATCTTCACAATGGGATATGACGGTCAGCCCTTGATCCCTTCCCTCTTCCAATGCCCTTTTCATGACGTCCCTCTTCGTGACGGGACGCCCGTCATCCGAGACCCCCACCGCTCCGGCCTCTTTGAGTTCCTTGAAAGAGGTAAGGGTATCTCCCTCTTGCCCCCTTGTTATGGCTGCGATTGGATAGACCCTTAAAAAATCGGCCTCCTGGGCCTTTTCCAGGACAAATCGAGTGACATCAACTGAATCATTAACCGGATCGGTGTTGGGCATGCAAGCAAGACCCGTAAATCCCCCCGCAACCCCGGCCCGGCTTCCACTCGCCACTGTTTCCTTATGTTCATGACCAGGTTCTCTTAAATGTACGTGCATATCGATAAGACCGGGAACAACGATTTTACCGGATGCATCGATCACTTTCAACTGAGGGCCATGGTCCTTAAACTCACCCTGCGGCAGGATGTCGACAATCCGCTCACCCTCTATGATAAGGTCTTGATTATTCTGCGAGCCTTGAACCGGATCGATTAGCTCTCCGCCTTTAATCCAAATACCCAATTTTTACCCGTACCTAATTAGTGGATGATCGACCTATATCTCAAAGTCGACATATTCTTCAATAGATCAGGTGATATATATTTTTGCAAACACAAAAAAACCTCCTTGCCCTTGAACGGCAAGGAGGTTTTGAGCCTCACATTGGAATCTCGATCTAACCCTATTTAATGGCTTCGTATCAATATCATGAACCAGCGATAAAGGAAACATCAACAACAGCAATAATTGGAGTTACATTGAGCCCTTAGCTTGCTTCCTTTTGATCTTCTTTTTTAGTTGCCTTTCCCTTTTTAGCGGTCTTCTTTGCCTTTGTCTCCTTCTTGCCTTTGGTATCAGGAGAACCCTTTGGAGCGGTTGTCTTCTTCTTTTTCCTGGCCTTTTTCTTTTTCTCTTCTTCAGGCAGAAGTTGGATGATGGATACAGGGGCGCCATCTCCCTTCCGAACACCCTTTTTTATAATTTGTACATATCCCCCCTGGCGGTCGATGTACCGATCCTTCAATTCTTCAAATAGCCTGTGGGTCGTGGCTTTATCTGTCATGTAGTTCAGGGCCTGCCGCCGCGCGTGCAGATCACCCCGCTTTGCCAGGGTAATCATCTTCTCGGCCACAGCCCTTACCTGTTTGGCCTTTGCATCAGTGGTTTCGAGCTGTTCATGCCTGAAAAGGGAAGTCACCATATTTCGCAGCATCGCTTTGCGATGGCTTGAGTTTCGTCCTAGTTTGTTAGCAGCCTTCTTGTGTCTCATCAGTCCTGACTCTCTTCCTTGTCATCTCCGCCCTCTTCATCGGCTTTTTTGACAGGTGGAAAACCCTCCAATTTAATGCCCAAAGCGAGGTCCATTTCTTCAAGGATACCTTTGATTTCATTCAAGGATTTCCTTCCGAAATTTTTTGTCTTCAACATTTCCGCCTCGGTCTTCTGAACCAATTCGCCGATGAGTGTGATGTTGGCATTCTTCAGACAATTGGCTGAGCGTACGGAGAGCTCGAGTTCTGAAACGGGCCTGAAAAGATTTTCATTCAGCTTTTCTTCTTCCTCTACTTCTTCCTCTTCCAGAGGTTCCGGTTCTTCCTCGAAATTGATAAAGGGCGTTGTCTGTTCTTTTAAAATTTTGGCTGCGTAAGCCATTGAGTCTTCGGGTAATACGCTCCCATCCGTCCAGATTTCCAGGGTGAGTTTATCGTAATCCGTTATTTGGCCAACCCTGGCATTGGTAATCACATAATTAACCCTCTTGATAGGAGAAAAAATGGCATCGATGGGGATAATCCCGATGTCCTGGTTTTTTGTCTCCATCTTTTCCGCCGTTACATAGCCTTTCCCCATTCTTACGACCATTTCCATGTTTAGTTTTCCGTTCTTGTTCAGCGTGGCTATGTGTTTTTTCGGATTGAGTATCTCAACAACCCCGTCAGTCTCAACATCACCGGCCTGGATTTCGCCTTCTCCCTTTCGAGACAGGCGAATGACTGCTTCTTCCTTCCCAACCAGCTTTAACCTAACTTCCTTCAGATTCAGGATGATATCAGTGACATCTTCAAGTACTCCGGTTATCGTCGAAAACTCATGTACCACTTCATCGAACTTTACGGATACGATTGCCGCACCTTGCAAGGAAGAAAGCAGGATCCTTCTCAGTGCATTACCGATGGTAATGCCAAATCCCCTCTCCAGAGGCTCGCAAATGAATTTGCCATAATCGTTCGCGTGCGTGTCTTCATCAACCAAGATACGCTTTGGTTTAATCAATTCCCGCCAATTTCTCGCTTTTAGGTCTGTCAAGAGGTCCCCCCGTCTTCTAAAGTTGTTAATCAGGTCCTAGATCCCAATTCGATCATGCAATGATTATGATATGAGAAATGCACTTGGTCTTTGATGGGACGAATACTGAATCGTTCATTCAAATATCTATCCATTGAGCCTTTACTTGGAATACAATTCGATGATCAGTTGCTCCTGAATCGGCATTGTGAGATCTTCTCGGTTTGGAAAGGTATTCAGTTTCCCCTTGAAATTTTCTTTCTCCAGCTCTATCCAGGTTGGAATTCCCCTTCTGACTACTGTTTCCATGGCCTCTTGAACGGCCGGTGTTTTCCGACTGGACTCCCTTATCTCAACAACATCTCCAACCTTGACCTGATAGGATGGTATGTTGACTCGTCTGTTGTTCACCAATATATGATTATGTCTGATGAGTTGTCTTGCCTGATTGCGCGAAGAGGCGAAACCCATCCTATAGACCATATTGTCCAAACGGCATTCGAGCAGTAACAGGAGATTTGTACCCGTAATACCCTTTTGCTTCTCAGCCCGGTAGTAGTACCGCCTGAATTGCTTTTCCAAAACGCCGTAAATTCTCTTGACCTTTTGCTTTTCCCTCAACTGCAACTGGTAGTCCGACATTTTCCCGCCGCGCCTTTGGCCGTGCTGCCCTGGTGCATAGGGTCTTCGCTCAAAGGCGCATTTGTCGCCGTAGCAACGATCACCCTTCAGAAAAAGCTTTAGATTCTCACGCCGGCAAAGTCTGCATGAGGCTTCGGTATATCTTGCCAAAATGTGTACTCCTTATTGCTTGTTATTAGCCTTCGTTATTGGTTAATGTAAAATTCAATTTTACTTGTTTGATTGTGGATATTCAGGTTGATCCTGTCCTTCCACCTTTTACGATCTCAATTCCACTTATCTTTTAAACCCTTCGTCTCTTTGGCGGCCGGCATCCATTATGGGGAATTGGAGTCACGTCGCGGATTGCGCTCACCGTGAAACCGTCAACCTGGAGCGCCCTAATGGCCGCCTCTCTGCCCACGCCCGGCCCTTTGACCCGGACCTCGGCCGTTCTCATACCATGTTCCATGGCCTGTTTCAGCGCATCCTGGGCAGCCAATTGCGCTGCAAAAGGCGTGCTTTTTCTTGATCCTTTGAATCCCTGCCGGCCGGAGCTCGATGCGGCTATAACATTCCCATCATTGTCCGTTATCGTCACGATCGTGTTATTGAATGTAGAATGAATATGGATAATGCCTGTCGGCACATTCTTCCTTTCCCTCTTGATCCGGGCCCCTCTTCTAGGTCTTTTCGCCATTGCTTTTCCTCAAACGCCTATTTTTTCCTTTTACCCATCACAGCCCTGCGTGGTCCCTTTCTGGTTCTCGCATTGGTGCTGGTCCTCTGGCCTCTTGCCGGCAGCCCTTTTCTGTGTCTCAATCCACGGTAGGCCCCGAGGTCCATCAGTCTCTTGATATTCATTGAGATTTCGCGCCTAAGATCACCCTCAACCTTGTGTTTTTCATCAATAACCCTTCTGATACCGGTGATCTGATCCTCCGTGAGGTTGTCCGATTTGGTATCCCGGTCCACACCCGCTTCGTCCAGAATCCTTTGTGAGTTGCTTCTGCCTATGCCGTATATGTACGTTAAGGCTATCTCAATCCTTTTCCCTCTGGGTAAGTCAACCCCTGCTATTCTAGCCAATCTCTATCTCCTTCTCTGTCATTGGCCATTGTCGATGTCCCGCCATCCGATTCTTCAACTCCAAATGACAAATGACCAGTGACAATTTAACCCTGACGCTGTTTGTGGCGCGGGTTTTCACAGATAACCCGAACAACGCCTTTACGCTTAATGATTTTACATTTGTTACAGATTCTCTTTACTGAGGCTCTGACTTTCATGACATTTCCACCCTATACCCGGACAGGCTATCTGGCCCCTCCAAGTCCCTTTTTCATAAACCCCTCATAATGTCTTGTCAGCATGTGGGATTCGATCTGGTTGGACGTATCCATCGCCACGCCGACAATGATCAGAAGGGCTGTTCCTCCGAAATAAAAGGGGACATTCAGCTCATAGACCAGAATCTGAGGCAACACGCACACGGCTGACACATATAAAGCGCCGGCAAGGGTTATGCGTGTGAGGACCCTATCGATATATTCGGCCGTATTTTTTCCGGGCCTGATGCCGGGTATAAATCCCCCGTACTTACGCATGTTATCGGCCACATCCACCGGGTTGAATTGAACGGCCGTATAGAAATAGCAGAAAAATATGATAAACACGACGAAGATGAGGATATAGACGATATGTCCCGGAGAAAGAAAATTGACCACCATCTGGAGCCAGGGTATTTCCTTGACATTCAAAAAATTCGCGATCGTTGCCGGAAACATAATGATTGAAGAAGCGAAAATCGGAGGGATGACCCCTGCTGTGTTTACCTTAAGGGGCAAGTGCGTGCTTTGCCCCCCGTACATCTTGCGCCCCACGACCCTTTTGGCATAATTGACCGGTATTCGTCGCTGCCCCCTTTCAACGAATACAATAAATCCGACAACAGCGATCATAAAGGCGACGACAAGGGCCATGAAAAAGGGCGTTACCTCGCCGGTACCCATGAGTCTGAAAACATTGGCCACTGCAACGGGGAATCGCGCCACGATCCCGGAGAAAATGATGAGAGAAATACCGTTTCCAATGCCCCGTTCCGTGATCTGCTCTCCCAGCCACATGAGAAAAGACGTCCCTGCCGTAAGCGTAATAACCGCCAAGAGCCTGAATCCCCAACCGCCTGCGGGCACAATCATCGCCCCGCCGGGACTGGTCATCTGTTCAAGCCCTACAGCTATGCCGAAGCCCTGGATGAGGCTCAAAACGACTGTGCCGTAACGGGTATACTGGGTTATTTTCTTTCGGCCTTGCTCCCCTTCCTTTTTGAGTTTCTCCAGGTGCGGTATGACGACCGTGAGCAATTGAAGGATAATGGAAGCGCTGATATAGGGCATGATGCCCAGGGCCATGACGGACATCTGGCTCAAGGCGCCCCCTGAAAACATATCGAAGAGTCCGAAAACAGTGCCCTGTTGTTGACTGAAAAAGGCGGCCAGCGCTGAACCGTCTATCCCAGGTGTGGGGATATGACAACCCAGTCGGTATACTGCCAGCATGAATAGGGTAAAAAGGATCCTATTCTTCAGTTCGGGAATCTTGGTGATATTTTGAAAACCACTAATCATTGGTTTCGCTCATTTTATGGATCCGGGGTTGCGAATGGACACCTCTTCCTAGGGGTGCGCCTGGGGCAACACCTTACACATTCTCCACTTTTCCTCCGGCCGCCTCGATTTTTTCTTTAGCGGTCTTACTCACCTTGTGCGCCTTGATCACCAGGGCACGCGAGATGTCGCCGTCTCCCAGAATCTTGATGCCGTCCTTGGTTTTTTTAACCAATCCGGCATTCTTAAGAAGCTCCGTATCCACCACGGTATCCGGCTCAAATCGATTGAGGTCCTTTAGATTGATCAAGGTATATTGCTTCTTGAAGATATTGGTAAAACCTCGCTTGGGAAGCCTTCGTTGAAGGGGCATCTGCCCGCCTTCAAATCCCGGGCGGACTTTGCCTCCGGATCGGGACTTTTGGCCCTTGTGCCCTCGACAGGCGGTCTTTCCATGACCGGAGCCTATGCCTCTTCCGACTCTCTTTCTTTTATGTACAGACCCCTTGGTTGGAGACAGATCGTGAAGCCTTATCATGATTTCACCGCATTTTATGTTTCAATCTTCACCATAAAGGAGACCTTATTGATCATCCCCCTTATGGCAGATGTATTCTCTAGATGGACCGTCTTATGAAGCTTGGTCAATCCAAGCCCCTTTAAGGTCTCGCGAATTCTCTTGTTTTTTCCTATGCCACTCCTCAGGAGCGTTACTTTTATCTTGTCTGCCATTGCAATAGCTCTTTTGATATGCTGAAGGATTCTCTAATGCCGCAATTCCTCAACCGTCTTGCCTCTGCGCCGTGCAATATCCTCAGGACTCCGTAGGGTTTGAAGTCCCTTCAGCGTTGCCCTCACTAAATTGTGGGGATTATGGGATCCCAGGCATTTGGTCAATATATTTTGAACACCCACCGCCTCCAAAACAGCCCTGACTGCGCCACCTGCGATGACCCCTGTACCCGCGCCGGCCGGTTTCAAGAGAACGCTTCCCGCTCCCCATTTGCCGATCACTTCATGGGGAAGTGTGCCATCCACGACCGGGACGTGATCCATGTCCTTTTTGGCCTTCTCTATTCCCTTCCTGATGGCCTCCGGCACTTCATTGGCCTTGCCCAGCCCGGCGCCAACCATGCCCTTTCCGTCGCCTACAACAACAATGGCACTAAAACTAAACCGCCGTCCGCCCTTTACAACTTTGGCGACACGATTGATATGCACCACTTTTTCTATATACTGAATTTCATCTTCTTCTCTCAGCAATGGAACTCTCCTCTGCATGCCATGATTTCCAACATGGATCTTAATTGCTCAGATTCTTTTGATCAGAACTCCAACCCGTGCTCCCGGGCGGCGTCTGCAAGTGTCTTGACCCTACCGTGATACAAGAAACCGTTTCTATCGAAGACAACCTTCTTGATCCCTTTTTCCAATGCCTTTTTTGCAATGGATTCTCCGACTATTGCGGCCCCGCCACTATTGCCCCAATTTCCTTTGACCTGCGGCCGCAAATCTTTGGATAGGGAAGAGGTATTCACGAGGGTGCTTGCGGTCGTATCATCGATTATCTGAGCATATATGTGTTTGGCGCTTCTAAATATGGTGAGTCTGGGTCTTTCGGTTGTTCCCCTGACCGTTTTCTTCACCCTTTTTTTTCTTCTCAGCCTTGCTTCTCTCTTGTTAAAAGAACCCATGAACAAACCCTAGATCAAATGTTTCCGTTTAAAGCCATGGTCTCATATCACAACGAAACCTACTTGGCGCCGGTCTTGCCCGCCTTTCTCTTTATCGTTTCTTCTGCGTACTTAATGCCCTTACCCTTGTAAGGTTCGGGTTTCCTGAAACTCCGTATTTTTGCGGCAGCCTTCCCCAACACCTCTTTGTCGATACCCGTAAGCGTTATTTTGGTCTTCTCAATCTTGGCGTCAATGCCCTGCGGCAGTTCGTACTCAATGGGGTGTGAGTAACCCAGATGAAATATCGCGGTCCTTCCGGACAATTCGGCCCGGTAACCAACACCGACAATCTCGAGAACCCGTTCAAAACCCCGGCTTACACCTGTGACCATATTTGAAATGAGTGCCCTGTGCAAACCATGGAGCGCCCTCGTATCTCTTGACCCATCAGACACGGTAACGACGATATGTCCATTCTCTGTATTAACCGCGACCTTTGAATGGATTTGGCGTTTGAGTTCGCCCTTGGGTCCCTTCACGGTGATCTGGTCGCCCTTTAAATCCACAGTGACGCCTGATGGTATTGAAATAGGCTTTTTGCCTACGCGTGACATGCAAAACCTCCGGTTTTCACCAAATTCTTCTCGCCCTTTAGGCAAGAGGGCAATTTACCAAACCGAGCAAATAATCTCCCCGCCTACACCCAGTTTTCGCGCCTGATTGTCCGTCATGACGCCCTTGGACGTGGATACGATATTCATCCCAAATCCATTCAGTACGCGAGGGATTCCATCGGCCCTTGCATACAGCCTTCGGCTGGGTTTGCTCTCCTTCTTTAGCCCTTCTATCACGGAATCGCCGTTCTCATCGTATTTCAAAAAGATCCTGATAATACCCTGCTTTTTGTCGGCGATCATCTTGTAGTTCTTTATGAATCCTTCGGATTTCAAAATCTTGGCGATATTGAGTTTCAATTTTGAGCTAGGAATATCAACTTTGTCATAGGAAATCATGATGGCATTCCTAATCCTAGTCAACATATCCGCAACGGGATCACTCATTGTCATCTGTTTTGCTCCTTCGTGTCTGCCGCTCCCCGGCGGACTCATCCTACCAACTGGACTTGACAACCCCTGGGATTTCCCCATGCAGAGCCATCGTTCGAAAACATATTCGACAAATACCAAATTTCCTAAGGAAGGCCCGTGGCCTTCCGCATATGGGGCACCTGTTGTATTGGCGCGTGGAGAACTTTGGTTTTCTTTTAGCTTTCGCGATAAGGGACTTTTTTGCCAAAACAACCTCCTGCTTACTGTCTAAAGGGCATCCCCATGTTTTTCATAAGGAAAAAGCCTTCTTCATCGGTCTTCGCCGTTGTGATCATAGACACGTTTAGGCCTTTTATTTTGTCGATTTTGTCGTAGTCTATCTCAGGGAAGATGATCTGCTCTTTAATTCCAATGGTACAGTTGGCTCGCCCGTCAAATATCTTGGGAGGGAGTCCTCTGAAATCCCTAACCCTGGGAAGCGCCACATTGAACAATTTATCCAAGAATTCGAACATCTTTCCCCGTCGCAAAGTCACTGCGCAGCCGATAGGCATACCTTCTCGAAGCTTGAAACTAGCAATAGACCGCTTCGCTTTGGTAATAATGGCCTTTTGCCCCGCAATCAGCGAGAGTTCCTCTACACCCTTGTCGAGCACCTTTATATTGTAAATGGCCTCGCCCAGGCCCATATTGAGTACGACCTTTTCCATGCGAGGCACCTCCATGATGCTTTTGTATTTGAACTCCTTCATCATGGCGGGCACTACTTCACTCTGATATTTCTCTCTCAGTCGAGACAACTGCTCCTCCACTTCGACCTATTTTTTATTCTAGCTCACGGCCCTTCCTACTGAGCTCATAGCGTGGCAAACAGGCCATCGGTTTATGAGCTGTGGGCCGGCGTCAGGTGTCCATGAGCTCACCGCACTTTTTGCAGGCGCGGACCTTGGTTCCATCCTCTAAAAGGCGCTTTCCCACCCTCGTGGGTTCGGCGCACTTACCGCATACAATCAACAGGTTAGAGATATGAACAGGGGCTTCCTTTTCGATGATGCCGCCCTGGGCGGTTTTCCCTCCAGCCCTGGCGTGCCGTTTCACCATATTGACCTTTTCTACAATGGCACGTCCCTTTTCGGCATCGACCTTGAGTACGGTTCCGATTTTGCCCTTCTCTTTCCCAGTAAGGACGGTTACCTTATCGTTCTTCTTTATTAAAGGATGTTTCTTGCGCACTTTACAGCCTCATATGAATCGTTTTACTAGAGCACCTCTGGTGCAAGAGATATGATTTTCATGAATCGTTTTGCGCGTAATTCCCTTGCCACTGGACCGAAAATGCGCGTTCCGATGGGTTCGTTCTGCTGGTTAATAAGCACCGCTGAATTGTCATCAAATTTGATGTAAGAACCGTCCTGCCTGGGTATTTCCTTAAGAGTCCTGACGATAACCGCTCTCATCACATCGCCCTTCTTCACCTTTGAATTGGGCATAGCCTCTTTTACAGAAACAACGATCACATCTCCCACGCTGGCAGTCCTTCGTTTTGAGCCGCCTAAAACCTTTATACACAACAGGGACTTCGCACCCGAGTTATCCGCTGCTCTCAATCTGGTTTGTGCCTGTATCATTGCCTTCTCTCCAGCAAATGGCCCGCTGTCACCCTTGGTCCTTAACTAGCCGCGGATTCGATGACCTCAATAACCTGCCATCTCTTCCTCTTGCTAAATGGGCGACTCTCAATGATTTTTACCCGGTCTCCAACCTGGCATTTGTTCTGAGGATCATGGGCCATATATTTTGCTCGGCTTCTAACATATTTTCCGTAGGTCCTGTGTTTTTTCAGGCGACTCACCAGAACCATGGCCGTTTTATCCATCCTGTTTCCCACCACGGTCCCAATCAGTCTCTTGCGCACACCACGTTCAGACATAAGTATCCCTTCTAACTACTCTGTTCGGAGATTTCTAATTCATTCAAAACGGTTTTCACACGGGCTAGCTCTTTTCTGGTTTTTCCAATCGTGGCGGTATTGCCAAGCTGTCCCGTCGCCTTCTGAAATCGCAAGTTGAATAACTCCTGACTCAATTCCGATTCCTTGTCTTTCAATTCCTGGGCGCTCAAGTCCCGAAGCTCTTTTGCCTTCACGGTTATGATCCCCTTGTCACAAATCTCGTCGAAAAGGGTAGCTTGTGGCTGGCCAGCCGAAAAGCCTCTGCCGCCGTTTCCTGCCCAACCCCTTCCATTTCATACAAGATCCTGCCGGGTTTAACGACCGCCACCCAGCTTTCCGGAGCTCCCTTTCCCTTTCCCATCCGTGTCTCTGCGGGTTTTTTCGTAACAGGCTTGTCCGGAAATACGCGAATCCAAATCTTACCGCCGCGCTTTACATGTCTTGTAATGGCAATTCTACCCGCTTCAATCTGCTGGGCCGTCATCATTCCGCATTCCAGGGCCTGCAGTCCGAAGTCGCCGAATTCCAGGGTGCCTCCCTTGAAGTAGGCCTTCCCCTTTGATCGCCCCTTTTGTTTTTTTCTATATTTGACCTTTTTTGGACTTAACATGATCGTCCCTAGTCCTTTTTATCCCGTAATATCTCCCCCTTAAAGAGGGCCACCTTTACACCAATGACGCCATAGGTTGTAAAGGCCTCGGCAAAACCATAGTCGATGTCCGCCCGCAGCGTATGCAGGGGAACCCTTCCCTTTCTATACCATTCCCGGCGGGCCATCTCTGCGCCGCCCAAACGACCGCTACAGGCAATTTTTATTCCCAAGGCCCCAAATCGTAGAGCGGAACTCACGCTTTTCTTCATGGCTCGCCTAAAGGATACCCGCCGAACCAATTGCAGCGCCACATTTTCTGCGACCAGTTGGGCGTCCACCTCCGGTTTTCTGACCTCCTGGATATCAATAATGACTTCTCGGTTTATTCTCTTTTCAAGGGCACGCTTGATATTCTCAATCTCGACGCCCTTTTTCCCGATGACCAGGCCCGGTCTGGCAGTATGTATTCTAATCCTGACTTTGCTCGCGGCCCTTTCGATGATTATCCTGGACACGCCCGCCTGGGCGAGTCTCTTTTTGAGGAATTTCCGTATTTCGTGGTCTTCTAATATGAAGGCGCTGTAATCTTTTCCGGCAAACCACCTGGAATCCCAATCTCTATAGATCCCTAATCTGAATCCGATTGGATTTACTTTCTGTCCCAATATTTCCCTCCATCAATTCATTGTGCGAGGATATGAGCGACTCGACTTTGTGGCATGAAAAAAACCCTCAACTCTCATCCAGGATAACGGTTAAATGACTCGTCCTCTTCCTTATTCTTGTGGCTCGACCCATGGCGCGGGGCCGCCATCGCTTTAGGGTTGGCCCCTCGTCCGCATAGATCTTCTTGATATAGAGGATATCCACGTCCAGCCCGGCGTTTTCTTCCGCATTGGCCACAGCCGAGTTTACCAGCTTCTTTAAAAGACGGGCTGCCTTGAGGGGCGAAAAACTGAGCATGTTCAAGGCCTCTTCAACCTTTTTCCCTCGAATTTGGTTCATGACCAACCGCGCCTTGCGGGGCGACAATCTCACGAATCTAGCGGCTGCCTTTACTTCCATTATTTTTTGGCCCCCTTCAACCGTGATTTTTTGTCCCCTGCGTGGCTATAGAAGGTTCTCGTCGGCGAAAATTCTCCCAGTTTATGCCCAACCATGTCTTCCGTAACAAATACAGGTAAAAACTTTTTACCATTATGAACCGCAAAAGTAAGGCCCACAAACTCAGGAAGGATAGTCGACCTTCTGGACCAGGTCTTAATGATTTGTCTGCTCAATGTTTCCTGGGCCTGTTGGACTTTTCTCATGAGATGGTCATCGACAAAAGGCCCTTTTTTCACTGATCGCGGCAATGCACTACCTCCATCTATCTTGTGTTGATCATTGAGTAAAAAACTTTTTACTTTCGCCGTTTCACAATAAGTCTATCGCTGGCTTTCTTTACTCTCGTTTTGTAACCTTTAGTTGGAACGCCCCAGGGCGTTACCGGGTGTCGCCCGCCTGACGATTTACCCTCGCCTCCACCATGGGGGTGGTCAACAGGATTCATGGCTACGCCTCGCACTCGGGGCCTTTTCCCTTTCCATCGTTTCCTGCCGGCCTTGCCGAAACTCGCGTTTTCATGCTCTAAATTGCCGATCTGGCCAATGGTGGCTTTACAATCCAGAGGAATCATTCGCACTTCACTCGACGGGAGTTTGACCAGGGCATATTTGCCCTCCTTTGCCATCAACTGGGCATAACCGCCTGCTCCTCTGACCATCTGTCCGCCGTGTCCCGCATTGAGTTCAATGTTGTGGACCGCAGTTCCCAGGGGAATATCCCCCAAACGCTTGGCATTGCCAACCCTGATTTCCGCTGTATCTCCTGAGACAATCCGATCCCCTACCTTTAGCCCCAGGGGGGCAAGAATGTATCTTTTTTCACCGTCAATATAATGGAGCAGTGCGATGTTTGCCGATCGATTCGGATCGTATTCTATGCTTGCCACGCGCGCGGGAACACCATCCTTGTTGCGTTTGAAATCAACAAGTCTGTATGACCGTTTGTGACCGCCCCCCCGATGCCTGCTGGTAACCCGACCCAGAGCATTCCTTCCCCCCGTCTTTCTGAGAGACCTCACGAGGCTCTTTTCAGGTTTATGCCGTGTGATGTCTTCCG
This sequence comes from uncultured Desulfobacteraceae bacterium, assembly GCA_964459445.1. GTDB lineage: Bacteria > Desulfobacterota > DSM-4660 > Desulfatiglandales > HGW-15 > CAYWMP01. The sequence goes on from CAYWMP010000049.1 coordinate 31,548, forward strand.
ATTTGGCATAGGTCTGAAATCGTCTTCCGGGAGATGTCGGTTTATAGGTTTTAATTGTCATTGCTTTCTCCGAAATTCAAATCACATTCCCTCAAAGAATTCCACGTTCTCTCCCGGGGCCAGTCTGACAACGGCCTTTTTCCAGTCAGGCCTTTTTCCGACACTCCGTCCTAATCGACGTCTCTTGCCCTGTACTCTCATGGTGCGCACATGCAAAACCTTTGTTCTAAAAAGGGTCTCAACAGCCTGTCTGATTTCGATTTTATTGGCTCTGCGGTCAACCTTGAAGCTGACCTGATTATTTGCGCCCTTTTGAATAGTGCCCTTTTCAGTAATGTGAGGCGCTTTGATGACATTGTATATATCCATCAGGAAACCAATGCCTCCTCAATCCTATTGATGGCCGGCTGGACCAAAAAGAGATGTTCATATCTAATGACATCCAAAACATTGAGACCCTCATGCCTCATAACTTTAACCCAAGAAACATTCCTTGAGGATTTCTCCAAATTTTCATTCTTGTTCTCTGTTACAATCAGGGCCTTCTTGACATCAAAATTTTCCATCACACGCACGAATGCCTTTGTTTTGGTTTCAGCCAAGTCAAAATCCTGAAGCACGACCAAACGGTCGTTTTGGAATTTTTCAGTCAGGGCCATCTTCAGTGCCGCTTTTCTGACTCTCTTGGGAACCCTTCGAGCATATTTTCTGGGTTTAGGACCGAATGCCACACCGCCGCCCCGCCGAATGGGGGATGATGCCGCTCCTGATCTGGCCCGCCCTGTTCCCTTCTGTCGATAAAGCTTGCTGCCGGAGGCTATCACCTCTGAGCGTCCTTTGGTGGAAGCACTCCCTGCCCTATGACTCGCAAGCTGGCCCACGACCACCTGGTGAAGAACATCGTTCTTGACCGGGACCTGGAAAATGTCCTCTCGCAACTCCATCTCAGAAGTCTTTTCCTTATCCGTATTGTAAACGTCAATGACTGCCATCTTATTATTCTTTCACGTCCTTAGATCACTTTCGATTGTAACTACTCAGCCACAAAGACACCAAGGCACTAAGTTTGAAGTATTATTTTTTTGTACCCTTATTGCCCTTTCTGTCTTCGTGTCTTGGTGGCTATCCGAGCAGTTGCCTCCGGGAAATCACACCTTTTGAATAGTTACAAGACCGTTTCGGCCTCCCGGCACGGCCCCCTTAAGGGCGATTATATTTAATTCGGGTCTTATATCTATGATCCGGAGGTTCTTGATGGTGGTCCGGGTATTTCCCATTCTGCCCGGCATTTTTCTGCCCTTATAGACTCGGCCGGGTGTTGCGCTGGATCCTATGGATCCGGGAACCCTGTGAGAACGGCACCCATGGGTCGCCTTTCCCCCGGCAAAACCCCATCTTTTTATCACGCCGGCAAAACCTCTGCCCTTGCTGTTGCCGGTTACGTTTACGATGTCACCAATACTAAATATCTCTGCCTTGATTTCCTGTCCCACTTCAAATTCCTGGGCATTGTCAACCTTGATTTCCCTAAGGTTTCTGAAACAGGCCTCCCCGGCACCCTTGAAATGCCCCCTCATGGGTTTATTCACACGGGCTTCCTTGTGTTCCTCGAACCCCACCTGAATGGCATCGTACCCATCCTTCTCACGGGTCTTCTTTTGGACCACGACATAGGGCCAGGTCTTCACGATGGTAACTGGAACGCTTTTCCCTTCATCCAGAAAATATCGGGTCATGCCTTCCGTTTTTCCAAAGATTGTCTTGACCATAAAAATTCACTCCGTTCCGACTACAGCTTAATCTCCACAGCGACGCCTGCAGCCAAGTCAAGTTTCATAAGGGCATCCACCGTTTGCTGCGTGGGCTCCAGGATATCCAACAGTCTCTTATGTGTTCTGATCTCAAACTGCTCTCTCGATTTCTTGTCCACGTGGGGTGACCTTAGAACACAATATTTATTAATAGATGTAGGGAGAGGGATGGGTCCGGCCACCTTGGCACCGGTTTCTCTGGCCGTTTCCACAATTTCCATAGCTGATTGATCCAAGAGCTTATGATCATAGGCCTTTAACCGAATCCTTATTTTTTGATTGGTGATTAATTTATTCATTTCTCCCTTTCCCCAATAAAACAATCAAAAGCGCCAAGGGCGTCGATAATGCCCAAGTCAATAACCAAAAATCCTTCTGCTATACTGCTATATATATCCTTTTTTTGGTCTCCGGGCCCTTTGGGTCCTTCAGAGACTCTCACAAATCCTTTATTCGATAATGTCGCTGATCACCCCGGCGCCTACCGTGCGGCCGCCTTCCCGTATCGCAAACCGCA